>CAYXMK010000041.1:12321-14675 GCA_964465905.1 uncultured Ignavibacteriaceae bacterium | reverse complement strand
GCTCGAAAATGTGGGGAAGGTGCTCGGGCCGGATGCCGACGCCGGTATCGGCCACGACGATCGTGACGATTCCCGATTTCTCGTTGGGTTCCACCCGTAGGGTCAGCGTACCTCCCTCAGGCATGGCTTCCACAGCATTGATTTCGAGAGCCAGCAGTGCCTGCTCGATCTGCTGCGCGTCGCACTCCATCGGCACGGGTTTGTCCCCCAGCTGCAGATTCAGGCGGACGGCGTGAATCTCCAGATGATGATCGATCAGCTTCAGACTGCGTTCGATCACTCCCCGGAGATCTTCGGTCTGGAATTTGCCGACCTTCTCGCGGGAGAACAGAAGGAGATTCTTGACGATGGCGCCGCACCGGGCAGTCTCATCGGCGATGAGCGACAGCTCCGATTGCACGTCGCTGCGCTGTTCCGGCGTGAGATCGCCGCTCTGCAGCCGCTTCTTCAGCAGCTTGGCATAGGTCAGTACTCCTTCGAGCGGATTGTTGAGTTCGTGAGCGACGGTTGCCGCAAGCTTGCCGAGGGAGGCCATCTTCTCAACGTGAATGAGATTCGCCTGTGCCCGTCGCAACTCCTCGGTCTTCTGCTGGACCTTCTGCTCCAGCGTGCTCGTCCACTCCATGATCTCCCGGTGAGCGCGCTCCAGTTCATCAGTCATTTGATTGAAGGATGTTGCAAGCACACCGATCTCGTCGGTGGTTCGGACAGGAATGCGGTAGCTGAGGTTTCCTTTGATGATTTCCTCTGTCCCGATGGTGAGCTCTCGGACCGGCACGTTGACCAGACGCCAGATGAAGATGCCGATCAGGAGTGCAACAGCGACGACCAGCAGGCCGCTGCTGAGGTACTGGATCCGCTTCATCTGTGCAAGCCACTCATCGTGCTCGCGGAGCGGGAGGAGAACATCGAGGACTCCCAGCACCGCCTGCGAAGGAGGGTGGGCATGGCATGAAGCGTTGGAGCACGATTCCGAATTGAAGATCGGGGTAATCCTTCCCATCAAGCGCTCGCCGGATTTCCCGGTATACGTCCTTGTGAGCTCGGCTGGTTGAAGCAGCGCGGGGGTCTGACCGCCGGCATGGCAGGCACGGCACGCTTCCGATTCCATGTCGACGACGGTGCCCACCTCCGTGCTTTCGGTGGAAAAAGTAATCACCCCCCCCTTGTTGTAAATCCGGATGGCTTCAATCCCCGGCTCTGAACCGACGGTGGAGATGATCTGCCGGATATCCTCCCGGCGGTTCAACAGCATGGAGTAGTGCATCGACCGATGGATGATGTCGCTCATGCGCGCGGCGCAACCGTAGGCCGCCTGCATATGCGACTGCGAGATGTGATCCATCAGGTAGGTCGTGACGAGGGACGTGCCGATCAGCAGAACCGCCAGGATGATAACGAACAGCCGGACAGCAAGGAGTCGAGTGATGTTCATAGATGTGATATCCGCTCTTCCTGCCGAAGGTCAATTTCTATGCCAGCCGGGGGTGTTGATGGGAAACCAACAAAGACGAGGCCGCGATACTCAGATTCCCACAGATGAGAAGGGAGCGAACCTCTTCGGCAAAAAAGAAAAAGGCTGGAAGGGACATTCCAGCCGGCCATTCTTCTCCGATCGTAGGGCTAGACGGTGAAAAGCCGTGCAGCGACCTGGAACAGTTTCTTCGGCCCCAGGAGATCAGGGAGTGCGGAGACTCGCCTGCCGCCGTCGTACAACGTCGCGCCGGCATGTACCATCTGACGAAGATGCGTCAGCACCTCGGAGCGCAGCCCTGCAAGCTCTCTCTTCGCCCGCCGGGCTGCTGCCGCTGCCGAAGCGGCGTCCGTTGCCGAAGCGGCCTCGGCTCCCGACAGGCGGACCAGCCATCCCTCGCCGTATGGGTCCGCCGACGTCAGATGGGGGTGCTCCATCACTGCTGCGTTCCGTTCCGCGAGTCTGCCGGACACCGGTGCCCGGAGGATATGAGATCCTTCCTGCTGCACAATCCAGGCGAAAGGCATGGTCTCGACCAGCAGGGCGGCTTGGGGAGGGAGGACAACGGCCGATGCCGTGCCAAGGAACCCTGATGCAAGATGGTCCAACCCGACCCGAATGCTTCCATCAGGCAGCTGCTGTGTCCAGGTGTGTCCACGGTGGAAGATTCGATCCGAGGGAAAAGGCATTGCCAGCAATGCGTTGAAGAACCTTCGCACGACCTCTTCGGCGCGGCTGAGTTCTGTTTGGCCGGAGGATCCGGATTCCGGCGATGGCTGCGCATCTGACTCAGCCGACTCTAGTTCATCGGCAGGAGTATATCCGCCGCGAATTGCGCGGTCGAAGGGACAGTGTTCGCAGTCGAAAGCCCGGTCGCACA
>CAYXMK010000041.1:0-12221 GCA_964465905.1 uncultured Ignavibacteriaceae bacterium | reverse complement strand
CGAAACGCCGCGAAGCCAAGAGCGATGACCATCAGCGAGACAGAGATTTCCTGCCAGGTCGGGAAATACCCGGCGTTGGTATATCGCTCAAGGGACGTAATGCTCACATTCATGCGGTTCAGAATGAAGCCAAGCACGATCAGCAGGGCGGCCGTGAATTGTCCCTGCTTGGACCATCGGATCCGTTCGTTGAGCAGCAAGCCGATCGGAACCACAGCTCCCAGGAGAATCTCCGCCCAGTACAGCAGTCCCTCTGTGTTGAAGGTGAACACGTACGGAACAAGCCCGTAGTGCATGATGTCCTGAATTTTGAAGACAAGGTAAATGGCCAGAGCCGCGGCCGACACCTTGGCGAGTTTCGCGAGAATGGGGACCTCGATCTCGCGCTTAAAGGCGCGGGAACTCAGGAACGATTCAATGGTGACCATCGCCGGGCCCACGGCCACGGCGGACAAGAAGAACAGGTACGGAAGGTTGTCCGAGTACCAGAGCGGGTAGACCTTCTCGGGGACGATCAGGAAGAGAGAGCCAAGGGATGATTGGTGGAGCGTCGAGAGAATCACGCCGGTGATCACAAGGGGAATCGTCAGGGCGTGGATGAGCTTTGCCGGTCCGGTGAGTCTGAGGCGCTCGAACACCAGGGGGCTGAATTCCAGCGCCAGCACCGCTGTGTAGAGCATGACGCACCAGCCAACCTCAAACATGACCGATTTGGGATTCCACATAATCATAACATGCCAGACGTTCCACGGTTTCCCCAGGTCGTACATCAGGGCGAAGATGACAAGGAGGTAGCCGAGAAAGGCCGTCAGGATCGCCGGACGGAGGATCGGTTTGTAGTGGTCCAGGTTGAAGATGTAGACCGTTGCGGCAACCACGAAGCCGCCGGCGGCAAGTCCCACACCGCAGAGGATGTCAAAACCGATCCAGAAGCCCCATGGGAATTTATCGCTCAGGTTCGTGGATCCGCCCAGCCCCTGCGTGAAACGGATAACGGTGGCGACGACACCTGCGGCAATGACCAGCCAAAAAAGCGCCGTCCAGAACGTCCATCGGGGCAAACGCAACGATGTCATAGGAAGTCTCCGTCACTGCTGATGATGGTTGTCGCGGGTTCCGGGATGCTCTTCTTCCATGCGGCGGAGCGCTCGTTCATACGCCTGCACCTCCTTCCGGCGGTTCGTAATCCACCAGATGCCGGCGAGCATCGTGCTTCCCCAGAAAACGTAGTTCGGAATCTTCGAGAGAACGGCCCACGTAAGCGTGGGAAGGGGGGTTTCGGGAATGTTGCTGCGGAAACCGAGTTGCTCGAACGGCTTGGCGGCAAGGAACAGGACTGACGTGCCGCCGGCCTCGCGAACGCCGTAGATGTGATGCTCGTATGCCTCAGGGTTCTCCTGAATCCTCCGCTGGGCTTCCTTCACCAGGTCCTCGAGTGTGCCGAAGACGCGGGCGTCCGCCGGACACGCTTCCACGCACGCCGGCCTCTCTCCCTTGGCAATGCGCTCGTGGCACAGGTCGCACTTGGTCACGACGGGTGCAAGGCTGTTCCACTCGTACTTCGGAATGTCAAAGGGGCAGGCCTGCAGGCAGTATCGGCATCCCATGCACTTGTCGGCGTCATAGGTAACGGGTCCTTCCGGCGTCTTGGTGAATGCGCCGACAGGACACACCGAGGCACAGGTCGGTTCCTTGCAGTGCATGCAAAGACGCGGTACGTAGACATCGTCATACTGGAGCACCGCGGTGTTCTTCGTCCAGGAAAGTTCATGGACATCGGACTGCGGATTTCCCCATCGCTCGGCGCACGCTTCTTCGCAGGCATAGCAGCCGATGCATGTCGTCGTATCAACCAACATTCCGTACACGGCCATACTGTCATTCCTTCAGATGGATGCAGGGGGACACACGGGCACCGGTTCAGTCACGTTCCGCAGCGAGGAATTCGCGCTGAAAAGCATCCCAGATCGGCTGATCGGTTTTCTCAAGCACGCCCGTCGTGGGCAGGCCGCCGTCGAGCAGCGTAACACCGGCAGGGATCGGATGTCCCGCCGATGCGACGAGGGCCATCTGCTCCTGAATGAAGTTCCGGAACCGGCCGACTTCCTTTCGCAGCCAGAGAGCAGCTTCCTCGGCAATCGAGAGGCGCTTCAGTTCACCGCTGAGATTGGAAGGCTCAATGAGTGCAAGCCAGCCGCGGCTGTAGGGATCCTCATGGATCAGAGAGCCGTCGCTCGCCAGCTTCGCGTTGGTTTCGATGACCTTTCCGGACAGGGGGGCTGGAATGGTAAGGGTACGGTTTCCCTGCACGATCCGGGCCACGGGGTCGCCCTTGCGCAGCAGCGTGCCCGGCGCGGCCGCTTCGACGGCATCGATGCGTCCAACGAGCTTCTGGAGGAAATCGTCGATACCCACGCGAGCCGTGCCATTGAACAACAGCTCCGTCCACGCATGAGCCGTGCTGAGGAAGTAGCCTCGCGGAACGACGAAACGGTCTGCCAGGGCCGGACGGACCGGCTGCGCTGCAACAGCTTCGCGTCGGCGAGCATATCGCTCTCGGACGATCTCAATGCCGACAACCAGCACGATGGTAAGAACAACAAAGAGGGCAACCATGATAGTGACTCCTTGGAGGATAGTTGATCAGTCTGTATGATGTCGCTGGGTGAGAGTGATCTCGTCGCTTCATCAATCCTCAAAGGCCGTGCCACTGGAGTTGCACCATGGTCCCGCCGGACGGTCGCATAAGTCCCAGCGCCTAAAGGTCTTACAGAGAGTCAAAACTCGGTCGATGAAAATCTGCACAGGCACGCGCTGAGAATATTTACACAGCCGGGGTTGCGGGACCGCAGGAACCGGCTCTCAAACCGTTGTACACAGCACGATTTCGATCCGTTGAATTATACAACAGGCATTGCTGAATACCTCAACAGAGTCTATGCAAAAAAAGAACCCCGTCTCAAGGAGACGGGGTCAGGATTGGAGGAGTCAGGAGCTAGTTCAACCGCATACGGCAGGTGCGCCGGGTGCCCATGTTGCGTGAAACGTCTGCACCCAGTTGCTTCCGGAACGCGCGTAGACGGTGATCTCGCCAGAGCCGTTCGGATTGCTGACGTGAACGATCTTGGCATCCTGTACTCCCGAAGTGTACGAGATCAGAGTCCCTGTCAGCACACCCGCTGAGTTCTTCGTCCAGCTGAATTCCCCTTCGACGGTTGTCGTGTTCTCCTGGTAGAACGTGAGGGTCCCGCTGCTTCCATCGGCGCTCGTTGTGCCTCGCATTGCCGTCCAGTTATTGTAGACTGTTCCTTCACCGTCGTCTCCGTTAAGGACCAATGCCCAGGTGACATCGCCGCTTGATGTCTTCTCCGCTCTGAGTACCATCGAGGCGTTACCCTCCGCGATCTGCCATACCCAGGCATTCCCGTCCTGCGTTGGCCTCAGCTGACTGAAATAGGTCGGCAGGAGAGCGAATTCGTTGACTGCCTGTGCATAGAGCCACGCCGGGTATTGACACGTGTCGACCGTCGTGGGCTGGGCGGGTGTACTGAACTGGAGAACAGGAATACTTGGCGGACTATTGTCCGGCTCATTGGACTTGTCACATCCCGCCATCGTGAGCCCGATCGCGAGGACCGCGAGAAACCACATGCTTCTGAGTCGTATCATAAGAACTCTCCTTGAATAAATTGGTTCAACATCCTCTACTACATCGCTCGCCTGCGGCGGGATGCGACGCAGGTCACAGAGTCTTCGCCATCGGGGGCTGTTCCCTTCTCTCAAGGTAGAGGAAAGTAGCTTGAGTTTCAAGGCAAAAATTGGTACATAACATGACATTCCTATGGATTCACGGCATATTCTTGCACTGGCGGAGGGGAGATTTGGACCGTTGACGTCAAAGACAGCCAACGGTGCTATCCTCTACCTTCCGCATGAAGTCGTCGGTGTGATCGACAGCACACAGGCGGGAAAGACTGCACAGGAAGTCCTTGGCTACGGCGGCTCCATACCGGTCGTCCGGGATCTCCGGGAAGGAGTGTCGCTGGGCGCAACGCACCTCCTCATCGGCATTGCCCCCACCGGAGGTCGGCTGCCCGACTCCTGGAGGAATCTCATCGCCGAGGCCATCCGCCTGAAGCTTCATATTCTCAGCGGACTGCATACGATCCTTTCTGACGATCCCGTCTTTCTGCGGCTTGCGGCCGAGCATGGGATTACCATGACTGACTACCGGAAAATACCTCCGGAGGCCGAGGTGGTGGCCCGTGGTACCTGGCGCACGCGGAGTGCAAAGACGATTCTGGCGGTCGGGAGCGACTGCAATATCGGCAAGATGACGACGATTCTCGAAGTTCACAAGGAGTTCCAGCGCCGCGGCATTTCCTCCGATTTTGTCGCAACAGGGCAGACAGGCATGTTGATCCGGGGAAGAGGCATCTGCGTGGATTCCATTGTCGGTGACTACATTGCGGGTGCCATCGAACGGGAGATCGACCGGTCGGCTGCCGAAGGGTACCGCTACATCCTCGTGGAGGGTCAGGGGTCTCTCACCCACATGGGCTACTCTTCCGTGACCCTGGGACTGATGCATGGGACGATGCCTGATGCGATGATTCTCTGCCATCAACCGGCCCGGAAAGTCGACAACTACGGCCTTCCGCTGCCCGATCTGCGGAGGCTCGTGGAACTGCATGAGATGGTCGTTCGATTCTTTAGAGAAACGAAAGTTGTCGGTATCGGCCTGAATTCCATCGGACTCACGCCGGACCAGTCTGAACAGGCGGCGCGGCAGATCGAATCCGAAACAGGTCTCCCGGCGGTTGACGCCCTGCTCTTTGGGGCAGGAAAGCTCGTGGATGCCGTGGTGTCCCATTTCGAAGTTGCACAGCCCATCTCGTCGATCGGGAGGTAGCAGGTGATGCAGATCGAGTACCGCGAGCATGAACTCCATTGTGAACAGGTACCTCTCCGTGATCTCGCGGATGAGTTCGGAACGCCACTCTATGTTTACAGCAAGCAGACAATTCTCGACAACTACCGATCGATCGACGGTGCCCTCACAGGACTTCCTCACGTCACCTCGTACGCCCTGAAGGCAAACGGCAACGGTACGATCCTCAGAATGCTCGCGGACGAGGGGGCAGGAGCGGACGTGGTCTCGGTCGGAGAATTGATGATGGCGCTGAAGGCGGGGTTTCCGCCGGAGCGGATTACGTTTGCCGGTGTTGGCAAGCGCGAGGATGAGATCGAACAAGCGCTGCGGGTCGGTATCTTCTCATTCAACGTTGAGTCGCTGCAGGAGCTCCAGGCCATTTCGCGTCTTGCCCTGCGCGAGGGGTGCCGCGCTCGCATCGCGCTGCGCGTCAATCCCAACATTGATGCCCAGAGCCATCCATACATCTCCACCGGACTGCGCGAGCACAAATTCGGCATCGACGGCGAGCGGGCGCTGGAGGCGTACGCTTATGCCGCCGGACTGCCGTCGCTCGACATTGCCGGCGTTCACTGCCACATCGGATCACAGATCGTCAAGGCGGAACCGTTTGCGGCCGCGGCGCTGTTCCTCGTTGAACTGACCCGGAAACTGCGCGAGCAGGGAACGGCAGTTTCGCACATCGATCTCGGTGGGGGATTCGGTGTCCGGTACGTGAATGCCCTGCAACATGAGGCAATCCCCCGGGAAGCAACCGATGGAACAACTCCCCTCACTCCTCCGGATATCCTCGCGGCGGTTCGCCCCATTCTTCAACCTGCCGGTTGCACGATCTGGCTGGAGCCGGGGCGTTCGGTCGTTGCGACGGCCGGCGTTCTCCTGACAAGGGTGCTCTACACGAAGGAGAATGGGGGAAAAAAGTTCGTGATCGTCGATGCGGGGATGAACGATCTTCTTCGCCCCAGTCTCTACGACGCCTATCACCAGATTGTGCCGGCGCGTATCGAGTCGTACGAATCCGAAACCGTGGACGTCGTCGGCCCGGTCTGCGAGTCGGGTGACTTCTTGGCCCGCAATCGCGTACTGAACAAAGTGAAACCGCAGAGCGTTCTTGCTGTTCTGACCGCCGGTGCCTATGGGTTCGTCAACGCGTCCCACTACAACGGCCGCCCTCGCCCTGCCGAAGTTCTTGTCAGCGGTGATCGGGTTCGGGTCATCCGCCAGAGGGAATCCCTTGACCAACTGATGTAGGTGTGCGTCTGCCGTCTCGGTACAGAGGTTGACCGGTCCCACGACACGACAGCCAGCGCCGGCCGCCGCTCTTCCACAGAGGAATCCACGATGAAGAGAACCGCCCTGTTGACAATCGTGCTCGCCGCTGTGTGCTGCGGGTGTACGACGGATGAGAAACGGGGGCGACCAGACGTCACGACGTATGACGTCCGCGGCGTTGTGGTAGAAGTGGACCCAGACCGCCTGCGGATCGTCCTGGACCATGAGGAAATCCCCGGCTACATGATGGCCATGACGATGCCCTTTCGGGTGAACGACTCTACCCTTCTTCTCCATGTCCAGCCCGGCGACACCGTGATTGGCACGCTTGCCGTGACATCGAAGAAGAGCTGGCTGGAGACGGTGTTTGTGATCGGCCGGGGAGGCCGCACGGCCCCGGCGGCCCGCGGGAATGCTCTTACCCGCGTCGCGCTCCGGCCCGGCGACCGATTCCCTGATTTCGGGTTTGTGAATCAGGATGGGCGCCGCGTGCACATGCACGAGCTCGACGGCCGCGTGGTGGCACTGACGTTCATCTACACGCGATGCCCCCTTCCCGATTTCTGCATCCAGATGACGTCGGCCTTTGCGAAGGTGCAGCAGGAACTCGCCGGCAATCGATCGCTCCGCGGGCAGTGGCACCTCCTCACGGTCAGCTTTGATCCGACCTATGATACACCGAGCATTCTCCGCAACTACGGTAAGGCCTATGGAGCCGATTTTGCGACATGGGATTTTGTCACCGAGTCGCCGGAGGTGGTCCTCCAGATCGCAGGTGCCGTCGGACTCGTTGTGCACAACGAGGGAGGAGAAGAGATCATCCACAATCTCCGAACGGTTGTGCTGGACAGAGAGCGGCGAGTTGCGCAGATCTTCGAAGGGAACGAATGGGAGCCCTCAGATCTGGTGAACGCGATGAAACGAGCCGCAGCGGATTGATCCAGGGACGAACTCCTCATGAAGGATTTCCGTCAACGACTTCGCGAAGGGCCCATCCTGTGTGATGGGGCCATGGGGACCCTCCTGGATCTCTATGAGTATCCCGAAACGCCGCACGAGATCCAGAATCTCCGCAATCCCGATATTGTTGAGAGGATTCATCGGGAGTACATTGCTGCCGGGGCGGAAATCATCCAGACCAACACGTTTTCCGCAAACCTCCTGCGGCTGGCCCAGTTCCACCTTGAAGACCGTCACGAAGACATGAATCGGGCCGGCGTGGAAATTGCCCGGCGGGCGGCAGGAAATCACGTCTACGTCGCCGGTTCGGTTGGACCGACCGGCAGGCTGCTGGAGCCGGTCGGAAAGATCCGCCGGGAACACGTGCGCGACATCTTCCGGCGCCAGATCGAGATCCTGGTTGCGGCGGGCGTCGATCTCCTGATACTGGAGACGTTTGTCAGTCTGAGCGAACTGGACGAGGCTATTGCCGCGGCGAGGGAAGTCACTCGCCTTCCCGTGGTCGCTCAGAAGACCTTTCCGGAAGATGGTTCCATCCTCTCGGGTTCCTTCCCCCTCGAAGTGGTCGAGCACCTTGCTGCTCGCGGCGTCGATGTTATCGGGGCAAACTGCACCGTCGGACCTCAGCGCATGTTCACCATCATCCGGAACATGTACAAGGATGGCGTCGTGCTGTCGGCTCAGCCGGCGGCCGGTATCCCGACCCTGGTGGACGGGCGCTCGATCTACCACGCTACGCCGGAGTACCTGGCCCAGTACGCCCGCCAGCTGCTTGAGGCGGGGGTGACGCTCATCGGCGCATGCTGCGGTTCTACGCCGTCGCACATTGAGGCCATCCGGAAGGTTGTGGAAGATTTCCGGAAGGGCCGTGCCGGCGAACCCGCACATCGACAGCCAGAAACCGCACCGGCGGTGGCAATCTCTTCTGAGGGCGTGGCGGCAGGATCCGGTCGTGAGGCGCTTCCGGAACGGCGGAGCAGACTTTCCGAACACGTGAAGAAGAAGTTTCTGGTCACGGTCGAGCTGGACGTGCCGCGCGGCTTCGATATGTCATCCGTTACCGACGGAGCCCGGTATCTTGCAGGCGTCGGCGTTGATGCGATCAACATTACCGACGGCGCAAGGGCACGCCTGCGTATCAGTCCCGTTACCCTTGCGCACCAGGTGCAGACGCTGGCCGGGATGGAGGCGGTGATGCATCTTGCCGCGCGGGACCGAAATCTCATCAGTCTTCAGAGCGAACTCATGAGCGCTCACCTGCTGGGGATCCGGAATGTCCTCTGCGTGACCGGGGATCCGACCAGGATCGGAGACTACCCGCAGGCAACATCGGTGTTCGACGTGGATTCGATCGGTCTCATTCGCGCCGCGCAACAGATGAACCAGGGAAGAGACCTCATGGGAAATGACCTTGGCCGCCCCACCGCATTCTTCATTGCCTGCGCCGTGAATCCGGTGGCGGGAAACATTGAGGGAGAAATGGCGAGGCTGGAGCGAAAGCTCGAGGCGGGGGCCCACATCGTGTTCACACAGCCGTTGTATGAGCTGACGACATTGGAACAGCTCGTGCGGGCTGTGGAGCGATGGGCAGTGCCGGTGATGCTCGGGATACTCCCCCTGCGTGGCGCCAGGCACGCGGAGTTTCTGCACAACGAGATTCCCGGCATGAGAATACCCGAAAAGGTCCGCCAGGAGTTGCGGTCCGCCGGTGATCGAGCGGCGGTCCGCGGAGTTGAGCTTGCCATATCCTTTCTCCGCGAAGCGCGGTCGATGGTCGCCGGCGTCTATCTGATGCCCCCCTTCCGGAAATACGAGATCGTGCCGCAGATTCTGGAGGGAGCCGGCATCCCGCTTTCTGCTTCGTGATGGGGCAGGTTGACATTCTGCCAACCCCTGAATATCTTGCATCGTCCTTGACGCGCCCGCCGCAAACAGCAATCGCGTCCACACTCTCATAATCTGCACACGTATGCCCTTTACGGAAGAAACCGGCACGCGCAAACTTGCCGCGATCATGTTCACGGATATCAAGGGATTCTCCCGGAAGATGGGGGAGAACGAGACCGTGGCCATGGCGCTGCTGCGTGCCCACGACGCAATGATGCATGAGCTGGTGGCGAAACACGGGGGCACGGTCATCAAGTCCATCGGCGACTCTTTCATGGTGGATTTCTCCAGCGCCGTGAATGCCGTGAAGTGTGCCGTGGAGGCCCAGCAGATCTTCTGGTACTACAACAAGGGGAAGAGTGAGCTGGAGAAGATTGAAATCCGGGTGGGAATTCATCTGGGGGACGTGATTACCGACGGGAAAGACATCTACGGCGATGGGGTGAACATCGCCTCCCGCATTGAAACGATCACCCAGCCGAATCGAATCTGTATCTCTCAGGATATCTACAATCAGGTCAAGAACAAGATGCCGCTCCAGGTTCACAGCCTCGGACCGGTAGAGTTCAAGAACATCGCAGAGCCGATCGAAGTCTTTGAGATTCTGATTGACTCGATTCCGGATCTTGCCCGACCGTCGCAGACGTCTGTTCCGGCCCGTGCACAGAAGAAACTCGAGGCAGAGACGGCACGGGAGGCCGAAGAAGCCAAGCGCATCGAGGAAGTGAAGCAGAAGGTGGACGAAGATGCGCTGAAGGTCGACCAGGAGCAACAGAGAGTGATTCAGCGGTACTATGCTGCCGCCGAAGAATGCTTTCAGCGCGGCGATCTCGACGAGGCAGAACGGAAGATCGGCGAGATCTTCAAGCTCGTTGCCCTCCATGCCGGCGCCCAGCTGCTCCAGATGAAGATCGAAGAGACGCGCTTCCGAAAAGCTGAAGAGGAACGCATCCGGCGATCGGAGGAAGAACGACGCGTGACCCTGGAGCGGGAACAGAAGATCGACAAGCTCCTGGGAGAGGCCCGCCATGCCCTGGAGAACGCCTCGTACGAGGAGGGACTCGCGGCCGTGCGCGCCATCCTGGAACTGAGCCCGGAGCATGAACGGGCTCGCGCGATGGAGAAGGAATTCCTGGATGCCATTGCCCTGCAAGCTGAACTTGCCCAAGAGGAGCAAGCGGCGGCGGCCGAACCGGCAGAAGAAGAGACCCCCCGTCCGAAGACGGTGCTGAAGGCCGCACCTTCCGGCCGCGTTCGGGCACCGCAACGCAAACAGCTGCAGACGGTGGCGGTGATTTCGCTCGTGGCGGCTGTTGCAGTGGTCGTGTTGATCATTGCACTGCCCAGTCTCCAGGGCGTTCTCTTCCCGCTCCGTACGTCGGTGGCTGTGCTTCCGTTCCCGACAGCCTCGGCGGATCCCGAGAGCGCTTCCCTCGGCCCGGCGGTGGCGGCCCTGGCGGCTGATGATCTGGGACGTATCGATCAGTTGAAATCCATCGCGCCCGTAAGCGGTACGGCGGTACGACGGGCAGCAGGGTCGCTCGAAGAACTGGCCGATGAATTGCAAGTGGGGTTTGTGCTGAGAGGAGACGTCAGCGAGCAGGAGAACGGCCTGCTCATCAGGGTGACGCTGCAAAACATCGAGAAAGGTCTGCCGGTGTTGAGTCGGAGCTATACGGTCGCTCTGGCAGAACTCAACCTGTTTCGTGCACTCCTGGTGAAGGACGTTCTCCAGGCCATGGAACTGGATCTCCCCGTTCCTCCGATGGGTTCGCTGACGGCAAACGGACAGGCGATCCGCGCCTATCTGAACGGCATCGCCGGTCTGGCAACGGCAGACTCGGCGCGCATCCGCGCGGCTGCTGATGACTTCCGACTGGCTCTGGCGGCAGACTCCCAGATGGCCGAAGCGGCTGCCGGCCTTGGGGAAGCTTCCTTGAGGCTGTACCGCATGGGAGGAGAGACGGACCGCGGACTGTTGCGCGATGCCCAGGAGTTCAGCCAGATGGCACTCCGCATCCGTCCGGACATTCCGCAGGCCTATCAAACTCTCGGCGGCGTGCTGCGATACCGGCAGAAACTGACGGATGCCCGGCAGGCTCTGGAGCACGCGCTGGAACTACAGCCGAACGCTGCGGATGCGAGACGTCAGCTCGCCTTGCTGAATCTCATGGAGGGAGAGTATGGGGCGGCTCTGCAGGAAGCAGACAGAGCCGTGCGTCTGGATCCGCGGAATCCCTTCTCTCACGAAGTGATGGGCAATGTCCACCACCTTGCGACGAGATATGAAGCGGCACTCGAAGCGTACGAGAGGGCTCTGACGCTGGGTTCGTCAGATTCCCTCCTCACGATGCGGTACCGCATGAGCGCATGGATTGCCACGGGACGCGGAGAGTCGGCAGTGGCCTATGCCAAACGCCTCGCGGATCGGTTCCCCGGTGACTATCGGGTACTGTACTGGGCCGGGCAGAGCGTACAGCTCTCGGGGCGTGCGCTGGAGAGCCAGAAGATGCTCGACAGCGCGGATGCACAGAGCAGTGCAGTCCTGGCGCGCGACCCTTCTAACCTTGACGCACGCCTGTTCCGCGCGCTGATCCTTTCCCGGAAGGGAGACTTTGCCGATGCCGTGGCGGAGCTTGCCGCCGCGGAACAGCTGGCACCGGGTTCAGCGCTGGTGCTCTATCGGAGGGCGAATGTGCTGTGGATTCAGAACAAGAAGCCTGAAGCTCTGCAGGTCCTGGCCTCCGCGGTGAGCAGGGAATTCATCCTGCCGGAGGTCCTGGGTGCCGACTTCGTCTATCTCGCCAAGGAACCTGAGTATGCTGAGACCGTGACGGTGCTTCAGCAGAACCCGTAGTCTTTCCCCCGCTTCAACCTCCTCAGGGACTCCACCAGTACGTTATCTTCAGTGAGAACACGTTATCCGGCCTCTCGCGCAGGAGCGTGCGTGTGTCATTGCCGAGCCGGAAATCGGCGGGAAGTCCGACGTGCATCTTCTCGTGCGTCCATACGAAGTACAGAGTTGATCCGGGAAGATACTCCCACCGCAGAACCGCATTGAGACGGAGCGATTTGTAGTTGAAGTCGGGGTCCGGCAGAGAGAAATCGGGTGCCGGACCTCCGGGTCCATCCGGATCAATCAGGTATCCCGCTGCAGTTCGGGAGAGCG
>CAYXMK010000040.1:0-14824 GCA_964465905.1 uncultured Ignavibacteriaceae bacterium | reverse complement strand
GAAGGATAGCGGTCTGTCAGTGTTGTTCTCGTGTCGACGCCGTGCTGCGACGTCGAGCCAAGACGTGAATATCATCTGATCCGATCGTACACAACCGGGAAACCAGCGAATGAAAAAACTGCTCTGCATCACGCTCAGAGTAATCCTGCTTGTGCTGGTACCCGGCGTAGGTGAGGAGTCGTTGGCGCAAGCAAAGCGACCGTCTGACCCGCCGAAACCGCTTGTTACGTTCATCGAGCTCGGGTCGGTTCACTGCATTCCCTGTCAAATGATGCAACCAGTGATGGAGTCGCTGGAAGGGAAATACGGGGTCCAGTTGAAGATCGTCTTTCATGATGTATGGACGCCGAAGGGGAAGCCGTACGCTTACGAATACAACATTCGTCTGATTCCGACGCAGGTGTTTCTGGATAAGAACGGCAAGGAGTTTTTCCGGCACGAGGGTTACTTTCCGGAAGTGGAGATCGACAAGCTGCTGCAGAAGCAAGGCCTGAGAATACTGCAGACGGGGCGTTAGCGCATGGACGGGATCTTCAACGCTCTCACGATGGCAATGACGGATCGATGGGACATCGCCCTTGCTGCCGCGTTCGGGTGGGGGGTGCTCAGCATCCTGCTCAGCCCTTGCCATCTCAGCAGCATCCCCCTGATCGTCGGCTACATCAGCGCTCAGGCAACGGTGACGGCGCGCAGGTCCGTCGGTCTTTCGGTCGTCTTTGCCGTCGGCATTCTGATCACCATCGCGCTCGTCGGATTGGTCACGGCTGCGCTGGGCAGGATGATGGGTGACGTCGGCACGTGGGGAAATATGCTTGTGGCAGCGGTGTTCTTTGTGATCGGCTTCTATTTGCTCGATGTGGTGAATCTCTCGTGGGGAGGATTTTCGGGAACATCGACAGGCCGGCGCGGCTGGATCGGTGCCCTCGTCCTGGGACTGCTGTTTGGCGTTGGACTCGGTCCGTGCACCTTCGCGTTTCTCGCTCCCGTGCTTGGCGTAGTCTTCAGCGTTTCAGCAACCAGCTTTGCGGGTGCAGCTTCACTCATCGGTGCATTCGGCCTCGGCCACTGTACCGTGATTGCGGTGGCGGGTTCGCTGACCCATGTCGTTCAGCGATATCTAAAATGGACGAGCCGTTCACACGGAGCGCTGTGGCTCCGGCGGACTGCAGGCGTGTTCGTTCTGTTTGGCGGGTTCTACTTTCTCTACATTTCATTCTGAGGGATGAAAGAAGATGTCTGCAGAGCAAGGAGTATTCTATAAAGGACCGCGTCGATGACGGAGATCATGGTGATCCTTCTTCTGACCGTTCTCTCATTCATTTCGGGGATGCTCGGTCTGGGAGTCGCGTTTGTGGCGATCCCGGTAAGGTTGGAGACGCTGAAGCCGGACTCACAGGTCTGGAACAAGTGTTCCAGCTGGCCCGCGATTCCGGAATCGCCGAGGAAGAGGAGCTCAAGAACGAGTTGTTGCAGTTGGTCAGAGATTTCGGAAACTACTTCGGCGAGCTTGCCGAGCGAATACGCATGGAACTCCCCCATGACTACCTGCTTCTCCACCCGCGCCTCTGCGAGGAGAACGGGGAAAACCTGATGACGGATTTGCTGAGGGACGGGGTTGCCTACGTGATGCCGGCGTGCAAAGAGGAGAAACAAAAAAAGCTGCTGCGCGACGCGTTCCAGCGGGCCAATGTGACCATGGACAGCAACTGGAAGCCCGTCATGATTTCGTTCAAGAACAGGCAGCAGGCCTTCGATGATATTCAGAAGGCGCTTGAGGAGATCCCGTGATGGCGTCCGGTACATACATGAATATCCCACAGGAGAAGATCCCCTGGTACCCCGTCATCGATGAGGATCTCTGCACGAATTGCGGCAACTGTCTTGAGTTCTGCAGCAACGGAGTGTTCGCCGCGACGACATCCACACAGAAGTGGTTGCTCCCTACAACTGCGTGGTCGGTTGCAGCGCGTGCGAGACCCAGTGCGAGTCACAAGCAGTCCGGTTCCCCGACAAGAAAGAACTGGTCACCGTTCTGCGGGAGCTCCGATCTCGGTATGCGCCTCAGGCCGGATGAGCGCGGAGAAACCCCTGCCGGACTGTCATTCGGAAGCCCAGTGAGCGCTTCGGCGCGGGCTGTGGCGTCCAGGAGAAGAGACCGTGAAGATCCAAATCATAGGACCCAGCGCGGATCCGGTGTTCCGCGATCTTGAGGCCGTTGTCCTTCGCGCTGTGCACGAGCTCGGCGTTGAGGCGACACTGGACGAGGTCACCACGCTCGAGGAGATCCAGAAGCTTCCGTTGGCGGCCTATCCAGCTATCGTGATCGACGGCAGACTGATGTGCCAGGGGCACGCGATTACTCTTGAGCGGGCCAAAACGTGTATCCTCGAAGCCGTGAAGCTCAGCGGTTCAGCATAACGGTGCATGGGATTGACCACCTACTCTGTCCAACGGATTTCTCCGGATCCTCGAGCGAGGTAACACGGGTTGCCAGAGTCCTCGCCAAGAGGCTGAACAGCACGGTTTCGTGAACCGTCAGAGTGTGCAGGACTAAGGGCGTAGCCTATGAAAACGATACTCACGATACTTGGAGCAGTACTCCTTGGGACACATGTTATCTCTGCCCAGGGGGCCGCCGCTCAAAACACTCTGTCGCTGCCAGAAGCTGTTGACATCGCGCTGAGCATCCATCCTCTCCTCAAGGCGTCAGACCAGAGCGTCCGCGCGGCAGAATTTCAAGTAGATCAAGTAACCAGCACCTACTACCCGCAGCTGTTCTTCAACACATCGTACGTTCGATGGGATTGGGTCCTTCCCAACAAACGCATACTGCTCGGGAATTCACTGAACGACCTTTACGCAGAATTCACCATCCAGCAGCTGCTGTATAACGGCGGCCGAACCTCCATCCAGTCCGATCTCGGCCGTAATCTTGTTGGCGCGGAGCGCGTCAACAACCAGCGGCTCCAGCAAGGCATCGTCTCTTCCGTCGCAAGGGCGCACCTCCTGCTGCTGAAGGCGGAGCGAATCGTCGCTGTGCAGGAACTGGGGATCGGCAACCTTCGTGAACACGTTACCACCGCGGAGCTGCTCTACCGTTCCGGCAAAGTCTCCCAGCTCGATGTCCTGAAGGCGCAGACACAGCTTGCTCTTGCAAACGAAGAGCTTGTCAAGGCGAAGAACTCGGTGACCGTTCGCCGCCAGGAGCTTTTCGGAGCGATGGGCATCGATACGACGTTTGAGTGTACGACCGTTGACCTGACTGAGCAGTTGTGGCAGCGCGAGCAGGCGCGTTCGCTTCGTGAAGACTCGCTGCTTTCCCTTCTGAATCGCCATCCTGATTTGCAGCGGGCGGAACTGGACGCTCAGGGACGTGAGCAGGAGATCTCTCTTGCACGGACGGACTATTACCCGTCGGCACTCGTCCGAGGAAGCTACAACTGGGAGGACAGTCGAGTGCTTCCGGGACACAAGAACTGGAATATCGGTGTTGGAATATCGTTTCCGATCTTTCAAGGGGGCGCGACACGAGCGAGCGTTGACCAGGCAACAGCCCGCGCAAAAGCGGGACGGGCAATGGAAGAGGCCCTGCGGCAGAAACTCCAGGTTGCCGTACGCACGACGCTGACCACGCTTGACGATGCGCGCAGCCGGGTTCGCAGCGCGAGAGAGATTGTACGCCTTGCTGAGGAAAGCGAAAAGATCGCTGCCTTGAAGTATAAGACCGGCAAAGGAACCAGTCTCGACGTGCTCGATGCTGAGATCGTGTTGACGAATGCCCGGATGAATCACATCCAGGTCCTCACGGATTATGCTCTCGCGACCGCAGAATTGAATTTCAACCTCGGAAGCACCGAGGTGCCATTCCACGAGTAGACAGGTTGAACGATGAAAATCTCGAAGATCGTCATTCAAAGTACAACTGTCCTTGTTTCCCTCAGCTTGCTGTGGGGATGTGGACAGGATAAGTCTGAGTCGCAAAGACCAACAAAACCGAAACCGGTTCTCGTTGAGGTCGTCGAAGTGACGCCGCATCCCCTGCAATCAACGGTCGAGATCGTGGGAACGATCGAGCCGAAGGTCTCGGCGAGAATCATCGTCCCAGCGGACGGAGCAATCGAAGAATTGCACGTGAAGGAGAATGACTTCGTCGAGAGGAACCAGGTGGTCGGTCGACTGAGCTCCGCCGACCGGCTTGCGCTGCTCGGAGAAACACAGGCGAGACTGGAACGCATCAAATCGAGGTCCGGGGGAATCCCCCAATCCAGCCAGGACGAAGAATTGAAACGCGCAATTGAAGATCATGACTATGCACAGCGTCTCTTCCTCGGAACGCCCATCGTTTCACCGATTGCAGGCCGTGTGATCGATAAACCGGTTGAGGTCGGAAGCGTTGTCAGCGCGAAGCAGCTGCTGCTCACCGTTGCTGATCTCAATCAGCTCATTATTCGAACTGCTGTCTCCGAGCTTCTCCTTCCTAAGCTGACCTTGGGCCAGAGGCTTGCGATCCGCCTGGATGCGTATCCGGACAAACAGTTCAGCGGCACCATCTCCCTCGTCAGCCCACAGGTAAATCCGGCAACCCGAACGGGTGAAATCGAGGTGCGTGTTGCCGATGCTGCCGGCAGACTCAAGCCGGGCATGCTTGCAACCGTAACCATCGTTACCGAGCGGCGAGAGAATGCGCTTGCCGTGCCGAGCGACGCCATCATCGTCAATGCGAGCGGTCAGAATGTAGTATTCGTTACACAGGACAGCATCGCTCGTCAGCGAGTGATCACGACCGGACTTATAACAAAGACTCACACAGAAGTACGTGAAAGTCTTCAACCCGGAGATCGAGTGGTGGTGATGGGGCAGGAACTGTTGAAGGAGGGGACAGTGGTGACAGTGCAGCAGCCGTCAAAGCGCCCTCCCGGCGGAGGGGCGAAAACCGGTGAACGAAGTATGTGAGAGTATAGAATGACGTAGAACGATTCGAGCGGATGGGTCGTTGTCCCGGCGCCAGAGTCGATGTTTCCAGATTGTCGGAACGATTGCGCGTTTACATCGTCCACTTCCCGAAGGAGACTGCGATGTCACAGACTGGAGGCTACACGATATCGGATTTCATCAGAACCTTTGCCCCATCATGGTTTGCGTCGGTCATGGGAACGGGTATCCTGGCGATCACAAGCCGCTTGTACAGTCAGTATGTCCCTTTCCTGGAAAGCGTCTCGACGTACCTGTTCTACTTCAATGTGGCGTTGTTCGTTGTTCTGCTCATTCCCTGGATACTCAGATGGATTCTCTTCCCGAAGGAAGCATGGGCGGACCTTGAACACCCCATACTGTCCAATTTCTACGCGACTATCGCGATTGCCATGCTCGTCCTTTCGGCGAACTTCATCATCATCGGCAACCAATTTGTTGCGGGGGAAATCTTCTGGTTTCTCGGAACGGCATTGACGCTCGTGTTCGGAGTCCTCTCACCGTACTTGATGATCAAGGGCGAACACGTCCAACTGCATCACATCAATCCGGCCTGGTTTATTCCTCCCGTCGGTCTCATCGTGATTCCGATGGCGGGCAGCCTGTTGATCAATCGGTACACAGGATTGCTTCACGAGGTTGTTATCGTGCTGAATTATGTGGGATGGGGGGGCGGCTTCTTTCTGTACCTGGCCCTCTTCGCGATCGTGATGTACCGATTCATCCTCCATCCGCCGTTGCCCAACACGCTCGCCCCAACCGTCTGGATCAACCTCGGACCGATCGGGGTCGGAACTGCGGCGCTGATGAACCTTGCCAGGCATTCGACCTTGGTCACTGTCAAAGAACCCTTTCTGGTGTTCGGTCTGTTCTTCTGGGGATTCGGCATCTGGTGGGTGTTGATGACCATCCTGTTGACGATTCACTACGTCCGGAAGCTCAAACTTCCGTACGCCCTTTCCTGGTGGGCGTTCACATTTCCTCTCGGAGCGTACGTCGCTGCCTGCCATTTGATTGCACAGACCTTTGGTTTGGTGATCGCCGACTACATAGGATTCGGACTGTATCTGTTGTTGGTGTTGTTCTGGCTCTTGACCTTGACGAAGACGGTGTTGGCTGTCTCTCGCGGAACATTGTAGCAATGCTCGATCTATGAGAGAGAGCACGCTGCGGTGTTCGACCGGTTCGCTCGCCGCACAGATAGATGAGGAGGAAGTTGGCAAATGAAAGTCTCCACCACCGCAATCAAGCGTCCCGCAGCAACCATCATTCTGATGCCGCTGGTTCACGAACCAGAAGAAGCTTGTCAAACTGTTCAGGGATGATTCGAGTTTCAGAAGGGGGGGCTCGCGGACCTCACGTTGAATGCACGCAATCGCGAGGAAGGCGGCGCGCAGACCGCGCAGCAAGCAGGATCTCCGAAGAGGCGCGAGATGTTCGCTGGCCCGGCATTCTGCGCCGATTTCAGCATCAGCGACAAGGACATAGAGGGGGGAGTCGGAAGCCGGAGCAACAAGCTCGGAACGTCAGTCCCCGCGTACCCAAAGGTCAACGTGAACTGACAAAATTCTCTTCGGCGGAGTCTCTTGCGGGATCCATGGAAAGACGAAGAACGCCCCTCGCGAAGACGGGGCGTTCATCGTGTATTGGAAGGCACGGCGGCTTACTTCATCAGCGTCATCTTTGCGGTTGCGACGTAGGAGCCTGCCCGGATGCGACTGAAGTAGATGCCCGATGCCACGGGGCGTCCTTGGTCGTCCGTCCCATCCCATTGCACCCGATGCGTTCCGGCAGACCGTTGCTCACCGCCGATGAGCTTTCTCACCAGGCGTCCGTTGAGGTCGTGGATGCCCAGAGTCACCGATTCCTCCCGAGCAAGCGAGAACTCGATCGTCGTCTTCGGGTTGAACGGGTTGGGATAGTTTTGCTCGAGGGTGAACGTCGGTGCCAGCAGAGTTGTTGCGGGGACCGCCGTCGAGATGGAATTGTGCATGTTCCCGTGGCATTGGACGCATTCCATTTTCACGGCGGTAAACGGCTTTATTCCCGTGCTGCCGTGACACGTCCCGCAGACCGTGACCGACTGCGGAGCCGTGAAGACCGGCGTAAATTGGCTTGAGAATTCGTCGTTGAGCAGTTTGGCTGCATACGCTGCGACATCACCGGTGAGCCGGGCGCACCGTTCCTTGCGCTTCGTATCGCCCACGGCGATCTGTGTCGCTTTGCACCACTCCGTGACGGACACATGACACAGGATCGACCCCGACGCATTCTGCTGAAGAGCCCCTGTGTAGCGGTTGTCCGCATACGCACTTTCGACGGCATATTGATTGCTGATGTCGCTGGGGAATTGCGTCTGCGTATACCAACCGAAGAGTTCGTGGATGAGAACGTCGGACCGGGCCTTCAGACAGACCATGCTGATGAAGGCGGCCGGACCGTTGAGCGCGCCGCACAGTCCCCCCCAACCGACACCTCCCCCGTGGCCGTAGATCATTATCTCTGAGGGGATTGACAAATACGGCTCACCCACGAGCGCTCGAATCTCGCTCATCAATGCATGGAAGGCGCCGTAGGAGCACCCTTTGCCGCTCCAGTAGGCATCGTGCCCGGCCTTCCGCACCTTCTCGACATCGAGCTGCGCGTAGGGGAGAGGCCATGTTACAGCCTTGTCGCCCGCCTGCGATTGGTGCCCGAAGATGGCCGAGAGTGTGGCAACCCCAGCCGCAGCACCGACCGTATACTTGGCGGCGTCTGCGAGGAATTCTTTTCTGGTACGTGGGTCACTCATAAGTGTCTCCTTTTTGATGGGATTCGGAGATGGCTGGCGCACTCAAGCCATCGGCCGGCCGGTTGTGATCAGATCAGTGATGAGATGTGCCATGTGCGCCAAGGGTGCGGGGTTTGTGCAGCTTCGAAAGTGTGAGGTGATCTGGTGGTCGAGATCAGACGCCAGCGCTTGAAATTGTTCTCTCAGCGCTTCGACCTTCCTGACACCTTCAGCGGTCAGGGCGATGCGTTCGACTCGGTGATCCACGCGATCCATGCTGCGGGTCAGTAATCCGCGCCGTTCCAAACGGCTCAGGAATTTGGAGGTGGATGTGGGATGGATCCCAAGCATCTCCGTCAGCGTTCGCACGCAGCACGGCCGCTCATCATGGATGTAGAAAAGCGTGCGGGCCAACTGCGGCGTCACCCCAAACTGACGGCTGAAGTGCCGCTCGAGGCGAGCGTACTCTGTGAAGAAATCACACAGAGCAACGGCTGAGGAGGGGTGGGAGGTTCGTTCGGGATCCATTGGACACTATCAATACTTGAAGCGGTGCAACTATAATGCCGACGGCGAAATCCCCAATTTTGGACCAGCACGAGGAGTTATTCGATGATTCTGTTGAAAACATCAACACCCGTCCAGAAGTCTTCAACAGTGGCTTCACGCGGGAAAGGCGGGTCGGAGTGGACTCAACAGCAGTGACCAGCTGGAGCAAAGGAAGTACTCGAGTCCAACTACGGACACTTGGTGTTCCGAACACGGCGTGCTTGAGGCAGATGAGGTGGAAGGGTCATCTAGCCATTGTGCGTTCGTGTGAAAAGGCCCCCGGAGGAGCGGGCGCGTCCAAGGGGCGGGGGAGCGATTCATGGACACAGGGCTATGAGGTTTTCCAAACCGAAATACTCGAACGATTCACTTGACTTTTCGGCACATAAGGCGTATCCTACATGCCCTTACGGGCATGTAAGCATGTGATCTAAGGCTTTCGGACGAGAGGATGAAAAAAGTCGAAGTACTCAAATCATTGGGCGAAGAGACCCGGCTGCGCGTCCTTAATCTCTTCCTCACTTCCGGTCAGTCCCTCTGCGTGTGCGAGATTGTGGATGCCCTGAGAATCCCCCAGTACACCGTTTCCAAGCACCTCACCACCCTCCGCCATGCGGGTCTCGTGGAAGTAGAAAAGGAAGGACTCTGGGGATACTATCGATTGAGCGAGCCGGACACGACCAATAAACCGCTGTTTGAATTCCTCAAGATGTTTCTTTCCACGGAGCAGTATGCATCTGACCAACGCAACCTCGAGGCGCGGTTGCTCCTGCGTCAGGAGGGGAAGTGCGTGGTCGGCTTTGTGTCGGAAGCAGAACTGCTCAAACTCATCAACGAGAAAACGGCGGCGACTCCATAACGACTGGCAGAACGCTGGATGTGCGCGCGGACTTATCGCTATCGGTGCATCCATCGCCGGCAACTGTCTCCCCTGCCTTCGCTATCCCTTCGCCGAAGCACGAAAAGCGGGCTGTCCGCTGGAAGAGATTCATGAAGCCGTTACACTCGCCAACATGGTGAAACAGCGGCCAATTGATGACATCAACAAACTTGCATCTGATCTCAGTGAACGTGAGCAAGCAGCAACAAATCGGCAGGTATTCCAACGCAGTTTGTTGTGGCAAATCGGGTTCTTTCGCGCTAATACTGCGGGAATGCCTGCTTCGCTCGCAGACTGGGGTGCAAGCAAAGTATCTCAAAGAAACCAAAGAGCGTTTTCAGCTTCCGATGGCGGTGATGCCGTTGCTGGAGACGGAAATCAAAGGGTTTGCGATGGTCGAGCGTATGGCGGAGGAGTTGTTGACTCCTCTGAGCACAGCGACCGGCGCCTGACGGATGGAGCTGATCAGATGCGAAAGAATGCGATAAAGCTTGTATCGGTGATTACATGCCCACAGTGTGGCCATCACAAGGCGGAAACGATGCCGACGGATGCGTGCCAGCACTTCTATGAGTGCGAGAGTTGCCACGCCCTCTTGAAACCGCGTCCGGGAGAGTGCTGTGTCTTCTGCTCGTACGGTACAGTCAAATGTCCCCCTGTTCAGTTGGCCGGTATCTGAAACCCATCCTTGCAAAGATCCTGGGCGCGGCACAACCACAAACCGAGGAGAGTCCCGATGACGAGAATACTCATCCTGTGCACAGGCAATTCTTGCCGCAGTCAGATGGCGGAAGGATTTCTCAAAGCCTTTGCGCCTGAGGCCGAGGTTTTTTCGGCCGGAACGATGCCGGCGCGTGCCGTGCATCCGCTGGCCGTGCGTGTGATGAAAGAACGGGGGATCGACCTCTCCGGTCATACGCCGAAGAGCGTCGACAACTTCCTCTCCCGGCCGTTCGATTACGTCATCACCGTGTGCGACGACGCCAACGAATCGTGTCCCACGTTTCTGGGGACCGTGAAACACCGCCTGCACATCGGCTTCGAGGATCCGGCGAAGGTGGAGGGAAGTGATGAATTTGTTCTCGGGGAGTTCCGGCGGATCAGGGACGAAATCGAAGCGGCCTTCAGGGAATTTGCCGAAAGGAATCTCGCATGAGCGGAGAATTGCAGGGAACGAAGCGACTGAATTTCTTCGAGCGCTACCTCTCCCTCTGGGTGGCGGTGTGTATGGCGGTCGGAATTGTGCTCGGGAAGATGCTCCCGCAAGCGACGGAGATCCTGCGGAGCATGGAATTCGGAAACGAGAGCCACATCAACATCCCGATCGCCGTGCTCATCTGGCTGATGATCTACCCGATGATGCTGAAGATCGATCTTGGGAGCATCGTTGAGGTGCGGAAGAAACCGAAGGGGCTCGCGGTGACGCTTGTCGTCAACTGGCTGGTGAAGCCTTTTTCGATGGCCCTGTTGGGATGGATCTTCTTCAAATGGCTCTTTCTGCCCCTCATCGGCGAAGAACTGGCCGATCAGTACATCGCCGGCGTGATCATCCTTGCCGCTGCCCCCTGTACCGCCATGGTGTTTGTCTGGTCGTATCTCACGGACGGCGACCCTGCCTATACCCTCGTGCAGGTCTCCGTCAATGATCTGATCATGCTCGTGCTGTTCGCCCCCATCGTCACGCTCCTGGTGAGCGGCGCCAGCTCTCTCGAGGTCCCCTTTGTCGTGCTTCTCTACAGCGTGATCATTTTCATTGTGATTCCGCTGGTGCTCGGCAGCGTGAGCCGCGTGCTGCTCATCCGGTCGAGAGGCAGAGAGTGGTTCGACACCCGCTACGTCGCGTTCTTTCACCCGATCACGATTCTGGCCCTCCTGGCGACACTCGTGTTCATCTTCGCCTTCCAGGCCGACAATATCACGGAACGGTACTTGCACGTCGTGCTCATAGCCGTACCGATTCTCATCCAGGTCTACTTCAACTCGGGCCTGACGTACGGATTGATGAAGCTGTTCCGTGTTCCGCACAACGTCGCGGCACCGGGAGCTCTCATTGGTGCGAGCAACTTCTTTGAACTTGCGGTGGCCACCGCGATTGCACTGTTCGGCCCGGGTTCGGGGGCGGCGCTGGCGACGGTCGTCGGAGTGCTTGTAGAGGTGCCGGTGATGCTCTCGGTCTGCTCGGTGTGCAACAGGACGCGGGGCTGGTTCGATCTGGAAATCTCCCCGGTCCCGGTTGAGGTGGAGGAAGGGGGCAGCACGGCAGACTGAGCAGATCGATGACTGGATCGGTCTGGCGGAGGGTTGAGCAAGGGAACGAAAAGGGGCTGACTCAGAAGTCATTGGTACCGTGACATCTGTGCAGGTGTTGAAAAACCTGATCGCGAATTCTGTCTACAAACCGCGATTCAGAATCACTGGTACTGAATATTGACTTCTGGGACAGCCCTCTGTGTTTTCGGAATCTCTGCCGAACGGGCTTCAAGTGCCGGCCGAGTAGTCCTCCATGTACTTGATCTGTTCCCGGGTGAGGGAGTCGATGGCAATTCCCATGGTCTTCAGCTTTACCCGCGCAATCTCCTGATCCTGTTCCGGCGTGATGTCATACACCTTGTTCTCGAGGCGCTGGCCCTTCTTGTGCAGGTCCACGAGCCGCAGCTGGGCCATGAACTGGTTCGCGAACGACATGTCCATCACCTCGGACGGGTGTCCCTCGGCGGCGGCGAGATTGACCAGCCGGCCTTTCGCAAGCAGGTAGATTCTTCGGCCGTTCTTGAGCGTGTACTCCTCGTTGTCCTTCCGCACGGTCCGCGTGGCCTTTGCCAGCTTGTCGAGCTGGGGGATGTTGATTTCGCAGTCGTAGTGGCCGGTGTTGCAGATGATGGCACCGTCCTTCATCACCTTGAAGTGCCGGTCGATGATCACATCCTTGACTCCCGTGGCGGTGATGAAGATGTCGCCGACGCGCGCGGCTTCATCCATGGTCATCACGCGAAACCCTTCGAGATTTGCCTTCAGGGCAGCGGTCGGCTTCACCTCCGTCACGATCACGTTGGCCCCCAGGCCCTTCGCCCGGAGGGCGACGCCGCGGCCGCAGTGTCCGAAGCCGGCAACCACGACGTTCTTGCCTGCCAGCAGGACGCTGGTGGCACGCAGAATGCCGTCGAGTGTGGACTGTCCCGTGCCGAAGACGTTGTCGAAGTCCCATTTCGTCTCGGCATCATTGACGGCGATGACGGGGTATTTCAGCGCGCCGTCCTTGGCCATTGCCCGGAGCCGGTGCACGCCGGTCGTGGTCTCTTCCGTTCCCCCCAAAACGGTTCCGTCGGCCAGCTCAGGATGGCTGTTGTGAATGGTGAAGATGAGATCGGCTCCGTCGTCCAGCGTGAGATTCGGCTTCATCTTCAGGGTTTCTTCGATGCACCAGTAGAACTCTTTGACGTTCATGCCGTGCCATGCGAAGATGGAGATCCCGTCGGCGGCGAGGGCCGCTGCGATATCATCCTGTGTTGACAGGGGGTTGCATCCGCTCCAGCTGACCTGGGCGCCCGCCTCGACAAAGGTTTTCACCAGGACTGCCGTCTCTTTGGTGACGTGCAGGCAACCGGCGATCCGGTAGCCTCTGAGCGGCTTGGTCTTGCGATACTTTTCTCGGAGGGCCATCAGCACCGGCATGCGCGATTCGGCCCATTCGATGCGGAGCTTTCCCTCGCGCGCCAGAGCAAGGTCCCGTACTTTATAGACACCCTTCTTCTCGTCCATCGTTGTCCGTTTTCTGTTGTTGTGATCGTCGTTGGTTATCGGAGGGCCTTTTGCAGAGCGTTCACGAGGTCGGTTTTCTCCCACGTGAATTCCTTTTCCGATCGTCCGAAGTGGCCGTAGACGGCAGTCTTCCGGTAGATCGGGCGCTGAAGGTTGAGCCGCTGGATGATGCCCCGGGGCGTCAGGTCGATGTTCTTACGGATCGCTTCGCCAATCTCGAAATCGGGCACAACGCCGGTGCCGAAGGTTTGCACATAGACCGACACCGGTTCCGCGACGCCGATGGCGTAGGAGAGCTGGATCTGACACTCGGCGGCAAGGTCGGCCGCAACGATGTTCTTCGCGATGTGCCGGGCCGCGTAGGCCGCGCTGCGGTCCACCTTGGTCGGATCCTTGCCGGAGAAGGCTCCGCCTCCATGGGGAGAACGTCCGCCGTAGGTGTCCACGATGATCTTCCTTCCCGTGAGTCCGCTGTCGCCGTGAGGCCCCCCGATCTCGAAGCGTCCGGTTGGATTAACAAAGAATCGTGTCTTGCGGTCCAAGAGGTCCTCAGGCACGACGTGCTTGACGACGTGTTCGATGACGTCCTCGCGAATGCGCTTGGCGGGCGCATCGGGGTCGTGTTGGGTCGAGACCACGACGGCATCCACTCTGACCGGGCGCCGTCCGTCGTACTCGATGGTGACCTGGGACTTTGCGTCGGGTCTCAGGTAGGGCATCAGCTTCGTCTGCTTCTTCCGGATTTCTGCCAGGCGGCGTACGAGCCCGTGCGCGAACATAATCGGCATGGGCATGAGCTCCTTCGTTTCCGAGCAAGCGTAGCCGAACATCATTCCCTGGTCCCCCGCTCCTCCTGTGTCCACTCCTCTGGCGATGTCCGGCGACTGGGCGTGGATGGCGGAGATGACGGAGCAGGAGTCGGCGTCGAAGCGGTATTCCGACTTCGTGTACCCGATGTCCCGGATCACTTGCCGCACGAGGTCCTGCACTTCGATGTACCCCTTGGTGGTAATTTCGCCGCCGACGAACGCGAGGCCGGTTGTCACCATGCACTCGCAGGCGACACGCGACTGGTTGTCCTGTGCGAGTAAAGCATCCAGGACGGTATCGGAGATCTGGTCACAGATCTTGTCGGGATGTCCTTCGGAAACGGATTCCGACGTGAAGAGATACTTCATGGGTTGTCCCTTTGTACTCGTAATGTGTGTGGAGGATGGTATCTGCCCGGGTTGCCGCGGGTCTCAGGTGAAGGGAGAGAACCCCGCCTGCTCCGTTTGTTTGAGCTGCCGGGCAGTCAGTAGAATTCCAGTTCGGAAGAATCGCCGATGTTGATGCGTTTGTAGCTGCCGCGGACGACGGCGTTACTCCCCACGATCGAGTCCGCCAGCAGCGCGTCGGCAACGGTGGCTCCTTCGCTGATAATGGAGTTCCGCACGACGGAGTTCTCCACGACCGCCTCCTCGGCGATGGAGGCGTGCGGGCCGATGACGGAGTTCTTCACCGTGGCCTGTGGGGAGATGAACGACGGCGGGATGACCACGACGCCCTTGGGCGCTGGCGGCGTTGTCATGGTTTCCAGCAACACACGGTTGGTGGACAGCACAGTCTCCGGCTTGCCACAGTCGTACCAGCCGTCGATGGTGTGGACACGCATGGTTTCCCCCCGTTCGATCATCATCTGGAGGGCGTCGGTGAGCTGGAATTCTCCTTTGGTGCGGACATTCGTCCGGATCATCTCCTTCAGAGTCTCCACGAGCAGCTGCGGGTGTTGAATGTAGTAGAGTCCCACCACGGCAAGGTTGCTCTTGGGATCTTCGGGTTTCTCCACCAGTTTCGTGACGAAGCCGTCCCGGGTCTCCGCCACGCCGAACCTGCGGGGGTCTTCCACTTCCTTG
>CAYXMK010000039.1:0-14881 GCA_964465905.1 uncultured Ignavibacteriaceae bacterium | reverse complement strand
CCACCCTCGGCGTGAACGGACTGGGAATGTCCTTTGTGACAGGATTCGGCACAGTTTCGCCGCGGCGGCCTCACCATCGTCCCTCCGGCGCCGACGGTATTGAGGAACCGGTACCGGGTTTGCTCGTCGGCGGTCCGAACGAGTACCTCAACGACGAAGTACTGCGACAGCACTTCAGCGACTCGACGCCGCCGTCACTGTGCTACGTCGACGACGAGGGAAGTTATGCGTCGAACGAAGTGGCCATCAACTGGAACGCCCCGCTGGTCTTTGTCGCCGGCTATTTCGCGGCGGAGGGAACGGCGAGCAGTGCAGATCGCCCTCAAGGATCGATCCCGTCGGCAATCGACATGGAGCAGAACTATCCGAATCCCTTCAACGCGATGACGACGCTGCGATGGAGCGTCGGACGTTCGCGCAACGGCGGGCGGTGTGAGCAACCGTGGTCGCTGCGCATCTTCGACGTTGCCGGCAGGATGGTGGACGTGTTGGTGGAATATTCCGTGGAGCCGGGAGAGTACTCCATGCGCTGGAATGCCGGCAACCTTCCGAGCGGAACATATGTGGCTGCGCTGTCCAGCGGAACCGCTGTGTCTTCACGAAAGCTGTTGCTGGCGCGATAAACGAGTTGCTCGGTGCCCGCGGGGTTCCGGGATCCGCCGATCTCATCTCCTTCCGGTAATCCTGGCCGCTGTAGCGGAGGCGGCCGGCGGCGCTGACCGGAGGAGCGATGTTGGTGCGCCTGGTCCCCTGTTCGATCAGGTCTCCGTGTGCCCCCGGCACGAAGGCGGAATGACACGCCGCAGGGAGAGATCTGGAAGTATCTCAGTGTCTGCTCCTGCGACGGAGTGCCTGCGTCGGTGGGGGAATGAGGCCGGATGAGCAGGCCATTGCCGCGCACGCTAACGCCCCGAAATTGTCGCAGAGAAGGGAAACCATCCAGCGAGTTCCTGATGAAGACAAGAACGGTCATCATCCCGATCCTGATGCTGTTTGCTGCCGAAGCTCCGGGAAAGGACTACAAGGGGGCGGAACTGCGCACGAAACTCTCCTACCTGTACGGACGTTTCGAGGCACGCTTCATGTCGGTTGCCCGGGAAGGAGTGCTGGCGTCCTTCTTCACCTACCATGACGGGATCATGCCCACGATCTGGAACGAGATTGACATTGAGATCCTCGGTCGGTACGATGATGAGATCCAGTTCAACGTCATCACCCCGGGCCAGGTCGATCACGTGGGCCGCCGGCTGCTCGGCTTCAATCCGCATTGGAGTTTCCATACCTACGCGTTCGAATGGACGCCGTCGTATGTCGCCTGGTTCGTCGACGGCGTGGAGGTGTACCGGCAGACCGGGTCGCACATCCAGTCGCTGACCCGCGCCCAGAAGATCATGATGAACATCTGGAATCCTCAGTACCCCGACTGGGTCGGGGTGTGGGACGACCGTGTTCTGCCCGCGTTTGCATTCTATGATTGGGTGAGCTACGCGTCCTATACTCCCGGATCGGGGAACACGGGGACCGGGAGCAACTTCTCCATCCAGTGGAAAGACGATTTCAATACCTACGATGCCCAGCGGTGGGACCGCGGCACGCACACGTGGGAGGGAAATGGATGTGATTTTGTCGTCGACAACGTCGTCTATAGCGGCGGCTACATGATTCTCTGTCTCACCGACCCGTACCATCTGGGATGGACGGACGCCGCCGCTCCCGTACTGCTCTGGGCACGGCAGAGCGGCGATCGGGTTCTCGCGCAGTTCTCTGAAGAGCTCGACAGCGTGAGCGCAGGAACCGTTGCGAACTACATCATCAGTCCGGGTGCAACCGTCACCTCCGCAACCCTCTTGCCGGATCCTCGAGCCGTCGAGCTGGTGACTGCCGGAATGACCGACACGACCATCAACTACAACCTGATCATCATGGGCATGAACGACCGCGCCGTTCCGTCGAACCGCAGCGGGGCCCATGCGCGTTTCATCTATCGCTCTTCGTACCTCCCCCTGCCCATTCAGATCAATGTCGGCGGATCCGCCGTGGGGTCCTTTCTGTCCGACCGGGAATGGAGCCCGGCTGCCGATTATGGATTCCAGGACGGCGATGTCATCGTGTATCCTTCCACGCTGCAGATTGCCGGCACGCCCGAGCCGGAACTCTTCAGAACAGAGCGACGGGGACTGGTGTTCTACAGGATCCGTGTGCCGGCGGGTGTGTACAGGGTTATGCTGCTGATGGCGGAGAATACCGCGTCGGGTCCGGGCGAGCGCGTCTTCACCGTCGGCGTCGAAGGCGCGGCGAGAACACAGGATCTTGACATCATTCAGCGGGTGGGGAAGAATACGGCGCTGACGTTGACCTTCCCGGCGGTGCGAGTGGATGACGGCGTTCTCGATGTACATTTCGGCGCAAGTACCGATGCTCCGATCCTCAATGCGATCATTGTGGATGCAGAGCCAACCGGCGTTCGCCGGCAGGAAGATCCGCGGAAGGCGGATTTCGGGCTCCTGCAGAACTTCCCCAATCCCTTCAACGGCGAAACGGTCATCCGCTTTCACCTGCCGGAGCCGGGGTCTCCGGTGTTCCGGGTGTTCAATCTGGCGGGCCAGGAGATCTTCAGCGCCGCCCTGGGGTCGCTTCCTGCGGGCGAGAGCTCTCTCCTGTGGGCTGCCAGCGACAGGGTCGGACAGAGCCTGGCATCGGGGGTCTACCTCTATTCCGTCGAATCGGCTGCCCGATGCGGCTGGAGCAAGTTGATGATCCTGCGGTAGTGCGGCGGTAGCACGGAGAACGAAAGACCTACTGGCTATGAACGCGTGACAAGCAAAGGAGCAAGGATGAAACGGATCCTGATGTGCCTGTTCACAACCCTCTTCATCGTACCCGGGGCCATGGGTGCCGGCGGATCGGTCGATGACGGAGCCGTCAAACAGCGGGTGGACGATCTTCTGAGGAAGATGACGATCGAGGAGAAGATCGGACAAATGACGCAGATTGCGATCGACGTTGTCCTGGAGGGGGGCGGAGCCCCCGATCCTGCACGCATCGATCCGGCGAAACTCCGCTCAGCCCTGCACGACTACCACGTTGGTTCCATCATCAACGTTGCCCACCGCGGGTACACGCTCGACGAATGGCACGCGATCATTACCCGGATTCAGGACGAGGCGAAGAGGACGAGACTGGGCGTTCCCGTTCTCTACGGCATTGACGCCATCCATGGCGCCAACTACACGCTGGGTGCAACGATCTTTCCCCAGCATCTGGGGATGGCAGCGACGTGGAATCCCGAGCTGGTGCGGAAAGAAGCAGAAATCACGGCGTATGAAGTCCGCGCCTCCGGCATCCCCTGGAATTTCAACCCCGTGCTCGATATCGGCCGCCACCCCGCCTGGCCCCGCCTGTTCGAGACGTTCGGAGAGGACGTCCATCTGACCTCCGTTCTCGCACGGGAGTACGTGCGCGGAATGCAGGGCGATGATCCTTCTCATCCCCGGAAGATCGGCGCGTGCCTGAAGCACTATGTCGGTTACAGCCACCCGATGAGCGGCAAGGACCGGACGCAGGCATGGATGCCCGAACGCATTCTCCGGCAGTACTTCCTCCCGCCGTTCCAGGCCGGACTGGAAGCCGGCGCGCTGACGGTCATGGTCAACTCTTCGGAGAACAACGGCATTCCGGCTCACTCCGACGACTTTCTCCTGAAGACGGTCCTCCGGGACGAACTGGGCTTCAAGGGATTCGTCGTCTCCGACTGGGAAGACGTCAAGCGTCTGCACACGCGCGACCGGGTTGCGGCAACGCCCAAGGAAGCCGTCCGCATGGCCGTCATGGCCGGGATCGACATGAGCATGGTGCCGATGGACTTCAGCTTCTACGAGCTGCTGCTGGAATTGGTCAAGGAGGGCGCGGTTCCGATACAGCGGATCGATGAAGCCGTGGGACGGATCCTGAGGGTGAAAGCTCTGCTCGGTCTGTTCGAGTCGGCATATCCGGACACGTCGCTCAGGGCGAACTTCGCCTGCAAGGAGTTTGAATCGGTCAATCTTGAAGCGGCCCGCGAGTCCATCACTCTGCTGAAGAATGAAGACCGGGTGCTTCCGCTTGCCAGGACCGCGAACATTCTCGTCACCGGCCCGACGGCTCATGCCCGCTCGGTGATGAACAGCGGATGGACGATCACATGGCAGGGAGACAGGGAGGATCTCTATCCCACAGCAAAGCCGACCGTGCTGGAAGCTATCCGGCAGAAGGTGGGGGAGGACAACGTCGTCTATGTGCCGGGGGCAACGTTCGATCAGCTCCTGAATGTGGAGGAGGCCGTTGAAGCGGCCCGAACGGCTGATGCAGCTATTGTTTGCCTGGGTGAAAAGGCGTACTGTGAAACTCCGGGGAACATCGACGACCTGGATCTGGAAGAAGCACAGTTGGAGCTGGCGAAGAGGGTCATTGCTGCCGGAAAGCCGGTGATTCTCCTGCTGCTCGAGGGCCGTCCCCGGATCATTCGGCCGGTCGCCGACGGGTCGAAAGCTATCATCATGGCGTACCTTCCGGGATTCGAGGGAGGGCGTGCGATTGCGGACATTCTGTTCGGAGACGTCAATCCGTCCGGGCACCTGCCGGTCACCTATCCTCGATTCGCCAACGCCCTGCAGACCTACGACCACAAGCCGCTCGATGTTGCCGATGTCAACCAGCACCATCCGCAATTCCCGTTCGGATATGGTCTCAGTTACACCACATTCTCCTACAGCAACCTTCGTGTACGGGAATCAGGATCGGGTCCTGACATGAGAATGACCGTGAACGTTTCGGTCACCAATACAGGAACACGGGCGGGAAAAGAAGTCGTGCAGCTGTATGTGACCGACCTCTACGGCTCCGTGTCGCGTCCGGTTCGCGAGCTCAAAGGATTTGCCAAGATCCTGCTGGAGCCCGGCGAAACGCGTGACGTTGCCTTCGAACTCGGGAGACGCGACCTGATGTTCGTCGGGCGGGATCATACCTGGATCTTCGAACCCGGACAATTCCGGTTTGCGGTGGGCGATCAGTGGCGCGAACTGGACATCCGTTAGACCCGGGCTGTCTGCTCATGTCATTTCCATCAACCTTTTCGAGAAGACTACCATGATCGGATCACTGTCTGTCCTCGACTTCATCATTGTCGTTCTGTATTTCTTCGCGGTACTTTCCATCGGTTACTACTTCCGCAAGCGCAAGAGCAGCACGGAGTATTTTCTCGCGGGACGGAACGTGGGATGGATTGCCATCGGGGCCTCGCTCTTTGCCACCAATATCTCCAGTGAACACTTCCTGGGACTGGCCGGGACCGGCTCGAAATCTGGGCTCGCGGTGGGGCACTTCGAGTGGCTGGCGATTCTGATCCTTCTGCTGCTCGGCTGGGTCTTCGCGCCGTTCTATCTTCGCTCCGGAGTCTTCACCATGCCGGAGTTTCTCGAACGCCGCTACAACAGCGCCTCCCGGTACTACCTCAGCCTGATCTCGATCGTTGCCTACGTCCTGACAAAGATCTCAATCGCGCTGTACGCCGGAGGCATTCTGTTGCATGCCGTGGTGGGGTGGGACATGTACACATCGGCCGTGGTGATCGTTCTTGTGACGGGACTGTACACGATGCTGGGGGGTCTGGCCGCGGTGATCTACGCGGACCTCGTGCAGATGTTCATTCTCATCGGCGGCTCCGTCGCTCTGACCCTGATCGGGCTTAACCAGGCCGGCGGCTGGGATGCCGTCGTCGCGTCGACACCGGTCGATTTCTGGCATATGTTCAAGCCGATGGAAGATCCGGACTTCCCATGGACCGGCATCATCTTCGGGGCTCCGATCCTGGCCGTGTGGTACTGGTGCACAGACCAGTACATCGTTCAGCGGGTCCTGAGCGCCAGGAACCTCGACCATGCACGGGCCGGCACCGTCTTCGCCGGTTTCCTGAAAATCCTCCCCGTCTTCATCCTCGTCTTTCCCGGCATGATCGCCTACAGCCTCTCGAACGGCGAAGTCACCGGCGACCGGGCCTATGCATGGATGGTAACAACCCTCCTGCCTTCGGGACTCAAAGGCATCGTGGTGGCCGGGTTGCTGGCGGCCCTGATGTCGTCTCTGAGCGCGATGTTCAATTCTACATCGACGCTGCTGACCCTCGACATCTTCAAGCGGCTGCGGCCCGACGTGAACGACGCTGCTATGGTGCGCTTCGGTCGAATCACCACCGGTGCGATGGTGGTGCTCGGATTGCTCTGGATTCCCTTCATCGGCCTCCTGAGCGACGAGCGGATGTACGTGTATCTGCAGAGCGTGCAAGCCTATATCTCGCCTCCGATCGCGGCGGTCTTCCTCTTCGGAATTCTCTGGAAGAGGGTCAACGGCTCCGGGGCGATTGCATCGCTCCTCACGGGACTGGTGCTGGGTGCGTTCCGGTTCGTGGTGGAGGTCCAGCACAAGATCTCCCCTCACGCGAATGAATTCCTGGCATGGGTCGCCACCGTCAACTTCCTTCATTATGCGGTGTTTCTCTTTGTCGTCTGTTCGGCTGTGCTCGTCGGCGTGAGCCTGGTCACCAAGGCTCCCGTCAGGGAAAAGCTCATCAATCTCACGTACGCGGAGATCGATCATACGCGGCCGCTGGAGGCACGCTGGAACAAGCGGAACCTCGTCGCCTCGGTCCTCGTTGTGGCTGTGCTCTTGCTGCTGTGGTGGACCTTCCGGTAGCCGACCTGATCTGTGTGCACCGAAGGGCGCGGGCGGCGGGATGTCGGCCCGCGCCCGTAATGTACAGGAACTCGACGTGATGAAGAACACGAGCGCCGGTCTGCTGTCGGCAGTGATCGCACTGGCCCCGGCCATCGGCTGTGAGCCGGGGACGCAACCGCCGGTCGATGGGGAAGCCGGCATTGAGCGGCGCGTCAGCGACCTGCTGAAACAGATGACGCTGGCAGAAAAGATCGGCCAGATGACACAGGCCGAACGGAGTGCCCTTGCCGGCGATGAGGACATCAGAATCTATGCTCTCGGTTCCGTTCTGAGCGGCGGGGGCTCGTCGCCGCCCGACAATTCCGCCGGGGGTTGGGCGGAGATGGTCGACAGGTTTCAGGCACAGGCGCTGCAAACACGGCTGAAGATACCGTTGTTGTACGGTGTCGATGCGGTGCACGGACACAACAACGTGCGGGGGGCCGTGATCTTTCCGCACAACATCGGTCTGGGATGCACAAGAAATCCGGCCCTCGTGGAGGCGGCCGCGCGCGTCACCGCCCGCGAGGTCGCAGCCACCGGCGTCGATTGGACCTTCTCTCCCTGTATCGCTGTTCCGCGTGATGAACGCTGGGGAAGAACGTACGAGGGTTTCGGGGAGACTCCGGAGCTGGCTCAGATGATGGCCGCGGCGGCGGTCCGGGGATACCAGGGGATTGTGCCGGGAGGAGCGGAATCCATCCTGGCGTGCGCGAAGCACTTCGTCGGAGACGGGGGAACGACCGGAGGAGTCGACCAGGGGAATACAGAAGTGGACGAACTCACCCTGCGAACCCTTCACATGGCGGGCTATGCCTCGGCGATTGAGGCAGGCGTGGGGTCCATCATGGTATCCTATAGCAGTTGGAACGGGTTGAAGATGCACGGGCATTCGTACCTCCTGACCCACGTCCTGAAGGGTGAACTGGGTTTCCAGGGATTCCTCGTATCGGACTGGGGCGGCATCGACCAGCTTCCCGGGGACTTCTCCGCCGATATCGAGACGTCGATCAATGCCGGATTGGACATGATCATGGTCCCCGACCGCTACCGGGAGTTCATCAGCACTCTCCACGCCCTCGTGGAGCGGGGCCGCGTCCCGGTGGAACGGATCGACGACGCTGTGCGGCGGATCCTGCGGGTGAAGATGCGCCTGGGATTGTTCGAGCGGCCGTACGCCGACCGGACACTCCTGTCCACCGTCGGTTCCGATGCGCACCGGGCCATCGCGCGGGAATGTGTGCGGCAGTCCATCGTGGTGCTGAAGAATGCCGGAAACACTCTGCCGCTCAGGCCGAACGTGCAGCGCATCCATGTTGCAGGCAAGAGTGCCGATGATCTCGGAGTTCAGTGCGGAGGGTGGACCATCACCTGGCAGGGGAGCACAGGAGCGATTACCGATGGAACGACCATCCTGCAGGCCGTGCGACAGGCCGTGGGTTCCGGAACGACGGTCACATATTCTCGTGACGGATCCGGGGCTGCCGGCGCGGAGGCGGGCATCGTCGTGATCGGGGAAACTCCGTATGCGGAAGGGTATGGGGATCGGGATGACCTGCACCTTGCCACCGAAGACGTGGCTGCGCTCGCACGGGTCAAGGGCGCGGGAGTACCGACCGTCGCCGTGCTGATTTCCGGACGTCCCATGATCATCGAGCCCTTGCTGGGAGCGTGCGACGCGTTCGTGGCGGCATGGCTCCCCGGTACGGAGGGAACGGGAGTTGCAGATGTGCTGTTCGGAACGTATCATCCTACAGGGAGGCTTTCCCACACCTGGCCGCGCTACATGGGCCAGATTCCCATCAATATCGGTGACGCTGTCTACGATCCGCTGTTTCCGTACGGCTTCGGCCTGAGCTACTGACCGGATGAAGACGCACCTGCAACACTCTTTTCTCGCCATCGTACTGCTCGTTGGAGTAGCCGCTTCCCTTGTTGCCCAGCCGATGTTCCCGTCACCTGCCGATACGCTCGCGACGGTCGGTCGCGATGTCATCACAGCGGCCGAATTCCTGACCCGCTTCGAATTGATGCCATGGGAGGATAAGGACAAACCCCGGGAACAGGACTCGGCGAAGATCCGGGCCCTCCACTCCCTCGTCGCGGAACGGCTCCTGGCGTTCGATGCCCTCCGTCGGGGAATCGGCGAAGATCCCGAGACGGTGCTGATGAAGAAAACGCTGGAGAAACTCCTCGTGAAGGATGAGCTCTACCGGAGAGAAGTGCTCGGCCGCGTGAGCGTTTCCGAAGAGGAGATCAAACAGGGGATGGATCGGTTTGCGCGGGAACTGCGCGTGGATGTCGCGGCGTCTCCTTCCCGGAGCGCCTCCGAGAAACTCTCGCGCCTCTTGAGGTCCGGGTTGGCCGCCGATACTCTCCCAGCCTTCGCGGCGGCGTTCATGACGGCCCGGGAAACCGTTACGGTGAATTTCGGGGGACTGGATCCCGGCTTTGAGGAGATCGCGTACGATCTGGCGCCCGGACAGTGGTCCGAACCGTTTCGATCAGTGGCGTACGGATGGGTGCTGGTGAACGTCGTCGATCGGCGACCGAACAAGGATTTTGCAGAGATGACACCGCAGGAGCGCCGGAGAACGGTGGTCAACGTTCTCGCGCGCCGCAGGGAAGACACCCTCGCAGGGCGGTACTACGGAGAACTTCTGCGCGGCCGGAGGGCGGAGTCCGACTCCGCAGCGTTCCGGCTGATGAGCGGGGAGCTCCTCAGCCTGATGCGCGGGAATGCGCGTGAACGACTGCGCGCCGGTGTGTATCCCCTCGCTCCCGACGACATTGACCGTCTGCTGGAGCGGCTGAGCGCTCGGCTGGAGATGACCGCGGTTCGGATGGAAGGAGGAGATCTGACGGTCGGGGAAGTACTGGAAGCCATGCGCTATGAGCGCTGGTCGTTCTCTTCGCTCGACCCGGACAGGTTTGCAGCGTCCTTTCACCGGCATCTGAAGAAGATCGTGGAGGGAGAGTATGTGGCGCGGGAAGGATACCGGCAACAGCTTCAATGGTCCCGGAGCGTGCAGAAAGACGTTGCCGTCTGGTCGTCGTACTGGGGGGCGAGGATGAACGTCCGGCGCATTCTCGACGCTGTGAGCCTTTCGGAAGAGGAGGTGCTACGGTACGGTGCGGAACACGCCGCGACGTTCGCGCAGAACTGGGAAGTCAATGTGCGGGAAGTGTTATGCGGGAATGCGGATACCGCGCTGTGGATACGGGAAGAGATCGAAAAGGGGTCGGATATGGCGGATCTGGCGCGGCGGTTCAGCCGGCGGGCATCATGGGGGGCCCGTGGCGGAGAATCCGGGTATTTTGCCGTCGAGCAGCATCCTGAGATCGGCATTGCCGCGATCTTCTCCGATTCCGGCAGCCTCGTCGGACCGCTGAGCACTTCCGAGGGCTTGAGCGTCTTTCGTGTTCTGGGAAGACGGTTCATGGGGGAAGAAAACGGGCGAACAGAAGAGGTGATCGGTCGCGTGCGGAGCGCGGCACACAGGCAATCGGCGGGACAACAACTGAATCGGGTCGTCGCAGGTCTCGCCAGAGAATTCGGCGTCAGCATCCGGTATGACGCGCTTCGCAACGTGCCGCTCGGATCGGTGCAGATGTTCACGCGCCGATTTTTGGGCTTCGGGGGCGTGATGACAGCGGTACCCATGGTCTATCCGATACAGACCTGGGTGAAGGAGTGGACAGAAGGTGAAGGGAAACTGCCCTGACAGTGGTCACGTACCGGTGATGATACCACCGCGCCTCCGGTAGACGCCGACGCGAAGGAGAAACGATGAAACACACGACGGGCATCGCCCTTCTGCTGTGGCTCTCCACCGGCGGGCTCGCGCTCGCACAAGCGCCCGTGCCCGAATGGGCGAAGGATGCCGTTTGGTACCAGATCTTTCCCGAGCGCTTCCGCAACGGAGACCCTTCGAACGACCCGACGCGGGATGAACTGCACCTGCCCGATGACCGTCCGTGGCAGGTGTCGCGGTGGACCGGGGACTGGTACGCGCTCCAGCCGTGGGAAGCGGCCTACAGCCGCAACTTCTACGACGTCGTGTTCGAGCGTCGCTACGGCGGCGACCTGCAGGGGGTGATCGAAAAGCTTGACTACCTCGAGGATCTCGGCATCACGGCCATCTATTTCAATCCCCTCTTCGAATCCATTTCCCTCCACAAGTACGATGCATCGACCTATCACCACATTGACAACAACTTCGGTCCGGATGCGGCCGGGGACCTGCAGGTGATCACGGGGGAAACCGATGACCCTGCTACCTGGAAATGGACGGCGGCGGATTCGCTCTTCCTCGTGCTGATCGAGCAGGCGCATGCGCGGGGGATCCGGATCATCATCGACGGCGTCTTCAACCACTGCGGCACGAGGCTCTGGGCGTTTCAGGACGTGGTGAAGCATCAGCAACGCTCGCGGTATGCCGACTGGTTCGATGTAACCGCCTGGGATGATCCCGCAACGCCGGAGAATGAATTCGACTACAAAGGATGGTGGGGATACAAGAGCATGCCGGAGTTCAAGGAAACGGACGAGGGATTCGTAAAGCCGGTGCGGGACTACTTCTTCAACATGACGCGACGGTGGATGGATCCGAACGGAGACGGCGAACCGTCGGACGGCATCGACGGTTGGCGGCTGGATGTGGCCAATGATGTATCCCACACGTTCTGGAAACAATGGTGCCCGCTGGTAAAAACGATCAATCCGCAGGCCTACATCGTGGGAGAGATCTGGGATGACGCCGCCGACTGGCTCACCGGCGATCAGTTTGATGCCGTGATGAACTACCGGTTCGCGAGAGCCGTCGTCCGCTTTTTCATCGACACGGGGTCTCGGAAGTACAGCGTCTCGGCTTTCGACGGAGAACTTGAGGACATCCGACAAGGGTACCCCGGCGACGTGAACTACGTCCTGCAGAACCTCATCGACAGTCATGACACAGATCGCCTCCCCTCGATGATCCTCAATCCGAACCGGAAGTACGACGACGCCAACGGTCTGCGGCAGAACCCCGCGTACGACGTCCGCAAACCCACACCGCCCGAGCGGGCAATCCAGAAGCTGATCGTGCTGTTTCAGATGACGTACCTCGGCGCGCCGATGGTGTACTACGGCACCGAAGCGGGAATGTGGGGAGCGGATGATCCCGATGATCGGAAGCCGATGGTATGGCCGGATCTGCAGTTCGACAACGAGCGGACGCACCCGATTCCCGGCAGAACGCGTCCCGACGATCCTGTGGCGTTTGACGCGGAGCTGGTCGAGTACTACCGGCAGGTCATCCGGATCCGGAGCGAGCATGCGGCGCTGCGGCGGGGGGATTTCCGGACACTCCTGGCGGATGACGAAGCCGACGTGTACGCGTTCCAGCGAACAGCACCGGGCGATACGGTGGTTGTTGTGCTCAACAACAGCGATGAGGAGCGCATGCCGGACGTGAACGTGGCTCCCGGCAGCTATCGCGAGGAACTAAGCGGCGTCACCGTTGAAACAACAGGGAACATCCTCCCCATCCTGAAGGCAAAGAGCGGACTCGTGCTGGTGAAGCAGTGAAGAGGAGAGGTGAAGTGGCGGAGTGATGGAGGGGTGAGTGAGATGATGTTCTGTGCAATCCGCTGGAAAGAAACCCGGCGTAGTACAGAGACAGCGAAGCGGAATTCGGATGCTTTGAACGATCAGAGTCATCTGCTGAGCGGCTGTAATCTGTGATGGTCAAAGGACTTGCCATATGGCCGAAAATTATTTACGTTATACCATTGATAACTTGCAGGGCCTTCTAAGTGACTGATTTTCAATCGGTTTTGCGGCCATACAATCCGTGGTGGGGCCCGGCGGGGACTTCCTTCAGCAACCTTCCAGAGTTCCATCGGCCGATTTTCACGGCTCTGGCGGAAGAAATCGACGCTGTTCCTCAAATCCTTTCAATTACCGGTCCTCGCAGAATCGGAAAGAGCACTCTTCTCCTTCAGCTTATCCAAATGCTCCTCAAGCGGGGGGTTTCTCCTGATCATCTCTTCTACTATTCGTTTGATGACCCGGCGCTGATGACCCGCAGAGTCAAAGTGGATCAGATGATTGACTGGTTGATGCGGTCGGTGCTGAAGAAAAGGGAATCCGGCCCGTCATATCTCTTCCTTGATGAGATTCAAAGGTTGGATCGTTGGGAATTGTTTCTCAAGAAGTACTATGATCTGAAGTACCCCCTAAGGGTAGTGATCTCAGGATCCGCATCGTCACCGATATTCAAGAAAAGCCGTGAGAGCCTCCTGGGGAGGGTGAAGGATTATCATTTACTTCCGTTTTCATTCAGGGAATTCGTCCTGTACTCCCTCAGGAACGAAGCACGGGCTGTTGACGAACTGAACAGGATCCACGAATGGGGCAGAAGCGCGAGAGGGATGTTTACCGAAGACCCTGCTTTGGATATTCATGAAGTGACGCTCTCACTGCCGAGCATTTCACTCCAGAAGGAACTCGATAGGCTGCTCCAGAGGTATTTTCTCGAAGGCGGCTTCCCCGAGGTGTGGAGCCTTCCTTCGTGGGTGGCGAAACAGGACTATCTGTACGACAACCAGGTAAAAAAGGTTATCTATGAAGATCTTGTTCTGGCGGCGGAGTTTCGCAAGCCCGAACTGCTCAAGCGGTTCTACATCAGTCTTCTTGAAATGCCCGGCCGGGAGATCAATGTGCAGAATGTCTCAAAAGAGACCCAGGTAAAGCCGCCGCAGATAGAGAAGTACCTTCCCCTACTTGAGATGACGGACCTCGTCTATCACATCTCCAAGTTTCGTAAGGGGCCGCTGCGTTTGCGCAGAGGAGCCATGAAGTTCTATCTTGTTGACCTGGCTCTTCGGAACGCCGTAATGCGTCTGAATGAAACCCTGCTCTCAGATGAGACCACGCTTGGTCTCTATGCAGAAAATCTCGTGTTTCTGGCTCTTCGCAAATGGCGAGGAATGATTCAGATGGACTACTATCGCGAGCGCCACGGCGAAGTAGATTTCGTGGTTCACATAGGTCCCCGCAGATATATGCCCGTTGAGGTGAAATATCGCAACACAATTAGCGGCGCCGACTTCATCGGCCTGCAGAAATTCGTTGCCAAGTTCAAGGAATCCGTTCAACCGTTTATGATAACGAAGAATTGGAGTGATGCTGGCAAGGGGGATCACGCAACCCTTCTTCCGTTGCCGTTCTTCCTTCTGCTCTTTGATTAGGGTCAGAAAGAGAAACCGTGCGGACAGCAACACGCTGAAGCAGAGAGATCGGTCAGCCCGTGTGCGGGCCGCCTGCATCTGATGCCTGTGTGCCGTTGGGCGAATGCAGAAAACAGGCCACACACACAGGAATGAGGGCGGTCACGTTCATCTCGTCAGACCTTCTCCCCCGCAGAAACGCTTCTTCACCACCACGTGTGGTTGCTTGCCGATTATCGGCGCATCTTGCAGGAAGCCTCAAGTGATCGTGAGCAATCTACGGAACGGTCGAGGAGAGTCTCTCAACGAAGACTCTCACCCTGGGTCTGGGTATGGCTAGTGCCACTTCTGGACAGTGACCTTGTGCTCAATGCACAGCCTTCTCAGATACGGCAGTGATGCCGGCTTCCGCTTGCAGCGACCACCGGTCAAGATACAGGATGGTTTTGTGGAAGCGGCACTAGATTCAGGTGCACTTCCCGCGACTCGGGCGACAACGTATCCACCAACCTACAGGAGGTACGGCCATGAAACAATTCAATGTTCTATGGGTCGGGATGTGTATTCTCGTTCTTGCGGCGGGAGCGTTCGGGCAGGAAACAGCTCCACCCCAGAGCCAGCTCGCGGTGGCCGAGGCCAAGCTCGGAACAGGAGTGGAAAACAAGGCAATTGTGGGAGAAGGCTCGGAGTTCACCGTCAATGACAAGGTCTATCTCTGGGTGAAACTGACGGGCGGACCCTCAGATTCTATCACCGTCACATGGAAGCACGGTGCCGACAGCTATGAGACAAAGCTGAATGTCGGCGGCAGTCCGTGGCGCACGTGGTCGTACAAGACGGTCTGGAAGGCCGGGGAGTGGACGGTGAGCGTGACATCCGCCTCGGGAGATGTGCTGAAGGAAATGACCTTCATGGTGAA
>CAYXMK010000038.1:0-15266 GCA_964465905.1 uncultured Ignavibacteriaceae bacterium | reverse complement strand
GACCATCACCAACTGACTTCCTCGTCCTCCGGAGGATCCACGCCGCAGCAGGTATCAGGGGAGAATACCTGCTGCGGCTCGAGGAGTCTGAAGCAGTCCGTCATGATCCAGAACATCCTCCATAGCGCCCCACGAGCCGTTGTGATCACGCTCCTGCTGTTTGCCCCCGGTTCACGCAGCCTCGCCCAGGCGTCCAGCGCCCATCAGGCCCTGCTGCTCGAAGTCGTTGAAGTCAACAAAATCAACGTCAGCAGCGGTTTTGTTTCCCTGGTGCTGGGGGGATCATCGACAGCTGATGCACCGCTGGAGGGAGCGACCACCGATTGCTCCCTGATTTGGACTACCAACGGCTACGACAAGAAGATCACGGTGGCCCGGACGGCAGCATCAGAGGGGATCCAGCTGCGCCTCGCAGTGGCGGAGTGGGAAGGCACACCCGCTGTTGTCCCCGGGGAAATCGAATTCCAGGAGGACGCAGCCTACGACTTTCTCCGGGGAATCTCCAAGGCTGCCGCGCGTTGCCGACTGCGGCTCGCGGCAACCGCAGAGACGCGCAAGCAGAGCGCCTCAGAGCTTCACCTCCTCACCTATACGATTACAAGCGACTGAGCCGTTCCTCCCGGCCTTTGCTCTGTTGAATCTCATGCCACCAGCGGGTATATTAGTCAACGAAGTTCAGCCCATCACCATGATCAAGCCCCATACCTTCTTTCTGCTGGGCAGTCTGCTCTTCCTCGTCGCAAGGCCAGCAGCGGCTCAGTACGGCACTGCCAGTCATTCTGTCACGGTGACGGTTGCGGAAATCACCAGTGTGAGCGTCAGCACTGGATCCGTCTCCTTAGCCATCACCGGAGCGGGGGTGGCGGCAGGACAGGACCTGATGACCACAACCGATCAGAGCAGCAGCATTCTCTGGGGTATCAACAGCAGCAATAAGAAGATCACGGCAAAGACCGACCTGGTGTCCCCGCAGTTTGCCCTCAAACTGCTTGCCATCGGTCCCAGCCGCGGATCAGCAGCCCCCGAGATGACGCTCGGGACGACGGCGCAGGACCTTCTCCTTGGCATTGGACGGAGCCGGGGCACTGCAACATTGCGGTATACAGGCATTGCCTCCGCCACGCAGGGAATCGGGACGGATTCCCACATTATCACCTTCACCGTGCAGGCACAGTGATTCATGCAAACACTGCTCTCACATCCTGATCTTCCCCCTCCCCCGTCCAGAACGTGGCCGGTCCTTTCAATGCTATTGGTCATCGCAGCAATGTGCACCCCTCGGGAAGCGCTTTCGCAGCAGATCACCATCACGGGGAACCCGCTCCTTTCCATCACGACAGCTCTCCCGGGACAGGAGCCACAGGCGGTCGTCGATGCCACCTCCACGCTGACCTACCGTCGGCAGGCTGTCACGACGAAGATCACAGTGTCCACCAGTTGTCCGGGTCAGAGATTCACCTTGAAGGTGCTGGCGACAAACATCTCGGGAGGCACCGCAGCTCCCGAAGTCACGTTGACTCACGGCATGCTGGCTGCCGATTTCGTTACGAACATCCCGAGAACCGGTGCACCCACGAAGACCTGTACTCCGCAATACACGGCATCCGCAACGTTCGAACAGGGCAACAGCACTGAGCTTGGCTCGGACATCCACACGGTCACTTATACACTGCTCGCGCAGTAGGACGATTTCCTCAGCCATGAGAACCATTTCCCTTGTGAGTCTCCTCGTCGGGTCGCTTGTCACCTTCCACTTCTCAAGCCAGGCGCAGGTTTCCGTGATCGGCGAACTCAGTCAGGAATTCCAGGCCGCTCCCGGTCAGATCTGCGAAGGCTCCGTCATCATCCGCAACGACACCGACGAGCCCCAGGAGGCAAAGGTCTATCAGACCGACTATCTCTTTCATCATGACGGAACCAATGAATATGGCGAGCCGGGCTCCAACCGCCGCTCGAATGCGCGTTGGCTCTCCTTCAGCCCCTCCTATGTATTCCTCCCTCCCCGCAGTACGATGGCTGTGAACTACCGGGTGGAAGTCCCAGCCGACTCCGCGGATGACACGCTGCGGGGAACCTACTGGAGTATGCTGATGGTCGAAGGGATCCCCAAAGGATCCCCCGAGTCATCCGTGCCGACGGATCCGACCAAAACGCAGATGGGCATTCTCCAGACGATCCGTTACGGCATTCAGGTCGTAACGCACATTGCGGGCACGGGAACGCGCGACATCCGCTTCCTCCACGCGGAACTGACGGAGGGAGAGGGGGGAACGAAAATGCTGCAGGTCGACATCGAAAACACCGGTGAGATCGGCATGAGGCCTGACGTGGCGGTGGAACTGTACAACGATCAGGGGGAGCTCAAGGGAACGTTCGCGGGCACGAAGTACCGGCTGTACCCCGGCACATCGGTGCGTCAGTCGATCGAGCTGGGGAAGTTTCCCTCCGGAACGTACAAAGCGCTCGTGCTTGTGGATGCGGGAGGCGACGAGGTCTTCGCAGCCCAGTACAGTCTGAAATTCTGACGTGAGGACGCTCGTGACATCGTTGCGGAGATATCCGGTCAACTGTCGCCGGATATTTTTTTTTGCGACTCTGGTTCTCGCGACCGCCGCTCCACAGCGCCTCTTTCCCCAGGCCTCCACGCCGGACCTTGAAGCGGTCACACCGAACGGCAGCAGAGTTCAGCCCGGACGGACTGCGACGATCGCCATCCGTCTCACCAACACCACTGCCCAGTCTTCAGCAGTAACAGCAGAGGTCGATCTGCCGGCCGGATGGAGGGCGATTCTGCTCGACCGCAACCCGGTGGTGAGTGGACACCAGTCGCTCGTACAGCTCGTCTCCTTCTATGCTCCCCCCGGCACGCTTCCCGGCGAGTATCCGGTCACGTACCGAATCCGTCGGGCGCAAGAATCGCACCCGTCTGCCCATGTTGTCGTCCGCGTCATCGTCGCCGAACAGCGCTCGCTGGACGTTCGACTCCTGGAAGCTCCCCGATTCGCCGTGGCAGGATCGACGCACAGGGCGATCTTTCTGGTTTCCAATTTGGGCAATACCGATGCGCGCCTCAAGCTCAGAACCAGGAGCGCTCTTCCCGTTCCCTTGACGGTCACCCCCTCCTCCCTCCTTCTTCCGGCCAGTGCCGCCGACACCGTGCAGGTGAGTGCCACGACCGACGGTTCTGCCACCGAGTCACTCCAGCACAGTATGGAGCTGATCGCGGAAGATGAAGCCGACCCTTCCAGCACTGCCCGTGCAAGCTGCGTCGTCGAGATCATCCCAGCTCCTCGGGAGCCGGAGGTACGGTACCACACCCTTCCGCTGCAGGTCAGGCTGAGAACGGCCGGCGAGCGAAGCCGGGCCGGAACACAGGGAGAGATCATTGGAGCGGGTTCATTCACAGAGTACTACACGGATCGGATCTCGTTTCTCGTACGCGGTCCGGATCTTCAGCCGTATTCTCCTCTGGGTCCGCGGGATGAGTACCATCTCACGTACGAGCGCGGCGGACTGAATGTCGTGCTCGGCGATCATCCGTATGCTCTCTCTCCCCTGACAGAACTCGGCCGCTACGGCCTGGGGGGGAGCGTGTCGTACCGCTCAGATCCCATAACGACGGGGGCGTACTACCATCGGACGCGATGGGTTCTGCCCGTTCAGCAGCAACAGGCCGCGTACCTGCGCTATGGTCTTTCGTCAGTCACGAGTCTCGAAACCAACTACCTGGGAAAGCGCGAGGTCACACCAGCAGACGTGCTCTCTCTCCGTGCACTCTCTGAGGTCGTGGCCGATACGCACCTAGACGCGGAGTACGGTCGGGACCTCCATCGGAGCACTGATAATCAGGGACTTTCCCTCCGTGTCAAGGGACGGCGGCAAGATGTGGCCTATGACGTGCGGTACGTACGGGCCGAGCGGAGTTTCTACGGCTACTACCGCGACATCGATCACCTTTCCGCCGCGGCGACCGTGACACCCTGGACGAACATCCGACTGGAGGGTCAGTATCTCAATGAGCAGCGCAACCTCTCGCGCGATCCCTCCCTCTTCAGCGCGCCGCACAGCCGCCTGTGGCTGGTGGGAGCAGGATACGGCCCGTACGCCGCGCTCTTCTACCGCCATGTCCGCCAGAATGACGCCCTTCCGGCGCAAACGTATGACCGCACACAGCAGACACTCCAGCTCTGGCTCGGCTATCCGCTTTCCTCCGCGTCCGTCTTCGCCAACTTCGACTTCGGCCAGACCCACGACCGCCAAGGGAATATCAACGCTCCCTTCCGCCGCTACTCGCTCTACGGAAGCTATCGTCTCTCAAGCCGCGCGAACATCGGCGCATCGCTTGAGTACTCATCCGAGCAGGGCGCAGTACTCGCTCAGGTCCAGGATCGCTACTCCGCGAGCATAAACGCCTGGACACTCGTGGGGCGGGCCACGCAGATCTCCCTGAATCTCTTTGCCAGCCGTTCCGTTGCCCTGACGAGGATCGACTACGGGCTTGCCGATCTGACGGTGGAACACGTCTTCCCGTTCGGACACACGGTGCTGGGGCGGATCCGGCATACGGCCTACTCGCCGTCCTACGCAACGCGCGAAACAGCCTTCCTGTTGGAATACGGCATTCCCCTCGCAGTGCCCGTCAGACGCATCACGAGTACGGGGGAGCTCCGCGGGAGCATCCGTGATCTCGAGACCAGGACCGGGGTGGCCGGAGTCCTCATCAAGGCCGGGCGATTCAGCAGTCTCACCGACAATGCCGGCTCGTTCCTCCTTGGCTCCCTGCCGCCGGGAACATACTACGCCACCCTCGACCGTCAGAGCATCGGACTTGCAAAGGTGCCCTTGCAGCCGGTGCCTATGGAGGTCAAGATCATCGGCGGCGAGACTACTCGACTCGACGTCGATATCCTCCGCAGCGCATCGGTGCACGGAACGGCGCGGCTCTTCGAGTTCGCCGAATCAGCCACGCTCGACACGACGACACCGCCGCTGCGTGAGGCAGGAACCCTCCCCAATGTCCTGGTAGAACTGGCCAACGGTCAGATGACGATCCGACGGATCACCGACAACAGGGGAAGATTTGTCATTGATGATATTGTGCCGGGAGAATGGACGCTCACGATCCGTCCCACACAACTTCCCCCGTATCATGCTGTGGAGGAGCCTCGCTCCACGATCCTTCTTCAGCCAGGCGAACGGCGGGAGGTAACGGTGCGGATTCTTCCGCGAAGGAGACGCGTCCGAATCGTTGAGGAAGCCCGGTTGGAAGAAGCGCCGGCTGTGCGCGAACCACGGTTGGATCGTCGTGTCCCCTCAGTCGGGTCAGTCGACATCGTGCGGCCTGCACCAGCACGACGTTTGCAAGCGGAGATTGTGCGGCACCGGATACCGCCGGGATATGCACTGAGCGTTCTTGCGGTGAATTCAGAGAAGCAGGCAGTACGCGAAGCCGCACGCCTCCAGCGGGAGACGGGATTCCTCGCGTTTGTTCAGCGATTGGAGAGAGCAGGAACCGTTCGCTACAGCGTGCGGCTCGGCATCTTTACCACTCGCGCTGAGGCAGAGCAGGCAAGGGACGACCTGGCGAGCCGACCGCTGGCCGCGTCGTACGGGATCATCAGGGCAGATCAACCCGCACCCCCGTACAACGTTCAATCATCGTGGTGGAGTTCAGAGGATGAGGCAAGAAGAGAAGCTGCGGTGCTGAATCGCCTGGGCTATGCGGCAACAGTAGAATGGAAAGATGTACCGGGCATTGGGCGCCGTTTCTGCGTGCGGATCGGACCCTTTGCCACTCTCGCAGAAGTCAATGAAGCACAGCTCAACCTGAGCTCGCCCATCCGCCGGCGCCAGCCCGCCGCTCCCGACCTACCGCCGCGCTAGCCATCTACCGTTTGCGACCTGCGGCACGTGCCGTCCGGGCCCCGTGCCGGACCGGCTTCTGCATTGCCCCTTGAAGCTGCTGCAGCCCCTGTTCAACTCCCGTGAGTCGACTGATCGCAAGCTCACGGAGGGATCTCTGTTCCTTCAGTTGAGCTCGGAGTGACCGGTTCAAAATGTACAGGAAGATCAGGAAGAATGCGAGAACGACATTGACCACAAGCAGGAGTGGGAACCAGATCTGGACCATCCCGTTGAGGTCGGACACCCGCTCATCCAGGCGCTCCACTGCCTCCGTCATCGACGCGACCTGCTTGCGCATCACTTCCAGATCATTCCTGATGGCAGCAGAGGTTGTGTCAATCTGCAGGGGATCCGCAAGGTACACCGGAACCAGTTGCTGAGCGCTCCTGCCAGTTGGTTGCTGTCCGGCCAGTACCTCCCATACCCCAAGGAGGAACAGCCCCGCGAACATCCACCCAAACAAGGGTCTTTGCAGGATATGGTCGTGAGTCACCATGCTACAATCTCCTGTTCTCCAGTCCGGAACCAGAATCAACGAAGTCTACTCTTGTGACGAATGTAGACAGCTTTGCACTGGGATTCAAGGAGCGATGGGACTTGGCGTCCAGACGGTTCTCGGCCACTTCGAAAACCTGTACTCCAGGCCTGCAGGGCCGCAAGTCCTCCATTGAGCAGTTCCTCTGAGGGTTCTATCACAAGTGCATCGCCGGCATGTCGAGCATTCGGTGATAGCGGTCACACCGACGCGGGGAGAGCGCGGTTTCCAGGGTTTCCAACGCATGAAGGTCCCTTGGGTCTGGCTTTCTGGCATGTGTTCAGAGGCCGCTCAGGCGAACCAGGAGAAATCTCGAGCGGACGACCGCAAGGTCTTGACATTGAGTACGGCAAATGATTAGCTTTGAGTCATGCGTCGCGGCGCTCCTCAACGGCTTGCAGGCTCAGCTCTTCTCTCCGCTTTCCTCGCCATCAGTGTCATGGCACAGGGAAGCGCCTCTGTCGATCAGCGTCTGACGATAGAGGTTAAATCCGTTGTCGGAATGACCGTCTCCGGTGATCCCCGCCCACTGGTGATTGAGAACGGCACGGCAGGAACCAATCTCCTCTCCGTCACCGACCAGAGCACTTCTTACAGCATCGTCACGAACATCGAGAATATGAAGATCGCCGCGTCCATTGACAACGCCGTGCCGGAAGGGACGCAGTTGCTCTTGACCCTCGCAAGCGCGCGCGGGACGAGTCACGGTCCCGTGGAAATCACGAGGGCTCAGGTTCCTGTGGAGGTGGTTTCGGCCATCGGACGCGGAGCCGACCGCGACCAGGAAATCCGCTATACCTTCATTGCCGATGCATCCGTCGGCGAGATTCCGCGGCAGAGTCGAGTCGTCACGCTGACCCTGACCGACTGACGAAGCTTCCTTTCTGAAGACCGCGAACCCCGGCACTCGAGTCGGGGTTTTTCATGTTTTGCGTCATTGGTTTGCTGCCCCGGTGCACTGAACAGAGAACGGCGGGCGCATCCGTGAAAAGCTCAACATCCATACAGTTTTCCACACTCTTGCTCCTCACCTTCCTCCAGCTCTCGTGCAAGCCCGACGGCGGCATCGGCCCTTGCGTCCATATCTACGAAGAACCGATTCTCCATATCGAATGGGCCCGCAACTCTTCTACTGGCTCATATCTTCGCACGATCGTCCTTTCCGACATCATGATTGACTCCACCAAACAAGATCCCTTCTGGCTGGTCACAGAAAGCCGAAACGTCGCAGTACTCGACAGCACGCTTGTCTGCAATCCACCCTGTGCGTTCGGAACTCAACCGGGGAGGTATTTATTGAGAGTCTCCGGCAATGGTGTGCGGGACACTGTCATTGTCTGCGATCCCTCCTACAAGATCAACAACGGCGGATGTCCTTCGAGCTCCAACGGCGGTTTACGCATCACCATCGACCTGAGATCCTTGTGATGCGCCCGCCTCTGCACAAACGCCACCGTAACGACCCATGCCGAAGAGTAGTGCAACGACACGCGAACCAACGAACGCATACCACGGCAAACAATGACGCTCCCTTTGTTGTGCTCGTTCAACGGTTTTGCTCACAGAACAATGGAATGTCGTAGGCTCGCAACACCGCTGCGTTGTTTGCCGAGACGTATTCTCCTCCTGGAGCTCACCCCCACCACCCCATTCTCCCACTCTGCCAGCAGTGCAGCTTTGTGATTCTTCGTTCTGAGCTGCTCCTCCGACCTACTTCACCAAGAGCATCGCCTTCACAACATTGTGCCCTTCGAAAACCATGCGATAGAAGTACGCTCCAGAGGGATACGTGCGCGAATTCCAGACAGCGAGATGAGAGCCCGCCAGACACCGACGGTTTACCAGAACGTCGATCCGTGCACCCCCGATGTCATAGAGCTCGAGAAGCACATCTCCCTCCCTCGGAATCGCGTATTGAATCGTCGTCCTTCCGTTGAATGGATTCGGGTAGTTCTGGAACAGCACCTGCGTGTCGGGCACACGAACCTCGACGCGAGGCACACCCACCGCGCCGTAGTCATAGGGCTCATCCACAAGATGCCACTCATCCTCCGACTGTCCGTTGTAATCCCGCCTCAGGTAGATCGTTTTGAGCGGCGTTCGTTCGAATTCCGACAGTGATCGCCGCGTCGCACTTCCGTCGAATCCCCATTCATACAACGGAACCGCCTCGGGATTCAGCAGTTTCGACAGTCCCCGTTCCAGAGCCATGTGGAACAGCCCGAAGTTACCGGGCTCATGTCCACCAAGCCAGTGACCGATGATGTCAACGTGGAACGGATTCTTGCCGAAGAGGATGATGTTCGTCATGTAATCGGTCGCCAGGCCGTCGGGGCCCGGGCCGTTCATGAAGTTGCCGTCGCGCCCGTAGACTCCCTCCACAATGTGCAGCGCCGGCTTTGTCACGGAGTTATTGTCAAGACATCGGGTGGCCCACGTCTCCTGCCGCAAGCCACCGTAGTCCGTCGGCTTATCCCAGCGCGGAATACCTTCCGCCACGTGCCGGTTGTAGTTCTCCATGATGATCGGCTTGGCTTCAGGATTCAGACTGCTGGCCGGGACGTTCATCGACTTGCTGTAGATCGTGCAATGCTGCTGGTAGCCCGGGATGTTGGTGCCCTGCAGGTTCTTCGCGCACAACGTCAGCCCCATGGTATGGGCCTTGAACTTGGCGATGTTGAGAAGCAGGGTGTCAGGAGCATTGACCGGCCAGAGGTAGCCGATCCCTCGAAACCAGACGCCATCGGGCACATCCACCCATTGGACCGTTCCGTTGTACGATCCCATGTCGGCGCCGGTTCGCTGAGCCATCGCAGGGTAACCGCCGTCGGCAAAGTCCGAAGAACAGTTCACCTCCCGCAGGAAAAACTGGGACCCAGCGATGCCGAGCTCTTTCATGCTGTCGATGATTCCTTCGACAAAGAAAGCATCGGTGACAATCCCCATGGATGCTTCCACCGTATACTTCGGATGGGTGCGGTCCCGGCACGTGAGATTCGGTTTGATTGCCACGAGCTGGGAGACAGGGTAGCCCCCCGTCTCCGTCCCCCGAAACACTGACGCGCCGAACTGATATCCCGCTTCGTACAGCTTTGCAGAGTTCGTCTTGACATCGACGGAGGTGCGGGCGATGAAGACGGCGTCGGGATGTTCCTCGACGAACGGGTGGACGGTAAAACGCGAGGAAAACCGGCGAAGACTGCGGCTCCACAGATCAGAAGGGACAACAGCGGTTGAGGCCACAGCCGAGGAAAGAATCTTCAGGAACGACCTTCGATCAACCACAGATCGCGTTCTCCTTCCAGGAGGAGATTCCTCTACCGGAGGCTCCTCTTGTACCACGACGGGACTTCTCTCGTCGCGGCAGAGTTCTCACTTGATGAGGAGCATTCTCCTGGTCACACGTTCTCTACCCGCCTCCAGCTGTGCGGTGTACACCCCACTGGCCAGTCCCGACCCATCGAAGCGCGCCGTGTGGTATCCGGCCGGCTGGACCTGATCCACAAGCCGTGCGACCTCTCGTCCGAGATTGTCATACACCCGGAGTTGTACCGTTCCTTCTGCGGGGGTTTCGTATTCAACAACCGTCGTCGCATTGAAAGGGTTGGGGTAGTTCTGGTAGAGGCAGTACCGAGACGGCAGGCTTGACGGAATCGACGAGACGACCGTATCGGCGATATAGATGGAGAACTCCGGCTGTCGAAGATTGTTCTCGTAGTCCACGTACGTCGCCTTCGAGATCTCGAGCCGCACGTACCGGAGACGCTTCGGGCTGCTCAGCGTCAGCAGATTGTCCTGCGGCTGCCAGGTCGTGTCGTTCTGAACTGCGAAGTCTTCTCCCCAGGGATCGGCCGTGTCAGCGCGGGAAGAGATCGTAAACTCCCGGGTATTCAGGTATGCAGGATCTCCGGCGTACTGGGCATGGAAGAGGCGGTAGTGGGTTACGGCATAGGTCTCCCCGAGGTCGAGTTCGATCCAATGCGGACCTGTTCCCAGGGCAACCCATTTGCCGCTCCCCCGCGATCGCTGGCCATCGATGAGCTTCGCGGCTTCAGAACCGGACAGCTCGCCGCTGACCGACGTGATGACCGCACGCGGAGCGACATTGAGATATCGCTGTGTGCTGGCAACGCCGAGAGCATTGGCCACCGCGCGCTCGGTCCCGTCAGAAGGAGAATTCCGTGTCGACCCTCTGAAGAAGAACGTTGCCGACCCGCCACTGTCGAACTGCGTCGCATCGGTGACGCCGAATTCCTTCATCAGATCCGCAAGCTCCTGCAGCGTCATGCCCGCACTTGATGTCTGGCGGCCATCGACAACGGCAAGAACCAACGTATCGCCGTTGATCGTGATTCCGGCTGCGCTCCGCGGCTGCCGAACATCGTAGTAGCTGGTCTTGTACGACGTGGCAAACTCTTCTCCTCCCGGGAAAGCAACTTTCGGATCGGCATAGTAGGCACCGTCCTTGACGAACCTCGGTCCTCCGCTCACGGCCTGCCACAGGTTCCGCCAATCCGGCTTCGTGGTGTACTCTACCGTGAGCCGTTCGCCAACCGTTACAAAGGTTGTGATCCAAGTCGCGGCGGCACCCCGCCCTGTCAGCACATATCCCCCCGACGGCACCGCCACTCCCGGCTGGTTCGACCGGACTTCCGTGACGATACTGTCGGCTCCGACGACGGCCTCAGCGACGCCGCTTCCGAGGGCCGATCCCGGCGTCGCCCTCCCGTAGAGATCCGTGAACATGCAGAGCCAGTCATTATTCACGTCGAGGTTCATCATCACAATCTCATGATCGTTCCCGTCGGAGTCCCGCACACGTCCGTACCAGTTCCATCGATCTGTCCACATCTGCACGAGCGCCGTCATTTCCCGTGTGAACCCGATCGCAGTGCGGTACTTCGGCGCGGTGTGGATCTCTCCATCGACCACCGTGATCCCCTGCGGCACACCGTGAACGTAGCTCGTTGCGTCTGTACTGCAGAAGTCACCGTTGACCGCAACGCGGACCCCTCCCCGCGCAGCCATACCCGACGTCGTTTCCCGTCCGTACAGAACCCCGTTGGAGAGCAATGTCTTGACTTCAACGCCGGGGTTCTTCAGATCGACAACGGCAACATGAATGCGCCACGGCGTCGGCGTGGTCCGGAACAGATAGGCGATGTTCGGTACGGAGCAATCCCACGTGTCCGTCTGTGCAACGAGCCGGCCGGGGGAGAGGACGAGAGTCAGGTAGAAGAGAACCAGAGGGAGAAGGGCTTTCATGCGGAGTCCTCCTGCTCACGAAGAAACCGGACGAAGGAATTGATCCATCCCAAGATACTCAATATTCGGCGGATTACAACAGATGGCCGCGCGGCAGCTCCGTTCTCGGAGGGCGAACCAGGGGCAGGCAGGTGCGTGAAGAAGAAGGGGCGCTCGCGGCGCCCCTGCGAACAATTCGGTTCAGTGGTCGAGCTTCAGTTTCCTGAGCTTCGGCTTGATCACAAAGACACAGTAGGGGGCATTCGGGTTGTTCTTGAAGTAGTCCTGGTGGTAGTTCTCGGCCTTGTAGAACTTCGTGAGCGGCTGGATCTCCGTCACGATCGGGTCATCAAAGAGCTTCTGAGCGTTCTTCCTGGAAATTTCAGCTGCCGTCTTCTGCCGGTCGCTGTGGTAGAAGATGACCGACCGATACTGCGTTCCGACATCCGCTTCCTGCCGGTTCAGGGTGGTGGGATCGTGGGCCTGCCAGAGGACATCGAGCAGTTGTTCATAGCTGATCTTCGAGGGATCGAAGGTGATTTGCGCCACTTCCGCATGACCCGTCGTGCCGGAGCAGACTTCCTCATACGTGGGGTTGATTGTGTGACCACCGGCGTAGCCGGCAACAACGGATGTCACGCCGTCCAACCGTTCGAAGACGGCCTCCACGCACCAGAAGCAGCCGGCGCCGAAGGTGGCTTGTTCAAACTCTGGCATCGGTTTTCCTTTCTGGGGAGCCGTGATCAGGACCAGCAGAAACAGGAGGATCGAGTTCATGACCTTTTCAACACGGGGAGGGAACGTAAGATTCCCGTTTCTGTCGGCGCCGCCTCTGCCGGCCGAACACGGCAATGCCCCGGAGATGAGCCCGGGGCATCGCACAGATCGCGGTTCCGATGGAGCTCGCGGCCTCTACCGTCCGCCGGCAGGGAGGTGAGTTGTCAGGTATCGGGTCAGAAGCTCGTACAGGTGGCGGCTCGTATTCTTCCCTTCAAAGATCCCGTGGGACCGGTTCGGATACGCCATCATGGTGAACGGCTTGTTGGCTTCAATAAGCCGATTCACCAGCGCTTCGGTATTCTGATAGTGCACATTATCGTCGCCCGTGCCGTGCACCACGAGGAGATTTCCCCTCAACCCCTCGACGTGAGTCACCGCTGATGCCTCGCGGTATCCATCGGCGTTGTCCTGCGGCAGACCCATGTAGCGTTCCTCGTAGATCGTGTCGTAGTAGTGCTCATCCGTCACGGGTGCGACCGACATTCCCGTCTGGTACAGCTCGGGATAGCGGAACATGGCATGGAGGGTCATGGTCCCGCCGCCGCTCCATCCCCAGATGCCGATGCGGGTCGAATCGACGAACGGCCACGTGCGAATCACCCGAGCGGCGGCGGCCTGATCGGCCGAGGCAACCGACGTGACGTTGCGGTAGACCGCTTTCCGCCAGGCGCGCCCGCGGGGGGCCGGCGTCCCGCGGTTGTCAACGCTCATCACGACGTAGCCCTGCTGGGTCAGCATGAGATGCCACAGGTAGTTCCGCCCTCCCCAGCGGTCCGTAACGGTCTGAGCTGCCGGCTCGCCATAGACAAGGAAGAGGACGGGATATTTCTTCGACGGATCGAATTCGCTCGGCATCATCATCCAACCGTCCACCTCCAGTCCTCCCGCCGTCGTGACGCGGAAGAACTGACTCTTCCCTTTGTTCAGGGCAGCAACCGTCCTGGAGAGCTGTGCGTTCGCCGCCAGGGTTCGCACCACCGTATGCTCCGGCAGCGTGATCAGGCTGATGACGGGAACCTGCCCGAACGCGCTGTAGGTGTGGATGGCCCACGCCCCGTTGGGCGACATCTGGTACGAATGCATTCCGGGCTGATCCGGCGGTGACAGCCGCACGGCTTTCCCTCTTCCATCAAGCCGGGTACGGTACAGATAGCGTTGGCCCGGATTATCCGGTGACGCGATGAAGTAGAGCCACTCGCCGTTGTCATCGATATGCACAACCTGCACGACATCGAAGGGACCCGGCGTCACGTCGCGGATTTCCTTCCCGTCGCGCGAATAGAGATACACGTGCCGCCATCCTTTACTCTCGCTCACCCAGGTGAACTGCTTTCCGCCGTCGGACCATTGCAGGTCATCCACAACGTCCAGCCAGGCATCATCTCTGTCGGTCAAGACGGACCGAGCGCTCCCGCTCTTCGCGTTCCCCAGCATGACTCGGTTTGTGTTCTGAAGCCGATTGAGATACTGGATGATCACCTCCTCCGAACTCTCCGCCCACTCCATTCGGGCGATGTAGTTCTCCCGCGGATCACCGTCGAGCTTCAGCCAGGTCGTCGGGCCCCCGTCAGCCGACACGAATCCCACCCGTCCCGCCGAATTCGTGGTTCCGGCCTTCGGATACTGAACGGGAATCGTGTAGGAATAGAGAGAATCGGTGTTGTTGATCATCAGAAAATCGCGCACCCCGGCGGCATCCAACTGCCAGTAGGCGATCATCCGGCTGTCCGGACTCCAGCGGAATCCATCGCGCAGATCCAACTCTTCCTCATAGACCCAGTCGAATGTGCCGTTGATGACCGTGCGCGAACCGTCGGTGGTCAACGGCTTCACCTCCCCCGACGAGAGATCTTCTACGTAGATGTTGTTCTCGCTGACGTAGGCGACCTTTCTGTTGTCCGGAGAAAACTTGCAGAACATCATGCTGGCAGGGGGAGCGTGACGACCGAGCTTCTTCAGTTCCCCGCTCTTCAGATGCAGCAACCAGTAATCCCCGCGAGTATTCTGGCGCCAGACGCGGGCCGAATTCGTGAAGATCAGCAGGAGTTGATTGTCTGGCGACCATTCATAGTTGTCCAGCGAGAGGGCCACAGTATCTCCCATCGGGATCAACGCCGACGCGGAGACCAGCACGCTTCTCTCGCCGGTCCTCGTGTCATAGCGGACAATGTCCTGAGCATTGCCGACGGCCTCAGATTTCTCCAGAGTGGTATACGCAGAGCCGTCCCCCAGCCATCGGGCAGGACCGAAGCGTTCGCCGGCGAAGTCACGGGAGGCAAAGATTCTCTCGATGGAGAGGAGTGTAGAGTCTTTCTCCTGCCCGAACAGGACGACGGAAAGGGCAAACAACAGGAACGTCACTGCCTGCTTGCGAAGCATCGGCGGCCTCATGAGAAATGTGGAGAGAAAACGAGAGATACGGCGCAATGTAGGGCTTTTTCAAGAGAGCATCAATGCAAACAGCGGGGGCAACGACGCGAAACTGGAGAAAAACAACGCCCCGGCCAGGGAACAGCCGGGGCGGTCGCGTCTGCAGAACTGTTCCCGTCCCTTCAGAAGTCAATGGAGTACCGAAGCCCGGCGGACCAAAGGAACTGGGAACTGCTGGTGGAAAGTTCCGATTTGGGAGAATTGAGATACGAAGGAACAAACGTAAGCGACAGTCCGCTGAACACGGGATAAATGAAGACGCAATGAACGCTGATACCGCTGAGACCCGTGAGTGTCGTAACCGTCGTGATTGTCGTCGTGGCCCCCGATCCCCCACCTCCTCCCCCGGATCCACCTCCGGTCCCGCTCGTTG
>CAYXMK010000037.1:4747-15383 GCA_964465905.1 uncultured Ignavibacteriaceae bacterium | reverse complement strand
AGATCCTCGAGCGCCTTCATCTCCTGAATCGCCGTGTCGTAGAGGTAGCCGGCCCGGTAGGTCGGATTCAGGGTGGCGTTGTCGAGGGCGTTGATGATGTCGTGACCGGTATTCCCTCCTTTGATCTCGAAGATCACGGTATCGGCAATTTCCTCGGGGGTCACAAACTCCATCTGCCCCGGCGTGGCAATTGCTTCGAATTCACCCCGCGAGAAGATGCCGTTCTCGCCGGTATCGATGAAGACGGACCGGAGCGGCCGGTTGGTCGGAACCCACGGACCCGATTCCATCTTCAGCTCGAGCGTCGAACCCAGCTGGACACCGCGCTCCGGAGGACAGTCGAAGAGCTGGATGCTCTTTCCCCGTTTCCGCACCTCGCCGAAGCCGATCCGTTTCCAGGCGATGGCTGCCGCGGGCTTGATCTCTTTTGTAATGGGCGCGTCGGGCGTCCGCCCCATGAGGAACAACAGCATCGTGTGCGCGCCGGCGACCGCCGACTTGCTCAGAAGGACACTGGAGGGGCGTTCCTCGCTGTGCGTATAGGGAATGTTGAGCCCCATTCCCCCCGTACCACTTGTGCCGATTTTCACGTACGTCGACGTGCCGACGCTCTTCATGGAACGGTACAGCAGCTGGACGTGTCGGATGAGCTGCGGCACGTACAGCGAAGCGAGCAGATGCTCCGTGTGGTGGCGAAGCTCCTCCGCGGAACTCTGAGAATCCCGGCGGAGGAATTTCCGGACTTCGCGGGCGCTGTGGAAGATATCCTGGTACGCGATGGCCGTGGCCGAATTGATGCAGTCGATGACGATATCGGGACGGTACTGGTTGAACAGGCGGAAGACGGTCGAACGGGCAAGGACCTCATCCGTCAGGTCATCCAGCAGATCATCGATCAGCATCTGCCGAAGGGCGGGGTTCTGGAGGATCTCTTCTCGGGGTTTGTCCTTCAGCGCGTGGCGGACGAAGATATTCCCCCACCACGGGACGAAGTAGTTTCTGCCGAGTCTGGGATAGTCCCGGCGGAGCGAGCTGACGGCGTCGCGTGCCTCGGACTCGAGGAGCGAGGTCACCACCATGCGCCGGGGCCGGTGCTCGATCAGCCGGTGGCAGATGGCGGACCCGACGAGCCCCCACCCTCCAAGGACGAGCACGGTTCTGTTTCGGATGTCCATGATTTCCCTTTCGTGTCTTCGGTCGACGGCGACCAGGATGCGAATGAGTGCTGGATCGTGATCAGGGTGAAGCGCGTTGTTCTGTCCCGAGCAGTCGGCGCACCTCGGCGTAGTACTGCTGGATCTGCGTCTGGTAGAGAGAGCCGGTGCCCGGTCCCAGGAAGCCGGTGTGGATGCTGGCGACCCGTCCGTACCTGTCGACGAAAAGCGTTGTGGGATAGGCGAAGAAGTTGTCCAGCTGTGAGCGGAGGCGCGCCTCGACGTTCTCGTGCGCAAGACTCCCGCAGAACAGGAGCGTGAATCCAAGCCCGTACCGCTCCCGATACAGCCGCAGGTTTCGGCGTGCTGCCTCCAGATCGTCTTTCATTTCAAACGACAGTCCGACGATCTCGAGGCCCCGGTCGGCGTAGTCCTTGTGCAGCTTCTGCAGAAGAGGGGCAGCGTCGAGGCAGTTGTGGCACCACGTGCCCATGATGTCGAGGACGAGCACGCGCCCCCGGAAGCGCGCATCCGTGTGACGGACCGTATCTCCCTCGGGAGTGATGCCCTCGAACGTAAATGGCATGCGGGGCCGCCGCATCCGTGTCGTGCCGGCGCTGCCGAGCGTTTCGGTCGCGGAGGTCGACGGACGCAGCCAGATCCTCTGTGCAGGAAGATCCCGGACGTAGTACCATCCCTCCCAACGATCCTCCCGCAGAGCCAATTCGAGGAGTATCGCCTGCCAGCCCGTGAAACGGGCGAGGCGAACGTCGTTTCCCTGCTGAACACCGCCCAGGAGACCGTAGTCACCGCTGGGGTCCAGGATCGTCCCGAACACGGAATCGTTCTGTGTCCAGAAGGTCGACGTCAAAGACGAGTCGACCCCGCGAGGAGATTCCAGAAACGTGCGGAACGTCCCGGTGAGGGGAAGAGAAGGAGGTGCGGTGGGACGAGTGGACATTGTCGCTGTCGCCTCCTCAGGTACTGCGGAGAACGAAAGGGAGGACGTATCGGTGCGGAACCGCAGATACTGTCCTGTCAGGGCCGTGCCGTTCCATGCGCCGCGCATCTCGGAATCGTAGCCGGCGAACTCCAGCCGCACCGAATCGCCGTTCCGCTCCACGACCGGAACCGGCGTCCGTTCGCTGCCGACGAGGAAGTAGCCGGACGGTTGAGCTCCATCGAGGTTGAGATGGAGCGTGAACGGGATGGCACGTCCCCCGGAAATGCTGACGGAACCCTTCCATTTCCCCTGCGGCGGCAGGTCGGGACGACATCCCGCAGCCAGGGACACGACAGCCAACGTGATCATCAGGTGCTTCATAGCATCGTCCTGCACGATAGCGGCATGTGCCTACGTTCCAAAGGTGGACAGCGCGAGGATCGCCAGAAGCAGTATCGACTGGACAGCGTAGAACCACATCAACTGGCGGTTGAGGTGGGCGACAAGGGACTCGGCGTCCGCCGGGGCGGATCCTTCCCCCATCGCCGAGAGCAGACGCGCCCGTTTGCGACTCATGGGGGGGCCGAAGAGAGTGCCGTTGACCAGCAGGACGCCGAAGAGCATGATCTTGGCAACGAGCCAGCCCTCGGTGAACCATTCGTGCATTGCCTCTCCGTACCGGTAGTAGATATTCCCGATGCCGGTCGCGAGCAGGAGGAGCGTCGCCGCGGGAGAGAGAAGCCCGAGGGATCTGATCAGGCGCACAAGGTACAGCTTCTGCTGGAGATCCGGCTCACTCCGGAAGCGGAATTCCAGCACCCAGCCGCCGATGAGCACCGGCGTGAGAAGGCCGAAACCGATGAGATGGAGGAAGAAGAAGATGGTCTGCGACATCTACTTCTGCCTCACGATGTCCCCAACCTGGAAACCGGAGCCTTCCAGCACGGCGGCTCTGGCGGCCTTTCCCTTCAGCATGTCCTCCTTGACTTTGATCCGACCGACCTTCATTTCCTCAGAGCCCAGCGAGAGGCCCGTGTCGGGGTCGATGATCTCTTCCCCCGCCCGGAAGACATCGAACTCCATTCCCACTTCCACATTTCCCTCCGAGCCCGGTTTCATCAGGACTGTGCCGTCGGCGTTGACGCGGAGAATCTTCCCCGACCACGGCACTTTCTCCATATTCTCGGTGATCATCACGACAACCTGATCGACGGCCTGGCGGGTGGCTTTGCCGATGTCGGTATCGTCCCATGAATTGAGGTTGTTGAAGTCAAGGTCAGCGTAGTTCACCCGAATGCCGGTAGAGGATTCCTCCCCCTCGGCCTTCTCCGCGGCGATGATTTCGCCGGTCATGACGTTGACGAGGCGCACATCGACGGCCGCCCGGGCCTTCTTCGTGGTCAGGCCGCCGCCAAAGAGGGAGACGCCTCCGCCGATGTTGCTCTCCTTCGTCCCGAATTCCGAGACGCTGCCGATCACGAGCAGCTCGACGCCCAGGATCTTGCCGATCTGAGAGGCCGTTTCCTGCGTGACGAATCCTGAGTTGCTGAACTGCTGTTCCTGCATCACTTTCTCCATTTCCTGGCGTTCCAGCACGACGAACTTCTTGGTCTTCACCAGCGCGGTGGCGAGCATGTCGGCAACGCCGTCGCCGAGACTGTGGTAGCCGGAGCCCGTTCGGTCCTCGAAACGCGAGACCGCAATGCGCTTCTTCAGCTGCGCCGTGCTAACGGAACCAGCCAGGACAAGTCCGGCGAGGACGGCAACAACCAATGATCGGTGATTCATGAGAGTGCCTCCTTCAATGTGAAGAATGAACGTTTGCGATCGATGTCCGGGGTGTCCGATGGAAAAGTAGCCAAACCCTCCCGGAAAAACAACGACGTCAGCAGGCGCTGAAGCGCTGGGGAAGTGCGGCTGTGCTCAGGAGCAGCCGGACCCGGGTGACAGCCGGGTTGGGGCGATCGCAGAATCCCTGTGGCGTTGCTGTTCCTCCGGACGCGCTGATGTTCGGGAGACCGGAGAGGTCGGGCCGGGCGAACCTCAGTGCGAAGGCAATCCCTTCCGTGCCACATCTTCTATCACTTCACAGAAACGATCCAACTCCCACAGCGTCGTGTAGACGTTGGGAGTGATGCGGATGCCCTGGAATTCTTCATGGAGGATCGGGACGGTGAAGATCTTATGCTTGCTCATGAGGTATGAAGAGAGTGCCGACGGATCCACACCTTCGATCTCCACGTTGGCGATGCCGCAGGAGTGCTGGTCGTCGAAAGAGGTATGAAACCGCACGCGCGGAAGTTCCTTCAGCTGATTCATCCAGTATCGCGCGAGGTACCGCATCCGGGCTTCCTTACGGGCCGGACCGATTCCCTGATGGAAGAGGATCGCTTCTCCGATGGCGAGTCGCATCGCAGCGGAGTGCGTCCCGATCTCCTCGAACTTCCGGATGTCCGTTGCCTGCTTCTTCTCTGCCGCCATCAGCGGCCAGATCTTCTCGATCTTATCACGCTTCACGAACAACAGCCCCGTTCCTTTCGGGGCGTACAGCCATTTGTGAAGACTCGCGCCGAAGTAGTCGCATCCCAGGTCCTTCTGCGTGAAGTTGAGGTGGGCGAACGAATGGGCTCCGTCCACGATGACCTCGATGCCCCGCGACCGGGCCAGATCGCAAATCGCCCGTACCGGCACGATCTGACCCGTCAGGTTGATCATGTGGCAGATCAGAATCAGCTTCGTGCGAGGCGTGATGCCGCGCTCGAAGGCATCCACGATCTCCTCCGGCGACCGGGCGGGAACGGGGATCTTCACCAGCCGCAGTGCCAGCCCTTCCCGCGCCTCACGTTGCCGGAACGTCGTCAGCATGCGCGGGTAGTCCTGCGTCGTGGTCAGCACTTCGTCCCCCGGCTTGAAGTCCATCCCCATCTGGAGGATTTCGAGCGACTCGGAGGCGTTGCGGGTGATGGCGATCTCCTCTTTGTCACAGCCGAAGAGCTCCGCCAGGCCGGCCCGGACGGTCTCGGACTGCGGTTCCAGGATCTGCCACATCGTATACGCCGTGGCGTCTTCCTGCTGCCAGGTGTAACGAACGAAGGCCTCGGTGACGATTCGGGGGGAGGGGGAGACTCCGCCGTTGTTGAGGTTGATGATGCCGCGGGTGACGCTGAACGATTGCTGGACCACGGACCAGAAGTCTTCGTCCTGAGCGGCCTCGCCGGGAGTGAGGTGCGCGATGCGGGAGGAAGCGGCACGGAGGTCATCCAGCAGCGCGCCCACGGCAGGGATGGCAACGGCAGCCAAACCGATTCCCTTCCCCACCTGGCTGATGAACGTCCGTCGGTCGAGACGGCGGTCAGTGTCGCTGAGGTCGTTCATGGTTGCCTCCACGGATGCGGATCCTGCGAGAGCGTTGAGACTGTGTTCCGGTCAGCCGGCGCTGCGGTTGAACCAGTCGGGCGCGAGCATCGAGTAGATGTGGAGATCCACAAAGTGATCGTTCAGCCACTCGGCTTCTCGTGCGATTCCCTCCCACGTGAACCCGAGTCGCCGCGGAATCGCACAGCTGCGGCTGTTCCCCACGGCACAGCGGATTTCGATGCGGTGGAGCTTCAGGATCGTGTACGAATGTTCGAGCATCCTCTCGCACGCGCGCGTCATGATGCCCTGTCCCTGAAACTCCGCCCCCAGCCAGTAGCCCATGGTCGCGCATCGGTTCGTCCAGTCGATCTTGTGCAGGCCAACCACACCGGCGAGCTTCTGCCGGAACACAACGGCGGTGGTGATTCCCTCGTTCTGTTCATGCTGGTGCAGGGTCGCCCGAATGAACGACTTCGTGTCCACCACACTCGTCTCATGGTCCACCCAGGGGAGCCACTCGCGCAGGTGAACGCGGTTGGCCTCGATCAGAGCGAAGAGCTCTTCTGCATGGCGCTCCTGGAGCAGATCGAGCTGAAGCTCGTCGTCAATGGGGAGGATCATGCCTTGTTCCTTTCCGCGTGTCAAGAGGAAGAACGTTGCGCTTCGTGTGTCGTTTTGGATGCCACGGAGGGTCCGGGCGGAGGTTCACCATGGGTCCTCCGGAGCTATGGGTGCTCGCCGGCCTGATGGCGCCGGAGGAACCCTGAATGTTCAAGACAGAACCGCCGGGACCGTGAGAATGCGACGAGGAGGCTCAGGAGCAGCAGAGCGGCGTTTTCTGCCAGCTTGGACCAGCCCATATGTGCCGCAGCCGGGTCCTGTGTGTAGCACCCGCAGGAGATGTCGAGGCCCCGCGCGAGCGCCGAGGCTACGGCGATGATGAACACCACCATGAGAGCGGAGGCGAGCAACGCCCCGCCGTCTCTGAGAACTCCCGCCAGCAGGGCCAGGCCGGCAAGGAGTTCGATCCACGGCAGCACGGTGGCGAACAGCGGAATGACTTCGCGCGGAAGCATCTGGTAGTTGTCGATCGAGACGGCGAACGCCGCGGGATCGACGACCTTCTCCAGACTGGCGACCAGGAACGCGCTGCCGACGACCAGGCGGGCAACGACCTGCAGACCATCACTCTCGGCGAGTCGCTTGATCATGGCGATGTCTCCGTCGGGAGTCCTCGCCTGGTCCATTCCTGCCAGCCGCCGAAGAAGATCCGGACGTGCCGAAAGCCCCGCTCGTACAGCCGCCCGGCCATCTCGATGCTCGAGTTGCAGTCCTCGGCGTCGCAGTACGTGACGATGATCCTATCCGGAGGAAGTCCGGTCAGGGTTCCGTCGGACTCGAGGAATTCGTTGAGAGGTACGTTGATCGCACCGGCGATGTGCCCCCGCCGGAAGTCGAAGGCATGCCGTGTATCAACGAAGACCGCACCTCCCGAACGGAAGAGACTGTCGGCCTCCTCGAGGGAAATCATCGTCGGACCGGCGCCGCCGTCGGGGAGCACCCTGACCTGCAGTAAAGGCTTTTCCGAAAAGATGCCGATTCCCTTGATGGCCGAGTACGCGATGCCCAGAACTGCTGCAGCCGCGCAGATGAGCGCCGCCTCCAGCAGTGCCGGCTTGATTCGCGTCTTCATGGTCGCACGCCGATGTACGCAACCTTCATCGGTACCGTGGGCTGATTGCGGCTGGAGGTCTGGAGAACGAATTCGCCTCCGAAGTACCCGTCCTTCTGCGGAACGACGGTCAGTTCCACGACGATGGAGTCACCGGGCGCCACCGTCTTCTTGCGGGCTGTTGCCCTGAGGTGATCCGCAGAGGTCGTGATCTGGCGGATCGCGATGACCTGGTCCGACTCGTTCCTGAACACAACGTCCTGACGGAGCTCCCTCCCGACAGGGACCGACCCCAGCCAGACAAGGGACGAAAGGGTCCGGGGCGCCAGATCCTCCCGGACATTTGCCGTCAGCGTGACGGAAACGAACCGCGCATCCGGATCGTTTGACTCGATGTTGATGTACTTCTGCACCGTTCCGCGGAATCCGGTGGCCGTGAACGCCACCTCGATCTCATCGCTCTCCCCCGGTTTCAGGAGCTTGCGCGGTTCCTTCACCGCGGTGCAGCCGCAGGAGGTTCGGACACTCAGGATCTGCAGATCCTGGTTGCCGGCGTTCTTGATCGCGAAGGAGACGGTCTTCGAGGATCCGTTGAACACGGTGCCGAGGTTCAGTTCCTCGCTCTCCACCTGCAGCCGGGGTTGTGCCGGGGCGTACAGCGGGACAAGCAGAACCATGAACAGGAACCAGAGACGGTACTCTCGGAACCAGCTTCTCTTCCTCATACGTCGTTGACCTCCACAGGCGCGTCGGATGGCACAGATGCGCTATTCACTCTTCGCCTTTTCCAGACCCTCCAGGTTCATGCTCTCCGCCAGCTTGATCAGAAGGGCTGTGTCATCCAGGCCTTCTCCCTTGAGGGCAACCATGAAACGATTCCCGACTGCGAATTGGACTTCGCAGTTCTTGTACTCGCCGGTATTCGCCGACGCCCTTCCTTTGTAAGTCTTCTTGATGGTGACGGACTTCTCATACCCGTCCTCCGTCTCGTTCTCGAAGTCCCCCTGCTGAAATCCCAGCGCCCAGGTCATCATCGGCATGAGACTCATATCGGTAATCGTGATCTCAATGCTCTTCTCTCCTTCGACCGTTTCCTCGCCGCTGGTCTGCGAGGCCTTCACGTAGCGAACCTTGGCCTCGGACGTCGTGAAACCCATGGCCGACTGCGTCTGACCGGTGGGCTTCTTCCGCTCGAAGGACGGCACCTGCATCGTCGGCAGATATTTCTGCAGTTCCTTGAAATGCACGACCTTTGGCTGCTGGGCGTTCAGCGAACCGATCAACCCCAGCAGGAGGACGGTCACAACCATTGTTCTCATGACAATCTCCTTTCAGATGGTGAATGTGATCCTGAAGAAGGGTGACCCTACGTGCGACGTTCTGTCATGGTCCCGCAGCAGGCGCGAACTGGCTCTCCAGCTTCCGAAGCAGCGGACCGGGGCGGTACTGTTCCTCGCCCGTGTCCCCCGCAATCGCATCGAGCACCTGCACAACCGTCCCGAACCCTATCCGCTGGCCCCATTCGAGGAGGCCGACCGGCAGACCCATCCCCTTGCGGGCCGCGAGGTCAATGTCCGCCGGGGATGCAAGGTCTTCCTGAATCCCGGCCAGCGCTTCGTTGATGAGCTGGCAGAGTAATCGCGGCAACACCAGGCCGACGCGATCCTGCACGATCTCGATCTCTTTGCCGAGACTGTGGAAGAAGCGACGAACCACCTCGACGGTCTCAGCGGGCGTGTGTGCGGTCGGGGCCACCTCTATCCGCTCGACGGACGTCAGGCCGGGGAGCAGGCCGATGCCGATCAGACGGTGCGGCGCAGCGATCCAGCTCGCCTGTCGAGCGGCGGTGACGGTGACCGAACTGCTGACGATCGCGCAGGTGGGTGGGAGGGAGGAGCCGAGTTGTTTGATGTTGGCCTGCTTAACCTCCGGCTCCAGCAGGGTCAATTCGAGTGCAAGGGCTGCATCCGCGGGGACGGTGGATGACCGCCGGAGGGTCTTCGGAATCGGATCGGGCTCACGGCCGGGATTCCACCGGACGATGACACGGAAGCCCCTGGCAAGGCAGAGGTCGGCCACCGTCTCGACGAGAGGGCTTTCTCCCATGATGTAGACGAGCGATGGACTGCCGGAGCCTGCCGGGGCCGGGGCAATCTCCTTCTGCCGTCGCTGGGTCCGCTCCTTCATCGTGCTCCTTTGTCGTACCGGTAGAAACCCTGTCCGGACTTCTTTCCCACATACCCGCTCTCCACCATTTTTAGCTGGAGGGGATGGGGCTTGTACCTCGCTCTGTACGCGCTCCGTTCGTAGAGGACCTTTGCGAGTTCGAGATCGGTATCGATGCCGAGCTGATCCAGCGATTCACAGGGGCCGGAGGCGATTCCGGCGGCCCTGACGATCGCGTCGATTTGCTCCGCCGTTGCGACGTTCTCTCCCAACAGCTTCCACGCCTCGCCGTGAAAGACTCTCAACAGCCGGTGCAGAACGAAGCCGGGCAGGTCTCTGCAGACGATCGGCGTTTTCCCGAGGGAATTGACAAACGCCACGGCCCGCTCAATGCTGGCAGAGGACGTCGCATCTCCGCGCACCACCTCGACGACGGCGAGTTGAAGCGGAGGGGCCGGGAAATGAAGCCCCACGACTCGCTCCTGCCGGGTGATGGCGGAGGCAATGGCCGTGACAGACAGTGAAGATGTTGTGGTGGCAAGCAGCGTACTGGACTTGGTGTTGACCTCAAAGTGCCTGAAGAGATCCTTCTTCACCTTAAGATCTTCGATGACGCACTCGATGACGATTTCGCATCCCTGGATGTCGGCGAGCCGCGTCCGGGGGTGGATGCGGCTGAATGCCAGCGGCGCGTCGGGTGACGCTGGAGAGCCGGCCTGTGCGGAGTCCTTGATCTCGCTCTTGAGGCGCTCCAGGGCGCGCCGTAGAACAGTCCCGTTGATGTCGTAGAGAATCACCTCCATGCCGGTGAGGGCGGCCTGGCGGGCGGCTTGGATCCCCGTGGATCCTGCCCCGACAATGGCGATGTTCTTTGGCATGGAGGGGTGAGCGGAGGATTGTCGGCAGATGGTTCGCGAGCCGGCATGCCGTGTTGTGACGTGCCGCCCTCCGCAACGTACCGAAATTGACCGCAAAAAACAACTTCACGATCCGCTGAACCGGGGAGGGCGCTTTTCCAGAAACGCGCGCAGGGCTTCCCGATGGTCGGCAGTTTCCGATGCGATCTGCTGGAGCTGGGCTTCGTACGACAGCGTCTCGTGCAGCCCGGCCGCCAGTGCCGCCCGAAGGCCCCGCTTTGCCAGTCCGATTGCGCGGGCCGGACCGGCAGCCAGACGGCGGGCCTGCTCCAGCACCGTCGACTCCAGCTCGGCTGCAGGGACGACGTGATTGACCAGGCCGGCACGAAGGGCTTCATCGGCCGGAATGTCCTGTCCCAGCGCCGCGAACTCGAACGCACGCCCCGCGCCGGCCAACCGCGTCAGGAACCAGAGCGCTCCGCAGTCC
>CAYXMK010000037.1:0-4737 GCA_964465905.1 uncultured Ignavibacteriaceae bacterium | reverse complement strand
TCCGGCACAAGGCCTACCCGTACCCAAACCGGGACCAGCCGCGCCGATGGCGACATAATCCTGAGATCACAAGCAAGAGCGAAACTGAGCCCTGCTCCGGCTGCGACGCCGTTGATCATTGCCACGACCGGTTTTTCCCCCAGACTGAGGCGTTCGATGATGGGATGGTACTGCTCTTCCAGCATGGACTTCAGAGGGGGTGGAGAGCCGGCGGCAGCCAGTTCCTGCAGATCCTGACCTGAGCAGAAGGCCCGATCGCCTGTTCCCGTCAGCACAACGCAGCGGACGTCGGGTGACCGTTCAGCGTCTCTCAGGCACTGAAGCAGTTCCAGCCGCATCCTGGCATTGACGGCGTGGAACACCTCAGGCCGGTTCAGGCGGATGACCGTGATGGCGTCCTGCGGTTCAACGATCAGGGTCTCATAGCTTGACATGGGACTTCTCTCCCGGGGCTCCAGGCCGGCGTCCGGGACGGGCTGGCGCGTCCGTTCTTAATTTAACGCCCCTTCCACTCGGCCCGCCGTTTTCCGATGAAGGCCATCATTCCTTCCTTCTGATCCTCGCTGGCGAACAGCAGATAGAAGTTTCGACGTTCGAAGTCGAGTCCTTCTTCCATCGTACTGTCGAGGGCTTTCAGGATTGCTTCCTTCGCAAGACGCAGAGCAACCGGAGGTTTCCCCGCCAATTCGCGCGCAACAGCGCGTGCCTCTTCGAGGTATCGCTCCGCCGGCACAACGCGATTGACGAATCCCCATTCCTTCGCCTCTCCGGCCGTGATCGTGCGGCCGGTAAGGATCAGCTCCATGGCCCGGTGCTTTCCTGCAATGCGTGTGAGGCGCTGCGTTGCGCCGGCTCCCGGCATCACGCCGATATTGACCTCGGGCTGGCCAAAGACGGCGGTCTCCGACGCGATCACCACGTCGCACGCAAGCGCAAGTTCCCATCCGCCTCCCAGAGCATACCCGCTGACGGCCGCGATGAGCGGCTTCTTGATCTTCCGGATCCGGTCCCAGCGGGCAAACTGATCGCGCAGGAGCATCTCGATGGCGGACGCTTCAGCGATTTCCTTGATATCGGCCCCGGCGGCGAACGCTCGTTCATTTCCCGTCAGGATCATACAGCGGACGTCACTCTCTTTGTCGAGGTACTCGAGCGCATCCACCAGTTCTTCCATCAGCGTGCTGTTGATGGCATTGAGCACATCCGGTCGGTTGAGCTGAATGACAGCGTACCCCGACTCGCGCGTGATGGCAATGGCAGTGTAGGTATGGAGTTGGATCATGAGAAGGATCCCTTCAGGCGACAGCCCCTGCAGGTGATGGGAGGACGTCGGGAACCGCATCGGGCGCCTGCTCAGCCCCCGCCTCCCTCGCAGAAGCACAGCCGGAACACAAGCCCGATGAACGCACAGCGGCCGCCCGATCCGCGAGCACAATGTGGGAGTGATGAAGCTGTGGGAATATAGAAGAGAAGGTGGGGAGAATCAACAGAGGCCTCCATGCAATTCACCCCCTTTTTTGCTATCATCCATGCGACGCTCCATGTCCGGGAACTCCCGACATACCGGCCCACAGTCCTGTCGACAGACGCTGGACCGGCAGTTCGAGCGGCATCTCGCCGAGGCCGGTCTCTCACCCTCTGAGTATCTTCCCGCCTTCCGGGAATGTGCGGCGGGCACGCCGGACCCGGATCGGGCATGGACAAATCTGCTCCGCTTTCTTGAAAACGGCTTCTCCCATTCCTCCCTGAGAGAATTCGCCGGCTCTCCGCCGCTGCTCGGCATCGCCCTCGAACTCTTCGCACAATCACAGTACCTGGCGGATATCCTCGTCCGGGATCCTGAACTGTTCCGCTGGCTGACCTCCGGCGGCATGCTGGAGGGCGGGAAGCGGGTCGGGGATCTGAAGCAGGAACTGGAACGGGCGGTGTCGCTCTTCGGCCGACTCGAAAAGAAGACGGATGCGATCCGGCGCGTCCAGCGTCGGGAATTGCTGAGAATCGGGGCACGCGAGATCCTCCGCGAAGCCGCGGTGGAAGAATCGGCTGCCGATCTCTCTTCCCTGGCGGATGCCGTGGTGGGAACGGTGGTGAATCTCGCCGTCGGCGAGTTCGTTCGTCTGAAGGGAGGTCCTCTGCAGTGCTCGCTCGCGGTCATCGGCTTGGGCAAGCTGGGGGGCAATGAGCTGAACTTCAGTTCGGACATCGACCTGATGTTTGTCTATGATGCCGATGGAGACTATCCTGAGCCGTTCGAGCGCGTCCACACGTACCATGAGCTGCATGTGCGGATCGCCGAGCTCATTGTGCGGATTCTGACGGAGGCGACCGGGGAGGGGCACCTGTACCGCGTCGATCTCCGGCTGCGTCCGGACGGGTCCTCCGGGCCGCTGGCCCTCTCGCGCCGTGCCTATCTGGACTACTACGAACATCGCGGACAGACGTGGGAACGCCAGATGCTCCTGAAGGCGCGGACGATTGCAGGGAGCCGTGCGACAGGGGCCGCATTCCTCGATGATCTCGAACCGTTCCTCTATCCTCGATCCCGACTGTCCAGTCCGCTGGAAGAGATCTCAAGGATCAAGCGGAAGATCGAGGACTCGCTGCCGCCGGGAGGAGAGAACATCAAACTGGGGAGCGGCGGCATCCGGGATATCGAATTCATCATCCAGGCGCTGCAGCTGATCCACGCCGGATCGCTCCCGACGCTGCGAAGCGGGAATTCCCTGGCCGCTCTGGAGGCATGTGCAGCGGAGGGACTCCTCGATCCGACGGAGGCAGAGGCGCTTTCCAATGCCTACCGGTTCCTGCGTCTCGTGGAGCATCGTCTTCAGCTCCTCCATGGCCGACAAACGCATGAGCTCCCCGAGTCAGCGGAAGAAATGGCCGCGCTCGCGCGTCGGCTTGGATTCGCGACCGCAGAGAAGCTCCGCGAGCAACTCGAAACCCACCGACGAGCGGTGCGGCAATTGTTCGACGACGTCGTTCGTGCACCCCGCAGTGCAAGAGAAACGCAGGGGGGTGAAGGGGTTCGCGCGGAGGAGCTTGCGACGCACGTGGTGGACCCCTCCGCCGTGCATGCCCTGTTGCGCGATCTGGGGAGCGAGATGCCGCTCCTGGTGGAGGGAAGGGTCGGCCGCTGGCTGCACGAGTTGCTGGATCAGCACCAGGCGCCTGACTGGGCGCTTCGCAATCTGCTCCAGCTTGCCCGGGTCGGGGTCCTCCGGCGGTCGCTTCAGGTTGCGGTCACACGCCGCGAAACGCTGGAGCTCCTTGTTCTCCTCGCGTCCCGCAGCCGTGCCCTCACGCTCCTGCTCGGGCAGGAACCTCTCATGTTTGAAACGCTTGTGGGATCGCCGCAGGATGTCTTCAGCCAGGAAAGGTCCTGGTCGTTTCTGGCGGCGAGTGATCCCGGCCGGTACAAGCTCTACAATGAGTTCAAATTTGTCCTTCGATTTCTCGCCGGTGACCTCACTCTCAGAGGGCTCCTGAGAGAGATGAGCGAACTTGCCGACGTTATGGTCGGGGCTGCTGCGCGGGAATCGTCAGAAGATGTGTGCGGGAGTGCTGCTGTTCCCCCGTTCTGCGTCCTCGGCCTCGGCAAGCTCGGCGGGAAAGAGATCACGTTCGGATCGGATCTTGACTGTGTGGTTGTCGGGGGAGAGGATTCTCCCGGCGATCGGCACCTGCTGGAGAAGATCGCTCAGGGTTTTCTTGCCCGCATGAACCGATGGCGTCTGTATCGCGTTGATCTGCGCCTCAGGCCTGAAGGGCGGAACGCCCCACTGAGTTCTCCACTTTCGACCTACCGACAGTATCTGGAAGACCGGGCTGCCCTCTGGGAGCGTCAGGCGCTCCTCAAGGCGCGGTTCGTGTGGGGGGATCCGCTGCTCGGCGCGCAGGCACTGCAGCTTTTCCGTCAGCACGCCGTCATGAGGCCTCTTCCGGAGCGATGGACGGAGGAGCTCCGGGCCATGCGTGATCGGGTCCGTGTGGAAAGGGGGGAGGGAAGGAGGGGACGGAGAGATCTGAAAGTTGGCGAAGGAGGGCTGGTGGATCTCGAATTCGGGCTGCAGGCGCTGCAGCTGCGCTATGGGAGGCAGCGGGAGGAACTTCTTTCTTCGAATTCCTTTGAAGCTCTTGAGGGAGCCGAGCGATGGGGTGAGATCGCGTCGCTGAACCTCCATGACGCACGTCGCCGGCTGACCTACCTCCGGACGCTGGAGACGGTAATCCGGCTCAATGAAGAGGCGGCGGCGAGCACATTGCCGGACGAGCCGGCGCTGCTGAAGGCGATTGCGGCAGCGACAGGCTCCGCAACAGCGGAAGATCTGATCCAAACGATTGACCGCGTGTGTCACGAAAACGTCGCCTTCTTCCGCGCGACCCTGGATCTGGTTCAGCAATGATCAGACACGACGTCTCGACGGTGGCATCGGAAGGTCTCGTTGCGGCCGGTGTCGGCATCGCCGCATTCCTCGGCTATCTGCCGACGGTTGCGCCGGGAGTGACGTACATCGACAGCGGCGAACTTGCGACCGTTTGTACACTCCTGGGAATCGCTCATCCCACCGGCTATCCGCTCTTTACGCTCCTCGGCCGTATCGCCGCCATGATGCCGGTGGCGGCAGAAGAAGTTGGTCGCTTGAATCTTTTCTCGACGGCCGTCGTAGCGACTGCGACAGCAGTGCTGTACCGGCTGCTGCTGATGGTGCAGAACGCTGTCACCGTATTCCCGTC
>CAYXMK010000036.1:0-15504 GCA_964465905.1 uncultured Ignavibacteriaceae bacterium | reverse complement strand
TTTTGGTTCCTCCTTCTCCCGGTTTCGTGCGCGAATCATGGTACACAACCAACCTCCCAATCGTGTGACCCCCCGTGTGACACTCCTGCCAGCCAATGGGTATCGCTCGGATTGCGGGAAGAAACCGTCACTGCCATCGCGGTTGATCCGTGCAAGCAACGAACAATCTTCGCAGGGACAATGGTCGACTTCAGCTCCGGCATACAAGGCAAGCTACTCAGAAGCTTGGATTGTGGGTCAACCTGGGACACATTACTCGTCGGAGGCAGTTATCGATCAATCGTTATTGATCCAGTTAACCAAGATCTTGTCTACGCCATCTCCGGCAGCGTTGTAAGGAGTACTGACGGCGGTTCAACATGGGCTGAGATGGCAACTGGGATTCGTCTTGACACCGAGACCAGGGTTCAGTGCCTCGCGTTGGACAAAGCGACTCCGAACACCGTCTACGCAGGAACAGGTGGTTTCTTCGGTGGAACCCTGTATAGAAGCGTCAACAGAGGTGCTACGTGGCAAAAGTTGCTCCCCGACAGCTTGAGTGATGGCGTCACGTGTATTGCAATTGATTCAAATGAGCCAAACCGAATCTACGTCGGAACCGCTTGGCGAGGGCTCCTGCTCAAGACTACGAACCGCGGTGAATCGTGGACGACTTGCGGGCTGGGTGAAACAGGGCAACTTGTCCATTGCATCCTGGTCGATCCGTCCATCCCTTCAACAATCTATGCGGGGATCGGTTGGATTGGTCTCTTCAGGAGCGAAGACTCCGGCCATAGCTGGCAGGATATGAACGAAGGTCTCCCGGATGGTGCAAGCGCCATGCGGATTGTCAAGAATGAGACTTCTGGTTCGCTCTTCCTTGTCGCAACGGTGGGCGATAATGGCGCGGTATATCAACGCCGAATTCACGAGAACCGCTGGACGAAGATTGGCATCGATTCCCTCAAGCGCTCGTATTACTACAGTGACCTTCTTGTCCTGTCTGCGAGCAATGACGTGTACTTTGGAAACAGCGGACTTCACAGGATCCGCATCCCATAACTCTTGTTGTTCTACGTTCGTGTTCCAAAGAAACCGCAAACCATTGGGCAAATCGCTTCCCAAAGGTCCGAAGGACTCTCCAAAGGAGCACTTCGTGCCTTCGGAGGATTTCTCGGAGGAACGCTCAATCCGATCAGTCGGCAAGGTGCAAGACTGAAGTTACTACTGGAGAAAGTACGTCCGTCAGCTATCTTTCCAGACATTGGGACCTTGGGGCGCAGCTCATCCTTCCGTTCAACAAGAACGTGACCTTGTCCCTCTCTGTGGATGGGATGGGCTGAGATCGAATCCGACCGGCGGCGGAAGTAGCGCGATTGGCCACGGCTGAAGCCCCCCTCCTGCCTGCAGCCCGTGCATACGATCACCCCTGAATTGCGATCCAACACCCCCATGCGCCCTTGCAGGTGCGGTATTATTTGACGAATTTGGTGTTCGACTAATCGAAACCTGAGATGAAGGATCTTATCGTTCGTTTCCTCCAGGCATCACGTATTGACCCGGTCTATTTTGTCACGTGTGTTGTCGACGTGATTGCAATCTTCCTGTGGAGGGGACTCAGACGAGGCACAACTGCCACGAAGAGTGCGCTGTACAAGGCCGTGATTCTCGTAGCGATTGTGCTCACTGCGGCTTCTCTCAGCAGGTTCTTCGGGTTGATCAAGCATTGGAAGGAACTGGAGTTCATCTTCAGATTCTGACGCTCATCTCGAGCACTCCTCAATGAGAAACGGCCCGAAGCGCGTCTCGCCACCGAATTCATCCGTTGTCCGACCGGTCGCTCCCCAGAGAGATGTCGTGAAGAAACGCATAACAACTCCGGAGAGACTGCGGTGAGGTGGAGAGAGACAGCCCTCCAGAAGTGTAGACCCGTCAGGAACCAGACTGTCCGGCGGCACATTCCGTTGGCCTGAGGAGAGAATAGCCTATGATCATAGAGATCACCGCTCAGGAGCTTGATGCAGAGAAGTTCATCGACGCAAAGGTCCGGGAAATCCGAGAAGCTGTTGGAGACGGACTTGCCATCAACGCCCTTTCGGGCGGGGTCGATTCCTCGACGGTGACAATGCTGGGACACCGCGCCCTCGGCGAACGCCTCAGGACCGTCTTCATCGAAAACGGCCTCATGCGTGCCGGTGAGGCCGAGCAGGTGACCGGCCTCTTCCGGAAGCTCGGCGTAGCGGTGCAGATTGTCGACGCGCGGGCGGAGTTCTTTGCAGCGTTGAAGGGAGTGACGGATCCCGAAGCGAAGCGTGAAGCCATCACGCAGACGTTCTACCGGCGCGTGTTCGGCCGGCTCGTGCGGGAGAGTGGAGCAAAGCACCTTCTCCAGGGAACCATCCTGACCGACGTCGATGAGACCGTTGCCGGGATCAAGCGGCAGCACAACGTGTTTGAGCAGCTGGGCATCGATCCGCAGGAAGCGTTCGGATACCGCATCCTGGAGCCGCTGGTGCAACTGCGCAAGGACGGTGTGAGAAAGCTGGGACAGGCGCTCGGACTGCCCGATGAGCTGTTCCGCCGTATCCCCTTCCCGGGTCCCGCACTCGCCGCCCGCGTGATCGGCGAGGCGACGCCGGAGCGCATTGAAACCGTTCGCAAGGCCACACAGGTCGTTGAACGACTTCTTTCGGACTGCGGCGCATTTCAGTACCTCGCTATCCTCCATGAGGATCGGGTGACGGGGATCCGAAATGGCCGGCGCGAGTTCAGCCAGCAGATCGAGGTGCGGTGCTGGAACAGCCTTGACGCGCGCACGGCCACACCGACCCGGCTCCCGTTCGAGACCCTTGAGCAACTTGCGCAGGAGATTGTTCGCACCGTTCCCGGCGTCGTCAGCGTTACGTACAACATCGCTCCCAAGCCACCGTCAACGATCGAAGCGGTCTGACTTCTCCGGCTTCGAAGGAAGAGAACCACTCAGCACATACTGCGGAATTGCCTCCGCATTGTCACCAGCGGCAGGGGAGAGATCACATGCACAGACTTCCAGAGACCTGCGCGCTCTTCTTCCTGATCGCCCTTGCGGCGCAGCCGGCCGTGGCACAGAGCGCTTACGTCCCCGACGGTTCCGGCGGAACGCTTGCCGGTTTTGCCGGGGCCTTCAACAGGAACGCCTACTCGTTCGGCGGCGGGATCAGCTTCTCCATCAACGGCAGAGTCGACATCGGCGCCTCGCTTGCCTCCGTGAGCCTCACGAACGCCAAGCTCTCGGGCACAGCCTTCTCCCCCTTCCTCCGGTTCTGCGCCATGAAGCCGGCCGGATCCGACCCCCCGCTCGGTGTGACGCTCGGACTCGCCTACGAAACCGCGACGTATTCATCGGATGTCTTCATGGGTTCCAGGGAGCTCTCGGCCGCCGTCGTCACACTGTCCGCGGCGCTCTTTGCCGAGATTGACGTGGGCAAGAAGACGATCGTTCAGCCGATCGCGGAGATGCTGATCCACAACAATCTCTCCTCCTCGAGATCTGTCATCACCGTTTACACGTACAACGGGCGTGAGGGAACCACGACCCTCAGCACGTCCACCGCCAACAGGAGTACGTCCGTGACCTGGCTGCTGGGACTTGCCCTGGTGCCGGAAGACTCCAAAGGGAACAAATATGTGATCGCGCCGGCCCTTGGCCTGAGCGAGAATCTCACGTCGTACGTCTTCGGTTTTTCGATTGTTTTCTGAGATGCCCGTCAGAGCCCTGCTTCATCGGCACGGCCCGACGCTCACCGCAAAGGAGGACGAAATGGAAACGCGGAGAATTCGTCTCTGGGCTGGTCTTCTCGCAGTGACGCTGATCGGTTCCTGCGCTCAATCCCCGGAGGAGCGCATCATCGGCGAGTGGAAAGGAACCGACCACACGGGAGAAACCGCATCCCTGGCCTTCGACGCAGACGGCACCGCGAGAATGATCCAGGGCGATGTGGTTCTCGACGGGAACGCCGTCGGTGGAACCGTAACGTGGCGCATGGACGCAGATCAGGACCCGATGCATCTGGATCTGGTTGTCACCGACGCGTTCGGCGAGACTCAGGTGCTTCCCATGATCGTACGGTTCATTTCGGAAACCAAGATTGAACTGTGCAAGAGTGAAGACGGGAGTTCGAGACCTTCGGCATTCTCCGATTCAGATAAAGTGAATCAGATCACACTGACGAAGCAGTGATGCTGATGGTGGCGAGATTCCCACGCTGACACGGTGTTCGAGGCGAAGTCGTGAAGTGATCCCTCAGCGCCGCGTTGGGTTGTAACAATGGCGATGCGCGCGAAGGCCGACACGCCGGCAGCCGGAGATCGGATGCGGCCCCGGCGCGGTTTTCTTCCGGGAACATCTGCACGCCGACCGAAGTCGGCAATGGGCCTGGCGGCATGACTATTCGCTCCATCCATACGAAGGCGGATCTCAAGAGGTTTGTCGGGTTCCCGTACCATCTCTACCGCGACGATCCGCTCTGGGTACCCCCCCTGCGCCTCGACGTGCGCAACCAGTTCAATCCGCGACGAAATCCATTCCTGGAGCACTGCACGTACGATCTCTTTCTGCTCGAAGACAATGGCGAGGTGACAGGACGCATCGCCGCGTTCATCGACACGCTTGCGGCCGATTTCTGGAAACAGCCCATCGGGTTGTTCGGCTACTACGAGTGCATTCCCGACGCTCCTGCCTCCCGCCTGCTGTTGGAGACAGCGGCCGAGTGGCTGAAGTCGCGCGGCATGAAGATCATGCGCGGGCCGTGGACATTCGTCTCGCAGGAGTGGGGGTTCGTCGTGGAGGGCTACGCTCCCCCACCGGTCCTGATGGCCCCCCACAATCCTCCCTACTACAACGACCACATGACGGCGTTCGGCCTGAGGAAAGCAAAAGATCTGCTGAGTTACGTCATTTCCGTCAAAGACGGATACCGCATCCCGCAGCGGATCCTGACGCTGACCGACGCCGTGGCAGAGCGCCACGCCGTTCGCGTGCGCCGCATCGATATGCGACGCTACGAGCAGGAAGTGCAGACGGTCATGGAGCTGTCGAACCAGACCATTACCGGCAACTGGGGATACTCTCCGGTGACGGAAGCTGAAGTGCACGCCATCGCGCGCGACCTGAAGCAGATCATTCAACCCGGAGGCGTGCTGTTCGCGGAAGACGGTCAGGGCCGTCCCATCGGCTTTGCCATCGCGCTGCCGGATCTCAACGCCCTGATCAAGAACCTGAACGGCCGGCTCCTGCCGTTTGGATGGCTGAAACTGCTGATCGGACTTCCGCGCCTCCGCCGGTACCGCATGTTTGCCCTTGGGGTGATTCCTCAATACCATGGGAAGGGAATCGACAGTCTGCTCTATCGAGCCCTCTACGAATCGCTCTATGCTCCCGACGTCTGGATGGAGATCAACTACGTGCTGGAGGACAACACGCCGATGAACAACGCCATCCGCAAACTGGACGCAAAGCCCTTGCGAAGGTACCGGGTCTATGAGAAGGAATTGTAGGATGGTCTCATCCCCGGGGAGGCATGCGGCTCACCAACGAAGGTCCTGAGCACAGCATGGCAAAGACACGGCAGGAGATCAAACGGGAATACAAGGAACGGAAGAAGCCAGCCGGAATCTTCCAGATCAAGAACACCGCCAATGGCAAGTTCCTTCTCGGAAGCAGCCTGAACCTCGAGGGACCGCTGAACGGTCACAAGTTCATGCTGACGATCGGAAGCCACCGCAACGAACAGCTGCAGAAGGACTGGAATACGTACGGGCCGGACAACGTTGTCTTCGAGATTCTGGAAGTCGTGAACGTCAAGGATGATCCCGACTTCAATCTGGAAGACGAACTGACATCGCTGGAACAGATCTGGATCGAGAAGCTTCAGCCCTTCGGTGAACGGGGTTACAATACCGAAAAGCGTATTCGGCAGGCATGAGGCAGATCGACATCGTGTACTTCAGGGAACGGTAGGATGACAATGGGAGAGCAGGTGGGAAGTTGCGGGTGCAGGACGCTCGATCCTTGCGGACGATGACATGGACTTGCCAGCCGGCATTCTGATACCATTGATTGGCGCCGTTGCTGGTGCTGCGGTGTGGTATGTTCTGCTGAGGCAGGCAAAGAGCTCGGGAGCGCGGATCCGGCACCTGTTGCTCGCCATGTTCACAGCGGGATTACTGTGCCGGGCGGCCTTCGCGATCTTCACCCCAACCTTCTATGCCCCGGACGAGCAGGCTCACTTCAAGTACATCCAGTATCTCGCTGAGCACCGCTCACTCCCCGTGCAGACGAGTCAGACCGATGCGCCCTCCAACGACTGGGAGTACTACCAGCCGCCGCTCTACTATGCGCTGCTGGCCCCCTTCTACGCTTTCTCCCGGCAGCTGACGGAAAACGAAGACGTTGCGGTTCGGGTGCTCCGCCTCGTCTCGATTCTGCTCTGGTTGGCTACGATCGGCCTCACCGTCCTGTTCCTCAACGGACTCCAGATCAACGACGCGTTCACGCGAGTGTCCGTGATGGGCATGATATCGCTGTTGCCGACCTACACATTCAGTTCGTCGGTCATCAACAATGATAACCTTGCCATCCCTCTCGGGAGCGCCCTTCTCACCATGGTTCTCCGGCCATCAGGCTCTTACGGTCGCGCCGTGGCGGCAGGGCTCCTGCTCGGGCTGCTGTTGTTGACTAAGTTGACGGCGATTGTCATTCTGGCTTTCATCGTCCTTTTCTTCCTGGCCGGACTCACCGTCCCGCAGCAACCACGACGGGCCATTGTCCTTCTGTGTGTTATCCTCGGCACGGCGGCATTCGTCTGGGCTCCCTGGGTGTGGCGGAACCTGCATCTCTACGGCAGCATCACGGCGGAGGAAGTAGCCAACATCGTGCAGACCTGGACTTCTCCGCTTCAGCCGGTCATCATCATCGTGAAGCACTTGCCCGCCTCCTTCTGGGCGGTGGCGGGTATCTATGACGACATTCACGGCCTCTATCCGATTCCAGGCATTCTGCTCACGTTGCTGGCGGCAGGAGCGTTTGCGGCCGGCGTCACGAGGCATCGCGAGCGGCTGAAGCTCGTGACAGGGAGACACATACGATTCCTGGCGGTTGCCGCCGCAGCGATTCTCTTGAATATTATCTTCATCGTCAGGTTTGCACTGCTGTACGGACAGGCTCAGGGACGTTTTCTCTACGTTCTCCTTCTCCCCCTTTCTCTGCTCCTGGCAACGGGATGGAGAATGTTCCGGCTTTCCGATCACAGGCTTGCGCACGTACACGCCGCCGGATTCTGGATCCTGTACGGGTTATGTTTCGTATCCTACGCCCTCACAGCGATGGCAGTCAAGTGAACCTGAGCAGAACGGAGACGACCGATGAACGACACACCGCAGCCGGTGAAGCTCGAGGAACTCGTTGAGTATCAGGAAGGCGCTGTCGTCAGCAGGACGATCATCAAGCACCAGACGGGATCGGTAACCGTCTTCGCCTTCGATCAGGGTCAGGAACTCAGCGAGCACACGGTGCCGTACGACGCCTTCGTCTCCATCATCGATGGAGAGGCGGAACTGCGCATTGCCGGCGTCGTCCACACCATAGGCGCCGGCGAAGCGATCGTCATGCCGGCGGGCAAGCCGCACGCCGTCAGAGCCGTGCGGAGGTTCACGATGGTGCTCTCCATGGTGAGAGCATCCTAAATGCCACTTTGCGAAGGAGGCTTCGATGAGCATCAAGACATTCGCCCGATCGTTTGCCATCATCGCCGTGCTCGTGTTCGTCGTCACTGCCGCAGTGAGTCTCTTGTACAGCCTCGCGGTGCACGGCTCCGGCCAGGTTGACTGGGAGTTGTCATTCCGGCTGGCCATCATTTTCGGCATCGCCCTGCCTCTCGTAAGCGCGTTTGAGAAGAAGGCGTCGACCTGACCGGAGGTCGCGCCATAACTTCTGCCGACGAAGCGCTCTTCCGGACACCATTCGGCGTCTTCTGGCTTGCCGCTCTGGTGCTGCGCATCCTGTCACCCCCTTTGCCGACGACACAGTCTGGCGGCAAGGGCATAACCCCGGAGGGATAGAATGAAGCACAACACATCCTTTCGTTCACTCGTCCTTGCCGGATCTTGCCTGTTCTCCCTGACGTGCAAGGACTCATCAACGGAGCCGGAGCTGAGCGCCGACATGAACCTCCCGATCACGACGAACGTTCCCAACAGCTTCACCTATGCACTCCATGCACGGCAGTATTCGGAGAGCACGTCGCACACGCTCAACTTCACCTCGGATTCCCTGGTGATCACGCTGACGGCCTTTGCGTATGCCGGCGGGCTTGCGCGATTCGAGGTTCTCGATTCCTTCAACAGAACTGTTTTCCTCGATACGGTGAAATCGAACAAGACGACCGTCCTTGCCCATCACAAGACGACCGTCCCCAAGAGCTGTTCGATCCAGATTTCCGAATTCACCGCCGAGCTGACATTTGTCGTCGTTGGGGAGAAGTAGTGGAGTCTATCAGTTCTTCGGATCACGTTCGCAGGGCAGACCGACAGGTATTGACGCAACAATGCAGTTGGGATACACGGTAGCCGGACACGCGACCTGACCAGGCAGATGGCAAATCACTTCCTCTATCCTTTTGAGAAGGACGGCCGACTCGACGACACGCCTGAGTCGTACCGCACGCTCACGGAGTACGAGAAGTACCAGCTCTCGTTTCATCCGGAGCGGCCGAAGTATCTTGATTACCTCGCCATGTTCGAGCAGGCGGAGGCGTGCTGTGAACACGAAGGGCGCGGCGGATGTCTGATTCAGTCTCACCGGTGCGTCTTCAGGGTCGACGGGATTCCGGTTCCGGTCATGACCATCGGCCAGCAGACGGGACCGAGCTCCGACTACGCGACGCTGACGGAAGCACTTCGGGATCCGCAGGTTGTGCAGAAGTGGAACCACGGAATGCCGACACCCGTCAGCTACGCGCGCGCGGCGGAGGCAGTCAGAACAGCAGCACAGGAACGGCGCGCGATCATCACATTCGTCGACACACCGGGAGCTGATCCGACCGAAGAGTCCGAGGCAGGGGGAATTGCCTGGCGCATCGGCGACACGATCCGGAGTCTGGTGGAAGCAGACGTTCCCACGATTGCAGTGATCATGAACCGCGCGTGCAGCGGCGGAGCCATCGGCCTGACGGCATGTGATCGTGTCCTGGGTATGGAGTACTCCACCTACCTCGTGATCACGCCGGAGGCCTGTTCATCGATCCTCTTCCGCACACGGTCACGAGCCAACGAGGCGGCAGCCGCATCTCGCGTCACCAGCCGAGAGGGTTTCGAGCTCGGCATCGTCGACGAGGTCATCCCCGAACCGGACGGTCCCGCCCATCGCAACCCGCGGAAAACCGTTGAATCTGTGCGGAATGCTCTCGAGCGCCACCTGCGCCGCCTGCTGGCTGTGCCCGCACAGAAGCGTTTCGAAGAGCGTGTCCGACGTTGGGCTTCGATCGGCCGTTCGGACACGATCAGCGAAGAGGAGGTGCAGAGCATTCAGCGGCATGTCTCGCGCCTTCCGGTGCCGACGAAGGAGGGATATGTCAAGCGGCATGCAGACTGTCGGGACAGTCAGGGGAAACGCGTCTACGACCCGGTGGTGTTCGAGGCACTGCGGGCGAACAACTACGTCTGTGAAACCTGCGGTGAGCGCTACACCCGGCCCTCGGTCTGGGACTACATCGATCTCATTCTGGATCCCGGCACCTTCGCGGAGCACGCCGTCACTCGCCACATTGCCGACAGAGACATCCTCGGGTTCCCCGGCTATGCCGCCAAATTGGATCAGGCCCGGCGCGAGACAGGGCTTGTCACGGCCATGATCACCGGCCACGGAAGCGTGCTGGGAGAGCGCGTGGTATTCTGCGGAGCAGATTTCGGATTTCTCGGCGGATCCTTCTCCATGAGTACCGGAGAGAAGATCTGGCGTGCGGCCACCGTCGCTCTTCAAGAACGCCTCCCCATGGTACTCGTCGCCAGCGGCGGTGGTGCCCGAATGCACGAGGGCTGCTCATCCATGGTAAGCATCCCGAAGGTCCACGTGGCCCTCACGCGCGTGGAACGCGAGGGACTTCCGGTGATCACAATCATCACCGACCCCACCGTGGGAGGTGTTGCCATTGGTTACGCTTCACGCGGGATACGACTCTTTGAAGTGAACGCCGGGAACATCGGCTTTTCCGGCAAGCGAGTCATCGAGCAGTACACCGGCCGCAAGACGTCGCCGGACTTCCAGACCACGGCGTGGCTCCAGCGGCACGGGCATGTTGAGCGCGTGGTGTCGCCGAAGACCATCCGCGAGGAAATTGCACAAATCATCCGTATCCGTCCAAGATAGAGAGATGCCCGGCATTGCCATCAGGCCACAGCCAGCCCACGGGTCTGCCGCGCAGCGCTCTTCGGCGGCACGAGTTGCAACGACAATCCGAAAGATATCATCCTTCTCGTGAGCAACTATGGATCGCAGATCGGCACCGTCTCTGCATACGGGGTCATCATGCCGCTGCGCGTGCAGACATCGTCCACGAAGAGCGGTACGTCCACGGAACACAGGATTGCCACACGCACGCAGCAAACGGTCATCCGAAAAAGGATGTGGAAAATGAACGAGAACCTCGCCCGATTTCGTGAACTGGCGGAAAGCTATCTGCAGGACGCAGAAGGACTCTGGACTATCATCTGCTCGCGGAGCGGAGCCGGAGGACTTGACCAGTGGCGTGAGAGGAATCTGCCCCTCCGGGGCAAGCTTCCCGGTGAGCCGGCGCTGGCGTACCGCTTCCACTCCGAACGACCTGAACTGCTGATCCGGTTGGATGACGGACGAGAGATCGACCTCATTTTCAAAGATGGAAATCTCGGCTCCTTCGACCTCTGGCGCTTGCAGGTGTACGTCCGCTCCTTCACCGATCGTTTTCCGGAGTTCCGAGACGACAACGTACTCCGTACGGCAGTCATGGAAGCCGAAGAGGCCGGACTCATCATCGCTTCCGACTGGACAGGCGTCTTCTCCCTCGCAAGTAATCCTTGCCCGTAGGTTCTGTTCGGACGCGAGCAAGAATCCCGTCCGCCGGCGTCACCGGTCGCGCGATTGACAACGAGGGAGAGAAGCCCGATCTTGTGCAAGACCACGTGGAGTGGATCGTCAGCCCCACGGCTGAAGCTGATGGCGCAGGAGGAAATATGACGGCGTACCGAATCGATTTTGAGTCGCTCCACTGGGAATCGCCCATGGAAGGCATCCGCCACAAAGTCATCATCGAGGGGACCAGGAAGCTCCGGCTCGTGGAGTATTCTCCGGCTATGCCGCCACACTGGTGTTTCCGGGGACACACGGGCCTGATTCTGGAGGGACAATTCGAAATCGAGTTCGACAGCGGAGTGCGCATGTTCAGGGCAGGGGACGGCGTGCTCATTCCGGACGGAGAAGCACACCGGCATCGTGCGAGAGCGCTGACGGAGACTGTCAGAGCGATCTTCGTGGAGCAGACGTGAGTACGTCGCTCGTACAACGGTACTGCATCGAGAACGTTCGTCCCGAATGGAAGCGCCTGACAGCGGATACCTACCATCGCCTGGAATTCGAGACGACTCTGCACTTCCTGAGGCAGTACTTGCCGAAACAAGGACGTGTGCTTGACGCCGGTGGGGGGCCTGGGCGCTCCACGCTCGAGCTGGCACGCAGGGGATACGACATTGTGCTGCTGGACCTCGTGCCTGCGAATCTTGACTTTGCCCGGAAGCGTATTGTGCGAAGCGGGCTCTCGCGGAGGATCAAGGGCATTCTCCAGGGTTCCATTGACAACCTGTCGGTGATCCCTGACGGTACGTTCGATGCAGTGTTGTGCCTCGGGGGACCCTTGTCGCACATTCTGGACCGGCGAAAGCGCTCGAGGGCTGTCACAGAACTAGGGCGGGTAGCCAGGAAGGGAGCTCCGGTGTTTGTCTCCGTGATGAGCCGCCTTGCCGTGATGATCACGCAGTTGAGACTTTTCCCGCATGAGCTGGAACTGCCTTTCAGCACAACGCTCCGCGAGACTGGCAACTATCATGGAGGCCACGGCTTCACCGCGTGCCATTTCTTCCTGCCTGAGGAATTCCGCGAAGCATTCGAGGACAAAGGGATGAAGATCGTCGCAATGGCCGGACTTGAGGGTCTTGGTTCTCATCAGCCGCAGCAGGTGAACCGTCTCGCACGCAACCAGAAGCGATGGAAGCGCTGGCTCGAGACCCACCATCGGACCTGCACGCATCCTTCCGTCGTGGGACTGAGTGAGCACATGTTGATAGTCGCGAAGAAGCCCTGAAGCAATGCGACTCATGCTGGACACTCTTTCCATTCGAGTTGAACGTCCCGACGATATTCCGGTCATTCGTGCCGTGAACGAGCGAGCCTTCGGCCAGCGGGAGGAAGCCGACGTCATCGACCGCATCCGCCGGAACCACCGCGAGATTCTTTCGCTTGTTGCTCTGAACGAAAACCGCGTCGTGGGACACATTCTGTTCAGTCCGGCCGTCATCGGTCAGGGGAGCGGAGTTGTACAAGGGATGGGACTCGGTCCTATGGCCGTTCTTCCTGAGCAACAGCGCCATGGGATCGGATCGGCGTTGGTACGTCAGGGGCTGGGCATTCTGCGGGAACGCCGGTGCCCGTTCGTGATCGTGCTTGGACATCCATCGTACTATCCCCGGTTCGGTTTCGAGCGTGCCAGCCGATACGGCATTCACTGTGAGTGGGAAGTGTCCGATGATGCGTTCATGATTCTCATCCTGGACCGCTCCCGCATGAAGGCAATCTCGGGACTTGCCCGGTATCTTCCTGAGTTCGGTGCCGCTCAATGAAGAACAGCCCTTCAGCCATCGCTGAGCCAGCGACCCCGGCAGGAAGTGGATTTCGGATCCCTCTCCTCTCCGGCACCGACCGGCTTCATTCTATCAACCTGACTTCACCGTCACACACAAGGATGCCCGTATGAACGCAGGTGCTACTGCCGGCGCGGCCGCAGCTGCGGCCTCCATCGCAAACGCCATCAAAGCGACGGGGGCCATCGTCCGCGTACGTCCCGAGTCGTTTGTCCTGCTCCTGAACAGGTCGGATCGCCCCCTCATCGTTGTGGCAGAAGACGGAGTGTTCTCGAAGGGCTTCGCCTACCTTATGGCCTACAAGGGATTGATCTTCTTTACGAAGAGCAAGGATCCTCTCCTCTTGCCTGCCGGGGCGGAGCTGATGGAAGCAGAGAAGATCTGGATTCCAGGTTGACGGCGTGCAGACCTTTGGATGAAACGTCGGCCGTTATCGTAACGTTGCTCTGAACTGTTGTTCTTTCGCCTCCGGGGACCTATCATGGGAAAGTACCTGCTCGCCTGGCTTCCACTGGTCATTCTGGCCATCGCCAACGGGGCCATCCGCCAAGCGTTCTATGCAGAAGCGGTGGGCGATCTGACTGCTCACCAGATCTCCACAGCCACGGGCATCACGTTGTTCGGCATCTATTTCCGGTTCATCGGGAAGCGATGGCCGGTCTCGACACACGGAAGGGCATGGCAGATCGGTTTCCTCTGGCTCGGCATGACGGTGGCATTTGAATTTCTGTTCGGGCACTTCGTCATGGGAAATCCGTGGAGCCGTCTGGTCGCAGACTACAACCTCCTTGAAGGAAGACTCTGGGCTCTGGTACTGCTCTGGGTAACCGTAGGTCCTTCCCTGTTCTTCGTCAGGAAGACCGGACAGACACCGCCCCCGAACTGAGGAACACCCAGGGAGAGACACGAAATGGAAGAATCCTCGTCCCCCAGGACCTCCTGGTCAGCTGAGAGACTCATTCTCGTCGTTCTTCCCCTCACTGCTACCGCAGTCCATCTGCTCATAAACATCTTCGGCGGCTATGGCTTCTTCCGGGATGAACTGTACTACATCGCCTGCAGCAAGCACCTTGATTTCGGCTACGTGGATCATCCTCCGTTCTCCATTGCGGTCCTCGCACTCGTCCGGTGGATTCTCGGAGAATCCCTGGTTGCCGTTCGCCTGATCCCCGCGCTCGTCAGCGGACTGTTTGTCCTGGTCACCGGTCTGACCGCACGCGCTCTGGGGGGACGAACAGCCGCCCTCGTGAGTTCGATGCTCGCAGCCGTCGCGTCACCGATCTTCCTGGCGATGGGCTCGTTCTACTCGATGAATGCGTTCGACATTCTCTTCTGGGGACTCAGCGCGTTCTTCTTCGTTCGGATTCTGAACGACGGCGGGAAATGGAACTGGTATCTCCTCGGCGCATCGCTTGGGATAGGCGCACTGAACAAGATCAGCATCCTGTGGCTCGCCGCCGGCATTGGCCTCGGCGTTCTTCTCACCCCTGCCCGCCGGCTGCTCCGGCAGAAAGAGCCCACGATCGCGGTTGCACTCGTTTTCGCGGGGATGATTCCCTACATCATCTGGAATTTCCAGCACGACTTCGCGACGCTCGAGTTTATCCGAAACGCGACCGATCGGAAATACGCATCGGTGACGGCCGTGGATTTCATTGCGGGGCAGTTCCTTCTCAACAATCCGGCCAGCGCGCCGCTCTGGATGGCGGGGCTTGTTCTGCTGCTCATTTCCCGGATCGACCGGCACCTGCGTCCGCTCGGCCTCGCATTCCTCGTCGTTCTTCTGATCCTCCTCATCAACGGCCGGAGCAAGGCAGAATATCTTTCCCCCGCCTACGTCTTTCTCTTCGCAGCAGGGGGAGTTGCCCTGGAGCGCGTGCGCACAGGCGGCAGGGTCCAATGGTGGCGTCCGGCGTATCTGGCCGTTGTCGGTGCCATCGGGATCCTGATGGCTCCCTTCACCATGCCTCTCTTGCCAGTGGAGACATTCATTGCCTACCAGCGCTCTCTGGCCCCTCCCCCGCAGTCGGTTGAGGGGCATGAACTGCAGGAGCTCCCTCAGTACTTCGCTGATATGTTCGGGTGGGAAGAACTGGCCAGAACCGTCTCGAAGGTATATCAGACTATCCCCGACTCCGAACGCGCCACCGCAGCCGTGTACGCCCAGAACTATGGTGAGGCTGCAGCTCTCGAGTACTACAGCGCACGTTACATCCTTCCGCCGGTCCTGTCACGCCACAACAACTACTGGTTCTGGAGCAGAGAAATGGCACAGAGGCGTGCCTTCAAGACGATGATCATCATCGGGGGGAGGAGGGATGATCACCTGAACTCTCTGACCGACGTTCGTCCAGCCGCCATCCATCGCGCAGCGTACAGTATGCCCTACGAGAACGACCTTACGATCTACGTCGGGAGGGGTTGGAAGCGCCCTCTGGAAGAGATACTGTCTTCCGGCCGGCTCTTCATCTAGCTCAACGCATTCCTGAGAGAGCATCGAGCAGCAGCGTCTCCGCAGGCGCGACACCGTCCAACATCTGAGAACCTCGCGGTCCCGAGGCGATTTCCCTTTTGAACTCCTGCTGATTTTTCCAGATGTTA
>CAYXMK010000035.1:4008-15856 GCA_964465905.1 uncultured Ignavibacteriaceae bacterium | reverse complement strand
TCCTTCTGGCCGCGGGGTCGCTGCTCGTGCTGGGATTCTTCTCCGCCTGTGAGCGTTCTCCTGTCGAACCTGCCGGAAGCAGAAACTCCCTCCGTATCCTCGTGGATCCGAAGATCGGTACGGCACAGACGCTTGTGCGTTGCAAGGCCGGAATTGCTGCTGGGGTGAGCTTGGCGGACATCGACACGATCGGAGGATATGAAGTGCGTTGGGATTGGGAGGACGATGGGATCTATGATACTCCCTGGTCGGCCACCCTGTCGGCGGTCCATCAGTACTCGACGGACGGTCGGCATCGCCTCCGTGTGTTGCTCCGGGGGGGATCACTGGAAGGAGAGTTGTCCGATACTGCTGGTATGCTCATTGTTACCCCGACGCTCCTGGTGGCCAACAACACGGCTGAGGCACAGTTGTACCCTGCCTGGTCCCCGACGGCACGGGAGCGGGTGGCATTCAGCTGGCAGAGGCGCCTCTGGTGCTACCAGGTGTGGAACGACTCGCTCGTTGACGCGGGCCCGAACGTCGATTCCCTCAGCTTTGAGGCGTGCCTGTACCCGGACTGGTCAGGCAATGGGACGACCCTCAGTTTCGTCAACTCGGCGGGACTCCACACGCTCAATGTGGTTACACAACAGGTGGAAACTCTGGTTTCGGCTGCCGAGGGAGGGAATACACCGATGCAATGCTGGTCGCCGAACGGGAATCAGCTGCTCTTTCTCGATCAGGGATTAATGATCCTGGACTACGTTGACCGCACGGTGGAGGAGTTCGCGGCAACGGGATGGAACGACGCTACGATCAAGCGTTTCTGCTGGTCGCCCCAAGGCTATTACCTTGCGGTGGGTCTTTCGGGTGGTGGATCAGGTGACGTGCTCGAGATCCGGCATGTGAGCACGAAGGATCTTGTTCGCTCTCATGCCGTGCCGTCAAGTCGTGACAAGATCGAGTGGTCTCCTGATGGCGAGTGGATCTCGCTCGGGTTTTCAGACTCATCGGCATTTGCCCTGCTGAATGCCGTGTCTGGTGAGATCATCAACGGGAGGCTGGACGGTTTCATGGGTTGCGGGTGGCCGACGTGGTCGAGGAGTGGAGACCGTCTTGCATTCCACGCCGTCGGTCCCGGTCGCGGATCTCTGCAGGAAATCTGGACACTCCCGGTCCTGTAGGAGCCTCGCACGAAGATGAGGTTGCCACTCAGGTTCTCGCGAGGTCCATCTACACTTCTTTCCCCGTCAGCAACCGGCTCCAGTGGTTTGTCCGGTTGACGCCAAGTCGAGAATGAACTACCTTACCCGCAGTAATCCTTGAGTCCTCTGATGTCGGCGCTTCTTCAACGACCTCTTCCCTGTCGATGTCTCTCACATCTGGTGATTGCTGTTCTGTTCGTTCTTCTCTTTCTGCTGCTCGTCGGCTGTCCCTCCACGGTCGAGCCGACGACGACAGCCGATAGTCTAGCGACTTGTGAACGAGAGCTTGCAGATGGAGAGCAGCCTGCTGTATCGCCTGATGGCAAGAGAATAGCGTACACAAGAAGCGGTGATATCTACGTAATGGACACAAGTGGCACCGGCATTACGCAGCTTACGAGCGGATCAGAGCTAGATGTCATGCCGCGTTGGCACCCGTACGGCCAAACCATCGGCTTCATCAGGAGGGTTGAGGGCGTTCAGAACCGCGGCCTGCTCTTTAGCGTGCCTGTGTCTGGCGGTGAGGCGACTCTACTGGCATCAAACGAGTATGTTGCGGACTCTTTGATTGGCACAGCATACGAAGGAATTGGGATGCCGATATGGGATTGGTCCCTCGATGGTGAGCATCTCGCGCTGCTCCAGCAGATTGGCTTCAAGACCTTTCTGAAGATTATTGTCATTTCAACCGGGCAGACATCTTTCGTCGGTCAGGTATATGATCGGTTGATCGTTACCAGTGGCAACGGTAGCGGTTTTGCCTGGTCAACTGATGGCAAGATTGCCTACACGAACCAAACTGCAAGCGGGACAGAATTGTGTCTCCTAGATCTTAGCACACTGCAGATTGTCCACGATTCCACTCATCTGTACCCAGTGTATGTTTGCGCCAGTGCAGTCACCAATCATTTTGCCTACATATCGATCGGCAAGATCATCGTTACAAATTTCCAGTGGATCATTTCTGAGCATGGTCTAGCCGGTGGAGGCCCAGGCCTCAAGTGGTCACCCGACGGAAAGATCTTCCTGTTTGAGACTCCCTATTACGAATCTGGTCCCTTCCCCTATCGAGAATCGCGGCTGGGAATCTACAGTCTTGAACGAGAAAAGCAGTATGCTCTGACGATGAGAGGAGACAGAAACAGGATCAACTATTTTTTCGATTGGGGATTGTCTTCTCGATCCGTCTACTTTGAACGTTACAAGAAGATTTGGGTTGTTGAGTTTCGGTTCGCCATCTAACAGAGGGGAAATGCCCATGAAAAGAACTATTTGTTCGCTTGCTTGTCTGATGGCATTCGCCTTCGCCCTGTGCCTCGGACAACATCCTGGACTCATTCGGCCGGACGGCTCAATTCGACTTCCGCACCCGTATTCCGAGATGAACCCTCTGGGCAAGGCCGCCCAGGAGTCCTACGGCTCGCTCAGGCCGCGAGGCGGGTTTGCGGAATAACGTCCTTCCTACACCTTCCTGTTCTTCAGCACCCTCGTCCAATGCACGATCTGCTTCTTCACCTCCTGTGGTGACGTGCTGCCGGCCGATGCCTTCCGGTCAACACTGGTCTGCGGCAGGACGTGATCGAAGACATCTTCCTCAAACTTCGGCGAGAAGAAGAGGAGGGTGTCGAGATCGAGGTTGCCGAAGTACATCTTGTGCTCGATGCAGTACGCCACGACGCGGCCGGTGATCTCGTGGGCCTCCCGGAACGGCACTCCCTTGTGCACAAGGTAGTCGGCCATGTCCGTCGCTGTCAGATAATCCGACCTTGTTTCCTCTTCCATCCTCTTCTGATCGAACCGTGTATGCACGAGCACGTGCGAGAAGATGAACAGGCTCTGCCGCGTCGTGTTCACGAGGTCGAACATCGGCATCTTGTCTTCCTGCATGTCCCGGTTGTACGCGAGCGGTAGCCCCTTCATCATGGTGAGGAGATTGATGAGCGAGCCGTAGACCCGTCCTGCCTTCCCGCGAACCAGCTCCACCATATCCGGATTCTTTTTCTGCGGCATGATGCTGCTGCCGGTCGTGTAGGCGTCGCTGATGTGCGCGAAGCCGAATTCCTTCGACGACCAGAGCACCAGCTCTTCGGCGAAGCGGCTCAGGTGCGTCATGATGATGCTGCATGCCGAGCCGAATTCGATAAGGTAGTCCCGGTCGCTGACGGCGTCGATGCTGTTCTCCACGATGCCGTCGAAGTGAAGCTTCCTGGCGACCTTCATTCTGTCGATCGGAAAGGAGGTCCCGGCAAACGCTGCGGCGCCCAGCGGGGATTTGTTCAGGCGTTCGGAGCAGTCGCGCAGGCGCTCGAAGTCCCGCTCCAGCATCCAGACGTACGCCAGGAGGTGATGCGAAAGCATGACGGGTTGTGCGCGCTGGATATGGGTGTAGCCCGGCATGATCGCGCCGAAGTGTTTCTCTGCCTTGTACACCAGCACGCGCTGGAGCTGGGTGATGAGTTTCATCAGCTCCCGGATGGCCGTGCGGAGATAGAGCCGCTCATCGAGCGCTACCTGGTCGTTCCGGCTCCGGCCGGTGTGCAGTTTCCCTCCCAGCGGACCGATCTTCTGGGTCAGACGCTGTTCGATGGCGAGGTGGATGTCCTCGAAGCTGCCGGTGAAGTCGAATTTGCCGGCTTCGATTTCCCTCTGGATGCTCTTCAGGGCCGAGCGGATTCTGCGTCCTTCCGACGCTGTCAGAATCTTGCAGGCCGAGAGCATTTCTGCGTGGGCAATGTTTCCGGCAATGTCCTCAAGGTACAGCTGCCGGTCCAGGTCGATGGACGAGGAGAACGAGAGGGCGATTTCGGACAGAGGTTCCTTGAAACGGCCGCTCCAGAGGGCTTTGTACGACATGGCTGAGATCCGCGTGGTAGTTGGTAGGGTTGAAGGAAACGGTACCAAGATACGCAATATTGAGGCAAAAACCGAAACGCCCGACCCTGGAGACTCTGGAGTCGGGCGCTGCAGGGTTCGACGGGCGTGCGCTACTGCGGAAGGACGGCGTAACTCCGGACAAAATCCTCCATGCCCTGAGCGATCTTCTCCGCCACGCGCCGCCGGAAGGCATCATCGAGAAGCAGCATCTCATCTTCCGGATTCGACATGAACGCCGTTTCGACGAGCACGTTCGGCATCTGGGTCGGCGCATTGAGCGAAAAGTTGAAGCTTCCGGTGACGCCCCACGGCGTGAGGCCGGTCTCCAGAAGCCGGTTGAAGACGGCATTGGCCAGCGGTTGAAAAGCGACGTACCGGTAGAACGTCCCCATCCCCTTCACCTGCTCGGGATCACTCGTGTAGCCGATGGAGTTGCAGTGGATGCTGACCAGCAGTCGCGCACGGGAGGATGCTGCCAGCGCGGCCCGGTCGAGCATCGGGACATTGATCGTGTCCGGACGCGTCAGGACGACCCTGGCTCCCTTCGCTGCAAGAACCTGCTCGAGATGTTTTGACATGACGTAGTTCAGAAAATGTTCTTCCACCCCTGTGGAGCCGATGGCTCCCCTGTTGTCGCCCCCGTGTCCCGCGTCCACGGCGATGATCATCCCCTTCAACACTGAATCGGCTGACGCAATCTGCGGCGGACGCCGGATCCGGATGCGCAGACCGCTGCCGTTGTTGTAACCGATGTCATATCCCCAGTGCTGCTGGTACGCCAGGGCGATGGTCAGCCGATACCGGTCCTGAGAGACCTGATCCCACGAGACATTTTGAATGCCGGTGGCGCTCGGTTCCTGGGTGATCCAGTTCGTGTTGGAGGTTGCCCCGAACACGTCGACAAGGAGCGCGGGGGGATCAACCTGGAGATCGGCGACATACGGAAGGCGCTGGTTCAGCGAAAGAAGCACGACATCCTCGGAATCCGATCCCGTGATGGATACCGAGCCGGTGAGGGAAGAAGGGAGCGGTGTCTGGGGAGGAAGGAATTTGACGAAATCCTGAGGCAGCCAGGCAATCATGTCTTTCGAAAGCTGCACACGGTACTGATCTCCCCGCTTGCCGGTGACGCGCAGCCGAATGCCGCGATCGATGTACCCCAGCTTGGCGCCTCCAAGCCGGTCGCGGCCGAGTCCCGCGTTCAGAAACGGCGCACGTCCCGTCACTTCCGCCACCCGCGGAAGTTCGGCGGGAATAAGGGAAACTTTCCCTCGTGATTCAGCGTGCTCCCGGGACCAGAAGCTCTTTTTCAGCCGGAACTCGACCGGCACATCTCTGACATTATCCCCCGGCTTCACTTTGTATCTCCCGACGTACATTCCCTCGAAGCCGTAGGCCTCACGCGGCGGGAGCTCCGTCATCGGCATGCCGGAAGCGATGCCCTCGATGGAGAACGTTGCTTCGTAGCCCGGACTCCCCTTGAACCGGACTTCCAGCACGTCTCCCTCGATCAACCATATATCCTCTGACGGCTCCATGTACAGTGAGTCGATCTGCAGAGTATCTCGGGAAGAGGTGCGCGGCGGGTCAGGGCGCTGGAAGATGAAATCACGCCAGAGCGAGTCGCCGGCTGGTGATTTGACCGTCAGCCGCAGGGGCGTCGTACCGACCGGAACGTCCACGAGTCCGACGAACGCCCCGGAAGGATACACGCGGACCTCGCGGTCGTTGATGAAGGCGCGGGCCGATGGATGTGTGCTGGCTGCAATCCGGTGACGACTCCCCGCCGTCGTTGTGTCCTGCTCCGGAATGACAACCTTCAGGAACAGGGAATCGGACCGGACTGCCGACGAATCGACGGGGATCTGAGAGAAGAGACACAGCGGTGAGAGCAGAAGCAGAATGCTGACGGTTGCGGATTTCAACGGAAGGTCCTTTCACGCGTGAGTGCGATGCATCTCAAGGAGAAAAGAATTGCGGAGAAATTCAAGGGAACAGGAAAGGAAGAACGAAGGCCGGCGGAGACACACACCGGCCTTCTGCTGCGGCATTGCGCGGCGGCAGACATCAGCTGAGTTGTTCCGCCGGCTCATCCACGGCGGGAGCAAGACTCTTGTTGACGCGATAGTATGTCTTGAGAGGCAGACTGTAGATCGCGATGAATCCCGCGCTCGCCTTGTGATCGAACTGATCCTCGTCCGTGTACGTGGCAAGCTTCATATCATAGAGAGAATTGGGGGAGGTCCGTCCCAGCACTTCCACGTTTCCTTTGTAGAGCTTCACCGTCACCATCCCGTTGACGACGGCCTGCGTCTCCTGCACGAAGGCGTCAAGCGCGACCCGCAGGGGGGAGAACCAGAGACCATTGTAGATCAGATCGGCGTAATCGTGCGCCACCTTGGCCTTGTAGTGCATCACGTCCTTTTCGAGCGTCAGCCGTTCCAGCTCGCGGTGCGCGAAATGGAGGGTGACGGCGGCAGGGGCCTCGTAGATCTCGCGCGACTTGATTCCCACGAGACGGTTCTCGATGAGATCCAGTCGGCCAACCCCATGTGCTCCCGCGATGACGTTGAGCTGATCGATCAGCTCGAACGCCGACAGGGTCCGTCCGTTCAGCGCCACCGGGATCCCCTGCTCGAACTCAAGAGTGACGGCGACGGGCTGGTCGGGCGCCTCTTCGGGTGCAACGGTCCACTGATACGCGTCGGCGGGGGGAGGCGTCATGGGATCTTCGAGGACGCCGCATTCGATGCTCGTTCCCCACACGTTCTCGTCGATCGAGTACGGGTTGGTTTTCGTTGCGGAGACGGGGATGCCGTGCTTCCGGCAGTACTCGATTTCCTGTTCGCGCGATGCAAATTCCCATTCCCGCAGCGGAGCGATGACGCGAAGCTCCGGTGCAAGGGCCGCGATTGCCGTTTCGAAGCGCACCTGGTCGTTTCCCTTGCCGGTACAGCCGTGGGCGACGGCGGTGCATCCCTCCTCGCGCGCTCTCTGCACAAGCGCTTTGGCCAGCAGAGGCCTGCCGATGGACGTTGCCATCGGGTAGGTGTGCTCGTAGAGCGCGCCGGCCTTCAGAACCCGAAACAGGTACTCCTCTGCAAATTCATCCCGCAGGTCGTCGATGAAGACTTTCGAGGCCCCTGTGGCGAGTGCCTTCTCCCGGAGACCCGAAAGTTCCTTGCGTTGGCCGAGGTTGCCCGTCACGGTGACGATTTCGGCGTCGTACTGTTCCTGCAGCCACCGGACGATGACGGAGGTATCCAGGCCGCCCGAGTATGCGACAGCAATCTTTTCCTTTTTCATGACGGTGTTCCTTGTGTGGAGTCGATGATGAACAAAGCGTGCGTCACAGTCCGGCCCCGGTCAGGAGGGCGCGGTGCCCATGGCGGCGAGCCGCTGCAGCATCTGCAATACCCCCCGGATTTTGGCCGTGGAGCGGGGAGTTACGAAGATCGTATTGTCGCCGGCGATCGTGCCGAGGATGTCGCGGTGGTGGAGACTGTCAATCAGCTCGGCCACTCCGGCTGCCCGACCCGGAAGCGTCTTGATCACCACCAGGTACTCATTGGCTTCGATCTGCTCGATTTCGTAGCTGATGTACGGTTTCAGACGCTGTTCCTCGGCCTCGGGATTGAGCGTGTAGCGAAGGCCGTCGGGTGACGGCACTCGGACGACTCCCAACTCCCTCAGGTCCCGTGAGAGCGTTGCCTGCGTGACGGAGAGTCCGTGTTTCTGGAGCATGCGACCCAGATCTTGTTGAGTGCCCACGGCATGGCGCGCGATGAGCGTCTTGATGGCAAGCTGTCGTTTGGCCTTCTGCATGGCTTACTCCTCGTTCAGAACGTCGGGAATCAGTTGTGTGCCGATGCCTTCATCGGTGAAGATCTCGAGCAGGAGGGAATGCTTCACGCGTCCGTCCACGATGTGAACCTTGCGCACTCCCGACTGCACCGATTCGAAGGCCGACTGGATCTTGGGGATCATGCCGCCCGAGATCTTGCCTGCGCGGATCAGTTCTGCCGCTTCGGATTTCCCAAGCGTGGAGACCAGCCGGTCTTCGACCACCACGCCCTCCACGTCGCTGAGGTAGACCAGCTTCTCCGCGTTGAGGGCTTGGGCGACCGCGGCGGCGGCGAGGTCGGCGTTGATGTTGTAGACGATGCCGTCGGCGCCGAGTCCGATCGGTGCCAGCACCGGCATGAGTGTGTTCTCCAGCAGGAGGCGGAGGAAGGTCGTATTGACAGCCGTGATCTCGCCGACAAGTCCGAGGTCCTCGCCGGCGGACGTCTGTCGCCGCGCCTGCAGGAGCGAATGGTCCACGCCGCAGAGGCCAACGGCATTACCTCCCCATCGGTTGATCAGGCGGACAATCTCCTTGTTGACACTGCCGGCCAGCACCATGAGTACGACCTGCAGCATCGGCTCGTCCGTGTACCGCTGGCCGTCGACGAAACGCGAGGGAATTCCCAGCTTCTGTGCGATCGTCGTTGTTTCCTTTCCGCCCCCGTGCACGATCACGACATCGATGCCGATCTTGCGGAGCAAGGTGACGTCCTTGGCGAAGGTCTCCTTCAGGGCGGGATCCGTCATGGCCGCGCCACCGTACTTGATGACAAAAACCGTACGCTCGTACTTCTGGATGTACGGGAGGGCCTCGATGAGAACCTCCTCTTTGGTGGTGTAGTCGGGTACGACGGGACGGAGCTTCATGGCGTCGGGAGAGTGTTTCAGGATCGGTAGCTGGCGTTGATCCGGATATATTCTTTGGTCAGATCGCAGGTCCAGAAGCGGGCGCTGGCATTTCCCCGGTGCAGGTCGATCGCGATCGTAATCGTGTCCTGTTGTAGAACCTCTCGGGCGCGGGCTTCATCGAGGACAATCTGGAAGTTGCGTTTCAGAACGGGGAGGTCATTGAACGAGATCTCGACCTCCTCCGGCCGAACGTCGATCCCGGAGTATCCTACGGCGGCCATGATCCGTCCCCAATTCGCGTCAGCGCCATGGATGGCGGTCTTCACGAGGTTGGAACCGGCGACGGCACGAGCGGCGCGAACTGCCTGCTCGTCGTCGGCGGCCCCGGCGACGTACACCTCGACCAGCTTCGTCGCGCCCTCGCCGTCGCGGGCGATCATCTTGGCAAGTGTGACGGCAACGTGCTCCAGGGCGGAGCAGAAGCGGGCATAGGCCTCCGACCCGGCAGTCAGAATGGGATTTCCCGCCGTCCCGTTCGCGAGGAGGAGCACCATGTCGTTGGTGCTCATGTCGCCATCCACCGTGATGCGGTTGAAGGAGGCGTCGTTGGCCTGTCGCAGTGCGTGGGCGAGGGCGGCGGGGTCGACCGCGGCATCCGTCGTGAGGAACCCGAGCATCGTCGCCATGTTGGGGGCAATCATGCCGGATCCCTTCGCCATGCCGCCGACGGTCACCGTTGCACCCTCCAGGGAGAATCGGACAGCGTACTCCTTCGGGAACGTGTCGGTCGTCATGATGGCCGCAGCCGCGTCCGTGTGGTGTTGCGGCGAGATGGACGCGGCGAGGCGAGGAATACCCCGGAGAAGTTTTTCCATCGGGAGGTACTGGCCGATAACACCCGTAGAGGAGACCAGGACCTGTTCTTCAGGAACACCGAGGGTACGGGCTGTGGTCTGCACCACCGTCCAGGCGTCGTTCAATCCCCGCTCACCGGTACAGGCGTTGGCGTTGCCGCTGTTGATGATGACGGCAGAACAGAGTGTGGAACGGGAGAGCTGGAGCTTGTCGACGAGGATGGGGGCGGCCTGGGTCTTGTTGAGCGTGAACACACCGGCCACGGTCGCGGGCGGGTCTGATCGCACCAGCGCCAGATCCTGCTTGGTCTTTCGAATGCCGCACGAGATGCCGCCGGCACTGAAGCCGCGCGGCGCGGTCACGCCGCCGTAGCATTCCTCAAACACCGGTTCACCCTTCACCGCAGTCCCTCCGTTTCAGAAAAACCGAGCATCAGGTTCAGGTTTTGCACCGCCTGTCCGGCCGCACCTTTGAGGAGATTGTCGATGGCCGAGAGGATGACAATGCGTCCGCGGTCGGGATCGATCCGGAACCCGATGTCGATGAAATTGGACCCGACGACATGCTTCAGTTCCGGAAGGCGCTCGGTGGAGAGGCGGACAAACGGCGACTTCTCATAGATCCGGCGGTACGCGTTGACCACCTCCGCGGGAGATGTGGTGCCTGTCAGTTCCGCCGTGATGGTGGTCAGGATACCCCGTGTGAGCGGTACCAGATGCGGCACGAACGTGCAGGAGACGGAGCGGCCCGCATGATCGGAGAGAACCTGTTCGATTTCCGGCAGATGCTGGTGCGTTCCCACCTTGTAGGCCCTGGCCGATTCATTCACCTCCGTGAAGGAGAGTTCCAGCGATGCAGATCGTCCGGCGCCGGAGACGCCCGACAAGGATGTGATGGTGAGTCCGGCGGGAGAGATCAGGCCGGCACGCAGCAGGGGGATCAGAGGGAGGAGGATGCTCGTTGGATAACAGCCCGGATTGGCGATCAACCGTGCCGAGGCAATGGCAGGGGCGGAGAGTTCCGGCAAGCCGTACACAGACGATCCCAGGAGCTGGGGAGCAGTATGCGGGCGGTGGTAGTACCGTTCGTAGGCAGCCGCGTCCCGCAACCGGAAGTCGCCGCTGAGATCGATGACTCTATGGCCGGCGGCAAGGAGATCGGGGACGATGCTCATCGCCTCGCCGGAAGGGAGAGCCAGCATCACCACGTCACTGCCGCTCAGAATGGCGAGGTCGTACGCGTCGAACACCGCCTCTGTCTGCCCCGCGAACTGCGGGTGCACCTCTGCCACCGGCTTGCCGGCGGCGGCCTGGGCGATGACGCGGGTGATCCGCACGAATGGGTGGCGGGAGAGAAGACGGAGGAGCTCCCGTCCGGCGTAGCCCGACGCCCCGATGATGGACACCTCTGCAGGAATTAATGCTGGCGATGCCATGGTGAATAAGTATACAGTTTTTAGAATAAATATGCAAGAGAAAAAAACACAACGGCGGCCCGGAGTTGCCGGACCGCCGTGGCTGGGGAAGAAAAGAGGTAGGGTTACTGCCGCTTGTCAGACATGCTCGTCGGCTCGATCATGGGCCTCTTCAACGGCACATGGAGAACCGTGCGGCGGCGGTGCTAAAAATAGACGGCCAGGGTAAGCGCGCCGCTGGTGGAGACGCCGATCGCGCTGGTGCTGCCCCCCTTGGTGATCACGTTGGTGGTTCCCGCCGTCACTTCCTGGTCCTTGTTGCTGAAGGTCGTGAAACCCAGCCGGTACTCTGCCGAGAGACTGATCTCTTTGTAGAGGAAGAATTCGAAGCCGGCCAGACCGAAGAGGGAGAACGACGTCGCTCCCTGGTAGCCGACCCCGTTGATGGTCTCGCCCGTCAGGCGGTTCTTGATCACCGTCTGCGCCGGCGGAGGATTGCCCACCTCATCCGACTTGTTCTCCGTACTCGTCATCGCGAAGCCGATTCCTGCTCCCACGAAGGGGCACACGCGGCCCTTGCTGAGGTGCAGTTCGGCTGCCGCCGAGATGCCGAGAGTTGTCGCCGAGATACTCCCGTCGATGCCCTGTTGTGCCGGTGTGGGGTTCGCAGGCACCGTCTGACTTGCGGAGGTGAAGTTCAAGCTGCCGCGCACGGCAAGGTCTTCGCTCAGAAAATACTTGGCCCCCACGCCGCCGTCAAACGCCCCGGTGCCGAGGAACGCCAGGCCGCTGAAGGAAAAGAGAAATGCCTTGGACCCTTCAT
>CAYXMK010000035.1:0-3998 GCA_964465905.1 uncultured Ignavibacteriaceae bacterium | reverse complement strand
CACGTCTTTTTTCATGATGGTCTCGATGGTTGCGCTCTCGGCCTATATGCCGATCTATTTCGAGCTGGTCGGCGGCCTCGCGACGGCGGGCGCCGGTTTGGCGCAGAGCGTCTTGATGGTGGGCACGACGTCCTGTGCCTGCATGATGCCGAAGGAGAGCACCAGAACCACGACTACTGCCAACACGATTCTCATACAGAAACTCCTTGGTGGTAAGTGGGAGGGTTGGGAGGAGGTGACTCGTCCTTGCCCGTCTGACAGACTGAAGATACTACAGATTTGTCTCCCCAGCAAGGCGGCAGGCAAGAGCCGGTGCAGGGGTCGGTTCACCTCTGCTTTCTCTCGGCGATCTTTCTTTGTACATTGGCGGAGACGAAGATCTGTTCACCCGGACAGAGGTCCCATGGGATTCACCTGCGGCATCGTCGGTCTCCCCAACGTGGGGAAATCAACGCTCTTCAACGCTCTGACCTCAGGCAATGCCGAGGCCTCCAACTATCCCTTCTGCACCATCGACCCGAACGTCGGCGTGGTACCCGTGCCGGATGCCAGACTCCGCCGTCTGGCGGAGATCTACCGGTCCCCCAGGGTCGTGCCGACGACGCTTGAGTTTGTCGATATCGCCGGACTGGTGCGCGGCGCGAGCAAAGGGGAGGGACTCGGCAACCAGTTCCTCTCCCATATCCGCGAGGTGGATGCCATCATCCACATCGTTCGCTGCTTTGACGACGACAATGTGGTGCATGTCCACGGTTCGGTGCAACCGGGACGCGACATTGAAATCGTTGAAACAGAGTTGATTCTCAAGGACCTCGAAACCGTCGAGCGCAAAATCAGTGAAACACGCACCAAAGCCAAGAGCGGGGACAAGAAGCTTCAGGCCGAAGCCGACAGTTACGAGCGCTTGCGTCAGCACCTTCTCTCGGGACGCCTTGCTCACTACTACCGCGTGCCATCGGCGGAGGACGCGCAGTGGGTGCGCCAGCTTCACCTCCTGACGACCAAGCCGGTGATCTACGTCTGCAATGTCAGGGAGTCCGATCTGGGCAAGGAGTCCCCCTATGTCCTCGAGGTGCGCGAGGTGGCGGCGCGGGAACATGCTCGGGTGGCCGTTATCAGTGCAGAGGTTGAAGCGGAGCTGGCCGAGCTTCCTGAAGCAGAGCGTGAGCCCTTCCTGCAGGACTTAGGGTTGAAGGAATCAGGTCTGCACCAGATCGTCCGGGAGGGGTATACCCTTCTCCGCCTGATTACCTTCTTTACCGCAAACGCAAAAGAGCTTCATGCCTGGACTGTACCCGACGGCACCACGGCTCCGGCGGCGGCCGGCAGAGTTCACACGGACTTCGAAGCCGGTTTCATCCGGGCCGAAGTGATGAGGTTTGAAGATCTTGACCGGTTCGGGTCCGAGCACGCCGTCCGTGAGCACGGACTGATGCGCGTGGAAGGAAGAGACTACGTGGTTCGTGATGGGGAAGTGCTGTTCATTCGCTTCAACCTCTGATCCTCACCCTCCCGGCGTGGATCCGGCGTCGGTTCGTGGAAATCCCCCTGCGGTTTGCCCCTTCGGAGGCGCCGTGTTTTCCAGCGCTGTCGGGCAGCGGCCTGCTCCGTGCCGGAAGAAACATCAAAGCGCGGGGCGATCCGATCGCCCCGCGCCGGTATTCGGACAAGCAGCCGTTCAGTCGCTCTGAATGACGGGTGCCGGCCCGAGCACGTCCTCAATCGTCAGGAACTTCACCTCTCCCAGCTTCAGGTCGGCGATTCCCTTCTCAATTCCCTTCCGGTCCCCCACGACGACGACAGCCATCGCCTTTGGATCGATGTACATCTCCGCCGCGCGCTGAACCTGGCTCACCGTTACACTGTTGATGTTCCCGATGTAGCTGTTGAAGTACGTGTCGGGGAGGTTGTAGAGCACGAGTTCCGTCAACTGTCCGGCTATCCGCAGGACGGACGAGAAGTTGTCGGGGTAGCCGAGGGCGATGTAGTTCCGCGCTCTCTGAAGCTCCTCCTCCAGCACAGGGGCGCGGATGCCCGTCAGCTCTTTCATGAACTCGGTCAGGGCTTTGTCTGTTACGGCTGTCTGCACCGCAGAGCCGGCAAGAAACGGACCCGGCATCGGTCGAAAGGAGAAATTCGATCCGGCCCCATAGGTATACCCGTGCTGCTCGCGCAGGTTCTGGTTGAGCCGGGAAGTGAATGAGCCTCCGAGGATGGTGTTGGTGACGACCAGCGGGAAATAGTCTTCCGTCGATCGGGCGGCGCCGATGCGGCCGATGCGGATTTCCGATTGCGGCGCGCCCGGTTTGTCGACCACGTACACGGTGGTAGCGCCTACCTGCCTGGCGGTTGCGGCCGGTTGCTGTGCAGGAGTTCCTTTCTTCCAACTCCCGAATGCCTCTTCAAGCTTCGGTCGCAGAGTCTCCAGCGTGATGTCTCCCACGACGATCAGGCGCGCATTGCCTGCGTGGAAGTATGAGTCATGGAACTTCTTCAGGTCATCAACGGTGATCGAGGGGAGCGTCTGCGCTGTGCCGATGGCAGGCCGACCATACGGATGGTCTGGGCCGAAGACGACCCTGTCGAACAAGACCGAAGCGATTGCCCTCGGCTCGTCGCGCCACTGCAGTAACGTCGTCAGGCGTTCCTTCAGAAGCCGGTCGAGTTCTTTCTGCGGAAACGTCGGGCGCTGGACGATGTCGGCAAGCAAGGGGAGCGCCGCATCAAGCTTGGAGAGGGGCGTATGGAGCATGATGCCCGTGCTGTGGTACGAAGCGCTGGTATTGATGTCCGCGCCCAGAACGTCGATCGCATCCGCCAGCTGGAGGGCATCCAGGGCGCCGGCTCCCTCATCGAGCATGGCGGCCGTCAGAGACCCCAGGCCCAGCTTCTCCGCGGGATCCATGGCGCTGCCGGCGAGCACGATCATGTTGATCTGGACGAGCGGCACTTCATGCTTCTCCATGAACACGACGGGGAGGCCGTTGGAGAGGGAGAAACGCTGGAGCGGTGCCACCTTCAGCGCAGGCGGGGGTCCGAGGACGGGAGGCTTGCTGCGGTCGGGCTTCTGTGCCTCCAGCGGAAGCGGTGCAAGGAGGAGGAGAATCAGGACGATGGCACGGAACGGCTTCGCGGCGGTCATCATGGCTACTTCGCCTCCTTTCCGGCGGACGCGGCGAGCTCTTTCTTCCCCAGTGGCACAACGCTGAGAACCACGCGACCGTCGTCGCGCAGAACAGTCTGCGCCACCGCCCGGACATCGCCGGGATCGATGGCCTTGTAGCGGGCCAGGTCTTCGTTGAAGTAGTCAGGGTTGCCGGTGTGGAAGAAGTAGTTGTTGAGCTGGTCGGCTTTCCCGCCGAATCCGCCGACGGTCTCGAGACGGTCGAGGAAGCTCGCCTCGAACTGATTGACGGCCCTCTGCACTTCTCGGGCTTCGGGTACTTCGGCTTTCACCCGGTTGAGCTCCTCCTGAAGAACCTTCTCCAGCTCGGCGAGTGTGTGCCCGGCCCGTGCGGTGGCGACGATCCAGAACGCCGAGGAAAGTTTCCCTGACGCCTGGAAGGCGTTGACATCCTGGGCAATCTGAAGCTCGTACACCAGCCGGCGGTAGAGTCGGGAGTTCTTTCCGCCGGCAAGGATGTTTGCCAGCACGTCCATTTCAGCGTCCCCCGGGGTGAACAACGCCATAGAATGCCAGACCATGTAGAGGCGGGGGAGCTGAACCTTATCCTCATAGATGATCCGCTTTTCCTCGGCGAGATACGCGGCCGGGGGGTCGATAGGGGGAACGGCCGGACCACGGGGAATGTCGCCAAACCACGTTTCGACCAGTGAACGCGTGCTCGCCGGGTCGATGTCTCCCGCAATCGAGAGACTTGCGTTGTTCGGGACGTAGTAGTTCTTGAAGAACTGCACGACGTCGTCGTAGCTGGCCGCCGAAAGATCCTCCATGGATCCGATCGTCGGCCAATGGTACGGGTGATCCGGCGGATACT
>CAYXMK010000034.1:0-15957 GCA_964465905.1 uncultured Ignavibacteriaceae bacterium | reverse complement strand
CGGTATGGGCATCCATCCGACGAACGACTTCAGCGGTTCCTCCCTGACCGGACCGTCGACGGAAAGACCGCGAATCGGGTTGGGACGATCCAGGAGAACGCATCGCACGCGGTGCTCCGCCGCGGCCTCGACCGCAAGCGCCAGCGTCGAGATGTACGTGTAGAACCGGACGCCGACATCCTGCAAGTCGCACACCAGCACGTCGACATCCTTCAACATGGGCGGTGTGGGCTTGTGCGTCGAGCCGTAGAGAGAATAGATCGGAATCCGGTACTCGGGGTGACGCGCATGCTCGACGGCGCTCCCGTCAGGGATGTTGCCGGCCAGACCGTGTTCGGGACTGAAGAGCGCAACGACCTTCGCGATCTTCCTGCGGCAGATGGCATCGATAATCGACGTGCCGTCCGGCAGGATGCCGGTCTGATTCGTGAGAACGGCGATGCGCCGATGCCTGATGAGATCGGAAGCTTCCGAGAGGAGGCGCTCCGCTCCGCTGCGGACCTCCGCACGGTTGAGGGCTGACCCGGGGACTGTCATTCGGCGTACACCTCAAGCTCGCGGATGGAATAGGCAGAAATCCCCTTGGCGCCGCGGGTGCCTTCGATGCGGAGGAGCCGAATTTCTCGCGGGGCAAAGGTGAAGCGGGAAACCGCCTCAGCGTTCCCCGTCATCGCCGAGAGCGTCTGCCACAACGATCCGTCCACGGATCCCTTGATGAGGAAATCCCGCGCCGGTGATTCTCCCCACTGAATGATCACGGAGCCAACGGTGCGCACCGCCGGCCACTCGAGCTGGTACCACTGTTCCTCCTCGCCGTTTGACTTGGTCCACGCCGCGGAATTCCAGCGCGTGTACATTTTGCCGTCAATAGCTGAAGCCGGCTTGAAGTGCGGCCCGATCGTCGAGTACGAAGAAGCGGTGGCCGCGGCGAGGTGAGCGAGATTGAGCGGGGCGGACACGGAATCCCGGTGCAGGAGTTCGATGGCGAGGAGCGAGAAAGGAGGAACTGTCACGGTGAATTCGTCAGAGACATTCGCCAGAGCAGGCAGCAGAGCGTCTTTCCGCTGTCCGTCGAGGATGCGCAGACGAGCCGACGACTGCGGAGCGAAGCCGCTGAGTGCAACACGCAGGGTCTTTGCTGCTGCCCGGTTCCTGTTCAGGATCATGAGTCCGAGTTTCTTGCCATCCAGTGCCGCGTAGGCGGAAAGTTCGGGATCCCGTGCATCGACCTGCACGACCGTGCCGTGGAAATCCCGGCGGAACATCGGGAAGACGTAGTACGAAAAACTGGGCGTGTTGGATCCCTCCGAGGAGAGGTAGCCATAGTCGCCTCCGCGCGGGGGAAAGGCGTTGTGCACAGCCCAGTAACATGCAATGTCGGTTCCGGTCTCAGCCATGGTGCCGAGCATGTCTGCAACCCAGAGAGCGTTGACCAGCTCCAGCGTCTGCGGTCCGGGAGAGTGATTGACGGAGTTATAGCCGACGTTCACATAGGCGATCCTGGCTGCTCGCTCTTTCCCGAGGACGCGCTCGACCTCGGCCTTCAGGGCCAGAAAAAGCCGGCGGTAGATCGCTGTGCTCGCGAGGAGCGTATCGTCGTTCTCCTTTCCCCACTGCTGAGGGTAGAACGTGATGGTCAGCAGATCGATCTCATCACCGGCCGCGCGCAGCACCCGCTCTGTCCATCCTCCCGACCCTCCCCCGAGGGAAGGAGATCCGCCGCTCAAGGCTACATTGGTGGCGACCTTGATCGTGGAGTCTACCTCCTTCATGGCTTTCACGAACGAGACATACTTCCATGCATAGGCCTCGGGGGATGTGTGCCCCTTTGCCCACGATCCCCATTGCTCATCTCCCACCTCCCAGAGCCGCACATTGTAGCCGCGGGTGCGATTGCAGTACCGCACCCAGTCGGCTGCCAGTTGGGGAGACTCGTTGAAGTTCACCGTGATGAACGGCTCGGCCCCCACTTCGCGGCACAGAGCGAGGTACTCATCCGTATCCATTTCGCTCGCGGAATTTCCGGGAGCATTCCAGATGTAATGGTCTGCGTCGTTCCCGCCGGGGTACTTGAGGAGCGTGACTCCCGAAGCGCGGATCTTCTGAATTGCGTCGCGGTCGCACGTCAGCAGCATCTCATCGACCGGTCCGGGAAACAGCGACTCGTCCCAGCGGGCCGTGTTGATTCCGAGCAGGAGCGGATTCACGTCGTGCACCGGCACATCCGCTCGGACGTGAATGTCCTGGCTCAGAGCCAGGGACGCAAGGAAGAAGAGCAGAACGGAGACAACAAGGCAAGGTCTCATACGGAAGCTCCCGCTGTCGGATGTCCTAGGAAAGCGCTTTGCGGAAGATGACGTGACGTCGCAGGACTTTCAGTCCCATCTTGTGGTAGAAGTCTTTGGCCCGTCCGCTTGTCCAGGCCAGCCACAGGCTCAGTTTTCCCTTTCTCCGCATCTGCTCCACGGTCCGGGCGAAGAGGAACAATCCCAGCCCCCGCCCCATGTGTTCCCGTGCAATCCCGAACGGCCCGAAATGTTCATCCTCGAAGTGACTGAACCCGACGACGGTTCCGCCCTTGCGCGCAATCACGATGCTGTCGCACTCGGGATCGCGCATCAGGAGCTCGTGCGCCACGCCGTACAGATCGCCGGGGTATTCGCGGCGGAGGAATTCCAGGAGCGGCAGGGCCTGGTGCGGAGAGAACACTTCGGCGGAAAATCCTGCCCTCTCCAGCCGCCCGATCTGCTCGCGGCTTCCGTCGGGAAGTTCAAAGTCGATGAGCGATCGCCCCATACTGTAGACGTTTTCCGCTTTCTGATAGCCGCGCCGCTGGAGGAACTCGAGCGCAGCGGGGTACGCGTCGGCGTCGACGCCGGGGAAGAAGTAATTGGGGGTGTAGTCGGAGATGGAGACCACCCGGACGCCCTCGCCGCGGAGAAATTCCTCTGCCCGCTGCAGCATGGCGGATGCGATTCCTCTCCGCTGAAGCGCCCCATCGACGAAGAAACTCGTGATCCACCCTTTTCCCGGTTCCAGGCCCAGGTCGAAGTACGGGTACCGCCGCCGCAGACCCAGCAGGAATCCCGCCAGCCGGCCGTCCGCTTCCGCGACGAGGCAGCCGCGAGGGTCGAAGTTTGTGTCGAGGACAACCTTCCGGCGGAACCGCGCCAGTGTCAGCCCGTCGCGCGGGAGACAGCGGTTCCACAGCTCAACGACCGGCTCGTCGTCTCCCGCATCATAGGTTCGTATGACGTACTCCGGCATGATCGGCCTTCGTCGGATGTCCTTTCCTGCGTGCGCCGGAAGCTCCTACGGCAGAGCGTCCAGGACTCGCTTCTTGCCGAACGCGTCCATATCGAAACAGACGGCGTACTTTTTCCCCCCCAGCGCCCCGCGAACGCGAGCGAGAGCGGAGTAATAGTCCAGATAGGGGAATGAGGAGATTCCCCCCTTGATGAACTGATAGTTCACCACCCATTCCTGCCATCTCTCAAAATCGTCCGTGACGTCCACGAAGAGATAGGGGGTGAACCCCTCCGGATCTTCCCAGTTCTCCGCATAGAGAATCGATCGGACCCCGCGGTGGCGGGGATGCTCCGTCACGACTCCCTCCAGCGATGCGAGGAGCACGGCGTCGTTGACGATCGCATGCGCAGCGGCGTGGTCCTTGTGAATGCTGTTCTTCCAGTGTGTGATGATGTGTGTTGGCTTGACCTGGCGAATGACATCGGCCACGTACCGCCGCGCCTGCTCATCGTTGGGTAATTCCCCGTCCTTGTACGGTCCGAAGATCACCTCGGCCCCGATGGCCGCGCCGATGGCGAGCGCTTCGCGCTTCTTCTGTTCTCCGTATGCGGAGGGCGACAGCGCCGGGTTACCCCCTTCGCCGAGCGTGAGATGGAGCAGGACGACCGCGTCGCCGAGACGAGCGTGCTTTGCCAGCACGGCGCCGCAGCTGACTTCCATGTCGCCTGCGTGCGCGCCGATTGCCAGGATGGTTTTTCGTGGTTGATCCATGGTCTTCTCGCGTGGTGTGGATTGTGTCCAGAGGATTTGGGTGAAGAGAACGGTACCAGCGACCAACAGGCGTGTCATCGGAATCCTCATTCAGATCTTGATGATGATCTTCTTCCGGTAGAGAACAGTCATGATTGCGAGCCAGAGCAGCGTATAGCACAGGGCGTACAGCAGGGAAGCGTCCATCGGCGGCAGCCACGATTCGAAGAGCGATGAAAAGAGATACGACTTGAGACTCACAGAGATCTGGTCCGCGCCGGCGGAAACCTTGATCAGGCCGAGGAGCCGCGCTGTCAGACTGGAGAAGAAGAATGCCGCAATCGGGTTGACGCCGAAGACCACCAACGGCGTTGCCCAGCGCCGGTACTCCATGATCTCGATGGCCCAGAAGCAGATGCCGAGGACGTTCAGGGCGAATCCGGCGGTGAAGATGACGTACGAACTGCTCCAGAGCAGTTTGTTGATGGGGAAGAAGGGATCGAGCACGAGACCCAGAACGAGTCCCGCATTCCCCGCCACGAAAAGCATCAGGCATCGTTCCTCGAGGGACCGGTTCGATCGCAGCCACTCGCCCGTCAGTGTTCCCAGCAGAACCGTGGAGAACGAGGGGATGAGACTCAGGATTCCCTCTCCGTGAAAATGCCAGCTCCGCAGGAGAAGAGAATCGACATACTGCCAGACGTTCCCGGTGGGGTCGAGTACGCCGCGCCCGTGGCCCGGAACCGGAACCAACGTCATCAACAACCAGTAGATGACCAGGAAGAGGAAGGCGAGCGTCGCCTGGACGGCGGTGCGGGTGGTGATGACGATCAGCGCCGAGACCAGATACACCACCGCGATCCGCTGCAGGACGTCCAGAATGAGCTTGTGCGAGTAGTCGAAATCGGGAATCCCCGTCAGGATCATCCCGAGCGTGAACAGGACGAGCGATCTCTGCAGGACGTGACGAACGAGCGCGCCGCGGGTTCCTCCCGCTTCAAGCCGCCGGGTGAAGGAAAACGACATGGCCACGCCGACGATGAAGAGGAAGAAAGGACAGATCAGGTCGGTCGGCGTCCAGCCGTGCCATTCGGCATGCTTCAGCGGCGGATAGACGGCGCTCCAGGTACCGGGATTGTTGACGAGAATCATCCCCGCGATGGTCAGTCCGCGGAACGCGTCGAGCGAGAGGAGCCGCGAGCTTGATCCCGGCTGAGGTGCAGTCCCCATGAGGTCAGAGTTCCTTCACGAGAATGACGAAGCGGCGCGTTTCGGCAAAACCGAACTTGCTGTAGACCTTTGCTGCAGCGTCATCCGTCCACAGTACCCAGGCGTCATGATGCCCCTGCTGGCGCATGCGCTCCAGCGTGCGGGCGAGCAGCACCGTGCCGATGCCGCGTCCCTGGTGCTTCCCGGCAACCCCGAAAGGCCCGAAGTGCGAGCCTTCGAACTGGCAGTAGCCGATGACGACTCCTTTGTCGAGCACGAGCGTGATCTGATCCGGTCGAAACCCGCCCGTGGCGATCTTCTTCAGATTCGTGCGTTCCACGCGCACCCAGTCGAGCGGCATCGTCTGCTCGAGGAAGTCGAGAAAGACCAGAAGATCGTCGCGACGGTACGGACGAATCTCGATCCCTTCCCCCCGGAGATGCTCCTCCGTTTCTTTCACGCGGGCCGGAACCTCGAACAGCGCAATGGGGGCGTCCATGCTCAGGGCCTCGCGGTTCTTTCTAAAGCCGTGCGCCAGAAAGAACTCGATCAGGTGATCGTAGACGCGGACGTCGAGACCGGGAGTGAAGTAGCCGGTCGGATAGGTCGAGATCCAGCATTCCTTCTTCCCGAGGCGGCGGAACCGCGAGAGCAACTCCTCCAGCAGCGGCGCACCGACGAGCTCCAGATCGGCCTCGGGATCGATCCCGAAGGCGGTGATCCAGGAACGGTCGCCGCGGGGATCGTGGTCTCCCATTGCCACGCGCCGGGCGTAGGTGCCCACGACAAAGCCGACCATCCGTCCATCGCTCCTGGCAATCAGAAACGTGGACGGATCGAAATTTTCATCGAGGAGGACCCGAGTCTCCAGCGTGTCAACCGTGACGGCGTCGAGAGGCAGAGCGCGCTGCCACAGCTCCAGGAGTTCTTTGCGGTCGGAGTCCCGGAAGTCCGAGAACACGACATCCATGATTCGCTCCTTCAGTAACTGACGCCGAGCGTCAGGTGGTGGACGCTGCCGAAGATGCCGAAGGGCTGGTAGGCGTAGTCCAGGCGAAGCGGCACTTCACCGATCGGAGTGCGGAATCCGGCACCCGCTGTGAAGCCCCGTTCGTCGTAGTTCGCCATATAGCCGGCCCGGAACGTCACCATCTTCATCAGCTGAAACTCGCCGCCGATCTTCACCTTCTCGCGGAAATCCCGCGGGTGCCGAGACTCGAAACTGAGGATCAACACCTGCTCGTCATCGGCGTCCAGGAAGAAGAGCAGCGGCTCCACGGTGGCGCCGAAGGTGACGGCGAACGGCATCGGAAACGCCCGGTATTCGTAGCGGATCTCGCGGGAGATGTTCTGAAGCGCCGCGCCGAAACGAATCCCGTTATATCGGAAATCGTAGAACGCCCCCACGTCCATGGCAAAGTCCTGACGTTCGTATCTCCGGGTTGCCGCCTCCAGCGCCGGGTCGTCGATCGAGGCGCCCGTCCGGGCGACCCACGCGTCTCCCAGGTCCTGACTCACGTACTTCACGTGAACGCCGTAGGAAAACCGTTCGCTGATGCGCTGGGAGAACGCTATGCCAACGGCATACGCGGAAGGAGAGAACGTGCCCGTCTCGATGTACCCATCGGCGTTGTTCGCTACCCGTGTTCCCCGGAACGTGCCGTAATCCATCGCCAGCAGACTGAGACCGACGACCCCGACATCGCCCAGTCTGACGCCGACAGATGCAGCGTTGTAGTCGATGTCCGCGATGCCCTGCGTGTGGTGCAGACTCGCGTCGAGTGTGGTGGAAATAAGTCCGACCAGCGCCGGATTCCAGAACACGCCGTTAGAGCCGATGGGAACGGCAACTCCCACCGTGCCGCGGCCGATCACGTCCGCCGAAACGGGATTCTCGAGGAAGCGGAATCCAACCTGGGCCTTCTTGATGATCTGGGCGGAGGCCGGGAGAGCGGCGAAGATCCCGATCAGGAGGAGCCCAACAACGGAATTGGTTCTCATGTCAGAGTCCTTCGGAAAGACGATGGCGTTATCGCACGAGGACGAACTTGACGAACTGGTTGTCGAGCGGACGGCCGTTGATGTCCCGCGCGTCGGTGACCGTGAGGATGTAGATGCCGGACGACACGTACTGATTCTGATCGGTCCGCTGATCCCATTCGTGATCCGCCGTGCCGTAGTGCTTGATCGTTGTGACCAGGTCCCCCGTCTCTGTGTAGATCCTGAGCGTGCACTCCACGGGAAGGTTCACGAAGAGGATCTTGTCGGGTGTGCCGGCAAACGCCAGTGCTCCGGCGGCGACGGTGGCCGGATTCGGAACCACCAGCACCCTCCCGCTTTCGTCCAGCCCCGGCTTGAACGATGCCGCGGGGAGTTGCGAGCGGGTGACGTACCACGAGCTTTCCAGCTTCTTTCCCGGCGTAATGCCGGCGGTGTTCTGCGTGCCGTCATCGACGGCGGAGACGGCATAGTAGTAGTCCACGCCGCGCTGAACTGCGGTGTCGACGAATGTTGTCTGATTCCGGTTCTGCGTTTCGAAGACGAGCTGCCAGCGCTCGCCGCTGCGCTGGTCGAGCGGGTCGTTCACGTAGAACGCGCCCCGCTTGCGGTACACCCGCCATGCATACCAATCATCGACGCCCGTTGTGGGATCGTTGAAGTACGAAGCGCTCGGATACGACCAGTCCACCGTGATGCGGTCCGGACCGGACGTGACGGCGATGTCCGGAGGCGGAGGAGGAGCCGGAATCGACAGTCCCTGCCGCAGACGCTCCCACGCCCAGTGAGCGCGCTGCAGCACGGTTGCGAGCGAGTCGCGACCCTGCATGATGGCATCCCGCTTCTGCTGATCCGTGATCTGGTTGGTGAACCAGAGCCGTCCGATCGAATCGGCGGCGGCGTGACCGATACTCCCGACGCCGATCGCATAGACGAGGGTGACGGAATCGTACCGTCCCGTTGCGGCATTCTTCGTCAGCTCGTACGGCCCCGTCGTGACAAAGCGCATCGGACCTTTCTGCGGTGAAGTAGCGAACCCGGCAGTAATGGCGTCCGGCGGAAATCGCCCGCGGCTGTCGTCCCCCCGGTAGGTAAGCTTCAACCCGACATCCCGGCGCCCCCAGAGATCACCGGTGATCGTCGCGTGCGGCAGGGCATACGGCTGTGCCGGATCATCCGAATGATCGGCATGGGAACGGTCGGCGTGCAGCAGCGTGAAGCCGGGAATCTGCGGCGAGTAGAGGTAACCTGTTACCCTGTCCGGATCACCGACATCGCAGGAGGAGCCGTTCGAGTACACCTGAGCGGTCGGACTGTCCCAATCGTAGTAGTACGCGATGTAGAGAGAGTCCCGCGTCGCTCCGCTGACCAGATTCGACTTCACGGCAAACCAGCTATCGAGGTCATCCTCGCCTTCGTACGCGTAACTTCCGAAGACCGTCCGCTCGCCGGATTTTGACGGACCGAAACTGAACGAAATGGGCCACCAGAAACGGATCGTCTGATCGGGAAGAGAATCGGGTTGAGCCGTCAGCTCCCGGGGCCGGCGGATCTCGCCGGTGAACTTGTGCGTGGCTTTCCAGATGAAACAGTCGGCAAGGTCCGGATTGCTCGATGCGAAGATCTCGACATGGCTCCGAATGCCGAACTGCGGACAGACATCCTCGAATTCAATCTTCAGGTCGGTGGGAATCGAGGGATCCACGTACCACCGGTACGGTGGCGTCAGTTCGAAACCGTCCACCACGATCGACGGCGGACGGTAGCGCCGGACCTCCATGGCCCAGTCGGTCACTGCGGCGTTGGTCAGCGCGTCACCCGTTCCCGCAAACATCGGCCTCGCGTTGCCGTTGGCGTCCACAATACCGTTGTCATCAAGGGACACCGGATTGAAGATCTGGTAGAGCATGTTGGACTGCCAGTGATCCCGCGGCCAGTAGAAGATCTCCGTGGTTTGCGGATTCGCTCCCGTCAGCATCCAGCTGAACTGCGACTGCAGTCCTCCTTCACCATTCGTCTTGTTCATGGCCATGTGGAAGTTCCCGACATCGATGGCCATGGGGAGTGGGTTGTAGTTCCGCTCCTGAGCACGTGCTGTGGCCGGGCCAAAAACAAGAAGAAGAGAGAATGTAACGCTGCGTGAGAGATTCATGGCGACTCCTTAAGGAAGTACCATCATCGACCGTGAAACGGCGCACTCGCCGGTCCTGAGCCGGTAGTAGAAGACGCCGCTGCCCAGCTCGCGTGACTGAACCCTGACCTCGTAGTAGCCCTGTTCCTGCCATCCCTCGTGCAACTGGATGATGCGGCGGCCGAGGATGTCGAACACCGCGAGAGAAACGTGCGCCGGCTTGCCGAGGGCATAGCGGATCGTGGTCTCTGCGTTGAACGGATTGGGATAATTCTGGAAGAGCGTGACGGACTCCGGCACGGCTCCGGCGATCTGGCGCGGCAATCCCGTCACCGTGGTGAGCTCCAGCTTGACGACCTCGAGGAGGGGCTGACGCGCATTCCGGAAGTCCTGGCCCAACGCCCAGATGATGACGCCGCCGAGTCCGCGCGAGCGGACGTACGCACACTTCTCACTGACGGAGGCGGAGTCGTCGTAGCTGATGACACGATCCTGGGCGGGATTCACAAGGTGCGGGACGCGCGTGGTGCTGTCCCAGTACCGAACCCAGCCGCTTTCCAGGAGCGGGGCGATCTGGTTGTGGGGAAGCTGTGAGGCCCCCGTGCTCGGGCCGTACATTGCAGAAGCGTTGAATTGCCAGCCGTAGAACGGTACACCCGTCAGCAGCTTGGCCGCCGGCACCCCCTTCAGATTGACGTAGTGGTTCACCGAATTATCCGTCCATCCCTGGTCCGTGGTGCTGACGGATCCGTACAGCGGAGCATTCGGTCCGGCCTTCGGCGTCCAGCTTCCGTAGAAATCGTACGTCATGACGCCGATCCAGTCCAGCACGCTGGTCATCAGCGCCCAGTCATAGCGATTGCTCCAATCGCCCGAAGGTGCCGCGATGCTGAGCAGCAGCGGCGGGGAAACGGCTGAGAAACTGTCGCGCAGTTCCCGGAACAGGTCCATCGAGTGCGGCCTGTCGGATGAGGATGGGTACTCCCAATCGATGTCGGCGCCGTCGTAGCCGTGCTGTAAGCAGAAGTCCCGCAGAGTGGCAGTGAACCGACTTCGGGCGGACGTGTCCTTCACCATTTGCGAGAAGCGGGGGGTGCGGATTTCATCCCACCCGCCGACGGAAATCACCACCTTCACTCCGTTTGCATGAGCAGTCTGGATGAGCTCCGGGTACGTCGAGAATCCGCTCAGATCGAGCGTCCCATCGCTGTTGGGGAAAATGAACGCATGAGCGATGTGCGTCACGCCCTGGTAATCGACGACGCTGTGGGGGTACGCCGTGCGCGACCAGCTCGGGTAGTACCCCACAACGATCGGCCGGCTTTGGCCCTGCGCGGTGACCGCCGCCCCTGCCAGGGTCAACAGTGCGGCGATCAGCATCCGGTATGATGCCGTTGAGGGCATACCGTTCGTCAGAAACTCACACGCATGCCGAGGACGATCCGCCGTGGATTCAGGAAGATCGGCGCTTCCAACCAGCCCGTCTTGATGTGGCCGTCATCCGACTTCCACTGCCCCCACTTGTCGTTCCCTCCCTGGTGCGGCAATCGCAGGGAGGCCTTGTAGGCGTCGTACTGGGATCGAAGCATATTCCCGGGAATGAGGAACTTGTTGTTCGTCAGGTTTTTGATCGTGGCCACGAACTCGATCTGCCCGAAGTTGAAATTGAACGCCTTGGAGCCGCGGAAATCGATGTTCCAGTAATCCACCGACTCGACGTAAATGTGGTTTTTGATATCGGGTTCGTCGGGATTCCACAAGAACTTCCCGCCGTCCCTCCACTCGAAGAAGAATGTCGTGTAGATGCCGCCGAAAAGAAGTCCCCAGTCGGGCGGTGTGTGCAGGTTCAGATTGATGTTCCCCCGCGGGAGCGGATCCGAGGTCGTCAGATTGGCTGTCCGCCGTTCATCCAGTGCCTCCAGCCGGTTCTCGTAGACGCGGGCCAGCCCGGATTGACCCCGGCTCTGCAGCATGTAGTCGAACATCGCATGGAACGAGACGAACCGCCCGAAGGGGCGCTCCAGGCGAATCTCGAGTCCTCGCACGTCGCCGTACGCATCCGGATAGTACCGCCGCACGATGTTGTCGTGGTAGTAGTTGATGAAGGTCCGGCTGAGCGGCTCATTCCGGGTGTCCTTGTAGTACGCCGTCAGATTCACGAGAAACTCGGAGAAGAATACCTGCTCGTACCCGAACTCGTACGAGATCGTGCGGGCCATGTCCAGGTCCGGCGTCGGCAAGGTGACGGACGCAAGGTCGATGACTTGGTTGTAGAGGAAGGAGATGGGGGGACGCTGGAAGAAATGGCCGTAGTTGAAATAGAGCTTGCTGTTCTCTGTGACGGGGAATGAGACGCCGAGACGGGGAGCCACAAGGACCTGAACGCGGTTCTCGGTGCGCGGCCAGCCGGGTGGATCTTCAAGAAGATCGCGAAACTCCTTCCATCGCTCGTACGAGCCCCACGGGGAAAGCAGATTCTGGTAGGTCTCATTGTAGAGCTTCGGATAGTTGTCGTTGAGCGGGAACCCGACTTCGTATCCCTTCTTCATGGGATTCAGGTAGTCCACCCTGACGCCGGCATTCAGGACCATCCCTTCGAACTCGAGCTTGTCCTGTACGTAGAGTCCTCCTTCAAGAGGCGTGGCGCGGAAGTATTGCCAGAGGTCCGGGGTGAAGGACACCTGCGCCTGCAGCCACGTGCCCGTGTACACGAAGAGGTTCTGCAGGCGCGCCGAGAATCCCGCCTCCACCTGATGGTGGCGGCCGAGCTGCATTGTCAGATCCCCCTTGAACTGCAAGACCAGCGAGTGCGACGAATCGACCCGCTGCAGGCCTCCGTAGAGGCGGAACATGTTGAGAGGATCGGTACCGGGATTCGTCGAACCATTTGGCGTGCCGAGGACCGGCGCGTTCAGGAACCGGTACGTCTGGCCGTTCGGAGCGACGTAGGTGATCCAGGCGTCGGCACGGGAGGTGTCCATCGAGAACGGCTGCAGCTGTTGGTCTGTGTAGCCGATCTGGAAGTCGAGTGTGTAGAACGCATTGGGAGCAAACGTGTGCGTGAGGCGTGCACCGCCGACGACGTACCGCTGGTCGAAGAACTGCAGCCGGCTCTTGTTGAACATCTGCCAGAGATTGTCTCCCGCCAGGAGACGGGCCTGCTGACGAACTGATGCCTCCGTGGTGTTGAGGAAGTTGAAACTGGAAGAGGCGTCCACGAGCGCTCCCCCGTAGCTTGTGGTACTGCCGCCGCTCACGGTGGAGACGTCAGCGTACATGCCGTTGAGCGAAAGGCGCATGTTGTCGGTGACCTGCGTTGTCAGCTTGAGCTGTCCGTTCCAGTCGAGATAGTTGTCGCGCGGGCCGAGCGGAAAGGCAAGTTGGGAATCCTCGTACTTGAAGCCGAGAAGAAACGTCGTATTCTCAGCGTAGGGCCCGATGACTGGCAGTCCGGCGCCGGGGAAGGGACCGGTGATGCTCCCCTCGAAGAAGACGTCCGGCTTGTCGCCGAAGGCGTACATGGGATGCTGGCGCTTCCAGAGGTCGAGCTTCTGGAGTGAGTCGAGCGGACGAATCGTCGGGGGAAGCAGGCGATAAGTCCATCCCTGAAAACTCCGGAATTCTGCCGGCACGGTCGTGTCTCCTGCGGGGACGCCCCGCCAGGCGTACTCTCCCGCGAACACGCGGTAGATCCATGAATTCTCGCTCCAGGGATTTGTGCCGAAGAACCGCTGCTGGCCCGCCGGTGCGGCATCCACCTTGAGGGACACGGTATACCGATCCCGCTGTCCGTCCTTCGTGACAACGTTCAGCAAGCCGGAGCGAATGCCGCCGTACTTCGCCTCGAAGCCGCCGGTGAGCACCTGGATTTCCTGGATCGTGGTCGAATTGAGAGCAAGGTAGGAGTTCTCCGATCGCGGATCCTGCAGAGAAATTCCGTCCAGACGGATGTCCGTCTCGCGAATGGATCCGCCCCGGATGCTCAGGCCGTAGCCGTCGGCGCCGGAGACCAGCTCCACCCCTTTCAGCTTGTTGATGAACTCGTCGACGCGCGTCACTGGCATCTGCTCGATCCGCTGCGTGGCGATGACCTCCTGCGTGGCGGAGACGTCGGCCTTGATCGCCTCGCGCTGTGCCGTGATGACGATCGTTTCCATCTCCAGCACGGCCGGCGGAAGTTCGAAGTTGACGGTGATCGTTCTGTCGCTCTCGACCCGCACCGGTTGCTGGACCATGGCGGTGTAACCGATCATGCTGGCCTTCAGGGCGTAGACGCCTGGCGTGACATTCATGATGAAGTAGTAACCGTCCGGGTCGGTCGAGCCGCCGAGCGGTCGGTCGAGGGGAATCTGGCCCCCTCCAGCGAGGATCGTGTGCGTGACAACGATGTTCACGCCGACGAGCGGCTCGCGCGTTTCCCGGTCGATCACGCGTCCGGTGATCTTCCCGCTGGCGGCGAGCGCCTCAGCGGCGGTGACAGAGGTGATCAGCAGGAAGAGGAGGAAGGAATGGTGCAACTGCGGGATGGCGACGAAACGTGTCATGGCAATCCTCGCAAGAAGAGATGATGAAAGGGGAACAGACGTGTGTCCGACGAACGTGAACGCCACCGACGCGCAGTGATGATGCGTATCATCACCCGCGTGTGCAAACGGAGGGATGGACCGTTGTGATGAACCAATGCTCGCCCAGTTCTGGCGCAGCCCGGTTTCACGGAGGAAAGAAAGCAGAAGTCCACAGGTCGCGAGCGCCTGCCACGGACTGGCACAACGAGATATGGAGCATCCATCACTCGGTGCGCACTGCCGTGAAGTTACAGAACGGCAGACTGGATGTCAAGGGCAAAGGCGGGCACGGCTTCCCGTTTCTGCGATTGCCGCTGCACATCCTGTCGGGCGGACGCGGATCGCGTGCCGCTGGCCGCCTGTCGGACCTGGAGCTAAGAGCACACTGCGCGAAATCGGGCGGAAGGCGGCGCTGGCCCTCCTGCACGCTCCCGGCCGGCAGAATCCTGGTTTCATCCAAGAACCGGCTTCAGCGACCATTTCCGTGGAATGCGGTGGCTGTAGAGGACAAGGAAAGTGGGGGATTGGCCAGAGGGAATCGACTCTGGATTTGTGTTGCAGCCGTCTTGCTCGGTCTGGGGGCACTTTGGCTTCCGCAGGGCTGGGAATCTGTGCTCTTGACAAATTCGCAGGGGTTCACTACGTTGCTGGGGGTTCTTCATACCCTTCCTTTCGCCTTCTTGTCCCCGCGGAGGACGGATGTCACTGGGTGTCACAGTTCCTCCTGTAGTTCGGCCGCCCGCGTCGGATTTCCGCGCCAGTTTCCATCCTGAGACGTACACTTTCCTGCCTGAGCTGATCCATTTCGCTGCCGTGTGTCGCGTTTCTGAGCGGCATCCGTCGAGGTTTGACCGTTGCGGGGTGCCTTGTGTCGGCTTTCGCAATGTCACTCCTGCGAAACGTGAAATTGGCCGGAATTTGAGCATCGCGCGGGTAGGTGTTACCTCTTTTCGTTCTTATGTACAGGGGGTATCACAAGAACGAAAGGAGCATTCGATGGAATCGAATCCTGTGTCTGACGGAGTCCTGGAGACTGTGCGAAGAGAAATGAGGCTCAGCAACTACAGTCCGAACACGATCAAGTCCTACCTCAGCTCGCTTCGCAAGTTCGTCCAATTTTTCGGTTCTCGAGATCCTCGTGAGCTGACGAGTGACGACATTCGGGGCTTTCTGCTTCACCTGCTCGAGAACGAGCGACGCCCGGCGTCGACGGTGAATCAGATCTTCAACGCGTTGAGATTACTCTACGTGGACCTCTACGCGCTTCCGTTTGTCATCGGGCGGTTGCGGAGGCCTCGGAAGGAGAAGAAATTGCCCGATGTGTTGAGTGAGGAAGAAGTTTTGCGGCTGTTTCAGTTCGTCGGGAACGTGAAGCACCGGATGATGCTGATGCTGGCATATGCCAGCGGCCTTCGGGTGAGTGAGCTTGTGAGTCTGCGGCTTGAGGATCTGGACATCGCGCGGCGATTGATTCACCTCCGGGCTGCGAAAGGGAAGAAGGACCGTTACACGATGCTCCCCGAGTCTATTCTTGAGCCGTTGCACTGGTACTGGAAGAGTCACAATCTGGGAGAATCGGGATGGCTTTTCCCGGGCGCCAGGCCTGGCAGTCACTTAGCGCCGAGGAGCATCCAGGCCGTCTTCGCGCGGGCGCTTCGGCGTGCGGGGATTCGAAAGCCGGTGTCGATTCATGGACTCAGGCATTCCTTTGCGACGCATTTACTGGAGCGGGGGACGGACCTGCGGTACATTCAGGAGCTGCTGGGTCACCGAAGCACGCGGACGACGGAGATCTACACGCACGTCAGCACAAAGCACATCGGCAAGATCCGCAGTCCCCTCGATGCGATTCTTGACACGAAGGTTCTCCCCAAGCCGGAAGCGCCGAGGAGCCAAATAGATAAAGAGTAATAACGCGACACCATGCGTTGTTGCAGATGTTATGCGAAAATTGCGCACCCCCTCAGGAGGTTCTCCTCATGAGCAGTGATGCGGAAATCCCAATCCATCAAATGCTTCCAGGGCCTATTCTGGTCATTGCGGGCCCAGGCACAG
>CAYXMK010000033.1:0-16774 GCA_964465905.1 uncultured Ignavibacteriaceae bacterium | reverse complement strand
TCAGAAACGCCGTGGTCGTCTTCCCGTTGGTTCCCGTGATGCCGACGACGGTCAGCTCTGTCGCAGGATGACCATAGAAGTTGCCGGCCAGCGTTGCGAGAGCGATCCGGCTGTTTTCGACGACAATCTTGGCGACAGCGGCGTGCGCGAAGTACGAATCGGGAAGCGCGGTATCATCTTCGAGGACAACGGCCACGGCGCCGCGGGCAACGGCGTCGGCGATGTAACGGTGTCCGTCGGTTTCGGTTCCGCAGACGGCGACGAAGCAATCGTTGTGTTCGACTGCGCGTGAGTCGTACTGCACCGCCCGTATGTCGAGATCTTGCGTCAGCATCTTCTGTCCGTGCCGCGATACATGGAGCTTGAGCACGGCAACATTCTGCAGGAGTTGACCCAGTTTCATCGCTTCAGCCCTGAACGTTTGCCTCAGTAGAGACGGGCCGATGTGATGGAACGTGGTTCACAGACGATGTTCATACGGGAGCCCATCGGCACCTGGGAGCCGGGAGGCGGCTGCTGTTCGCGCACGACACCGGAACCGCGCAGGTGAACGTCAAAATCCTCCGCGACCAACCGGTTGATCGCCCGCCGCGCGCTCATGCCGCGCACATCGGGAACGAGAACATTACCGGATCTGCCAACCTGCGGCTCAGCGCTGACGACGAGACTGACCACATCACCCGGTTCGATCCGTTTTCCGGGCGCAGGAGATTGGCGCACGATCATGCGTCCGCGCCCGAAGAACTCCGCCTTCAGACCGACATCCGCCAGGACGCGGGAGCCGATACCGGCGTCCAGATGACGCACATCCGGAACAACCACACTGCTGGGGGTACGATCGACCGCCGCGACGACGGGAGGAGAGACGAAGCGGGGTGATGTCTGTACGATGCGGCGCGCGATCGACCGGAACACCGGCGCAGCCGTCATCCCGCCGTAGTAACCCCGGGCGCGCGGGTTGTCGATCATAACGAGGCAGACAACCTGAGGGTTATCGACCGGGAAGAACCCCGCGAACGAGGCCGTGTAACTGCCGGCAAGGTAGCGCCCCTCCTGAACGCGGCGTGCTGTTCCCGTCTTGCCGGCAATCCGCAGCCCCTCCGTACGAACCTCACTGCCGGTGCCCCGCTGCACAACCCCCTCGAGCGCGGCCGTGAGAAGCTCCGCAGTAGATTCCTGAAAGACCTTGCGCACAACCTGCGGCCGCTCTCCCCCAAGGATGGTTCCACGGCTGTCGCGGATCTGAGCTACAACGAACGGTTTTCGGAGGGTCCCCTTATCTGCGACGGCGGCGTACGCCGCAGCGATCTGGAGCGGTGTAACGCTCACTTCGTACCCGTAGGCAAGAGTGTGAAGGGTGGTTCTGGACCAGTCCCGGGGCCGCTTCAGCTTTCCACCGACCTCGCCGGGGAACTCGATCCCGGTGGGGGTGCCGAAGCCGTAGTCGCGCGCCGTGCGGTACAGAAGCTGCGCACCGATCCTTTCACTGACCTTCGCCATGACGATATTGCTGGAATGCTCAACGGCCTCCTGGAATGTCAGCGCGCGGTATTTGTGCGAATCGCGGATGACACGGTATGACGTCCCTCGCACGCGGACACGGTACTCACCGTTCTCGGCGTTGAAGCGCGTCGAAGGGAGAACCAGTCCGTGCTCATAGGCGGCGGTCGCCGTGACGATCTTGAAGAGAGATCCCGGCTCGAACGTGTCGGTGACCACACGGTTACGAGCTCTGCCGGGGTCGAACGAGTTTGGCACGTTCGGGTTGACGCTGGGGGCGATCGCCAGGGCAAGAATCTCACCGGTAGCGGGATGCAGCATGACGACGAGACCGCCATCGGCCCCGTTTGCCTCGACGCCTCGGCGGAGTTCCTCTTCTGCGACGGCCTGGTAGGCAAGGTCGATCGTGAGGATGACGTCGTTCCCATTGATGGGCTCCTGGCGGGGGTAGTCGGCGGATGGGCGGGAGCGGCCCAGACCGTCGCGCTGGAGTGTGACGGAACCGTCTACCCCGCTGAGCCAGTCATCGAGTTCAAGCTCCAAACCCGAAATGCCATGGTTGTCAACGTTGGTGAAACCGAGGAGCGGACCGGCCAGCTCGTCGTAGTGGTACAGGCGTTTCTGCTCGTTCAATACCACAATGCCGTCGAGTTTCGCTTCCTGGATGCGACGGGCGATGTCGGGACGGACGCCCCGCTCGAGCCATACGAACCTCCGGTCGCTGTCGCGCAGCCGCTCGCGGTAGTAGGATTCGGGTCTGCCGAAGACCCGGCTGAACGTTCGGATGACGGCCTGCTGATGGGAACCGATCATCTTCGGATCGGCGCCGAGGGAGAGGAACGTCGTCGTGGAGGCCAGTATGTTGCCGTGCCGGTCGTAGATGTTGCCGCGCGCGGACGGGAGCACAATCTTCTGCTCATACTGCTTGCGCGCGACGCTCTGGTAGCGGTCCGCTTCGAGGACCTGGATCTGCACAAGCCGCGCACCCAGGCCGAGAAAGATCAGGAGGAAAAAAACCTTGAGGGCGAGCAATCTTGCCGCTGATTGCTTCCGCCGACGATCTCCAGCCTGTTCCAGAGGAGGAACAGGGCTGAAGATGAGGTCATTCGGTTGTTGCTGCCTGCTCAAGGGCGTTGATCCTGCTTGTGTCGACCGTGATCCAGATCGGCGGCGCCTGGGGAGTCCGGAGCGCAAGCCGCTGTTCCGCCAGTTCCTGAATGCGTTCCAGTCCGGACAGACGGTTGATGGCTGACCGGAGCAGCTCCTGGTGAGCGAGAAGCTGTCGGTGGCGGTTTTCGAGTTCTCCCAGCTCGCGCAGCAGCTGATCCACCGCAAGAATGTTCCCGATGTAGAGTACGATGGCGATTGCAGCGCCGAACAGTCCCAGGAGAATCGACGACGGTGAAAGACGTCGTCGCAACGCCGGCGGCTTGTGCTGCGGCGTGTACACCGAGCCGATCGGCGCCGTGTCGATCTGCTGTCGAGGGCTCATGTGCTGAGCGTTCCCCCGGGACCGGCGATCCGCTCCGCCGCGCGCAGTTTGGCACTGCGGGCGCGGGGATTCAGCTGAATCTCTTCCTCATCCGCCTCCACCGGGGATCGGGTCAGGAGGCGAAGGGACGGATGTATCTGCTCGGGAGGAGCGAAGCGCGAGCGTCGCGGGGAAGAACGCGCGGCTGCATCCCGAAAGCGCTGCTTGACGATTCTGTCCTCAAGCGAGTGATACGCAATGACGACGATCCGGCCGCCGGTCTCCAGTGCGCTGATGGCAGCCGGAAGAGCGTGTTCCAGAGCATCCAGTTCCCGATTGACTTCTATGCGGAGCGCCTGGAAAACGCGTGCAAGAGACTTGACCGCGAAGCGTTCGCCCGTCCGCTCCCGGACAATCCTCGCCAGCTCCGCCGTGCTTTGAAGTGGAGCGGTCGCTCGTGCCTGCACGATGCGGGCGGCGAGGGGACGTGCCAGCCGTTCTTCCCCATAGACAGAGAAGATGCGGGCAAGCTGCTCGCGGGAGTACGAGTTGAGGATTGCCGCCGCGTCCGTCTGCAGACGCTGATCCATCCGCATGTCCAGCCGTTCGTCCGATTGAAAGCTGAAGCCGCGGTGAGGGTCATCGAGTTGATGGGAGGAAACCCCCAGGTCGAAGAGGACGCCGGTCACCGTGCTCAGCGAGCGGTCGGCAAGGAGAGCGCTGAGGTTGCGAAAATTGTCGTGGATCAGTTCGACCCGATTGCCGAAGCGCTTCAGCCGCTGGCGTGCGAAGGCAATTGCCTCTCCATCGGCATCAATGCCCAGAAGCCGTCCTTGAGCACTGAGCCGCTCGAGCAGTGCCTCCGCATGCCCGCCTCCCCCGAGCGTGGCATCAACATACACTCCGTCAGGCCGGGTGAGCAGAAACGGGAGAACGCGGTGGAGCAACACCGGTGTATGATATGTCGCGCTCTGCACCGTCAGTCATGTTGCTTCAGAACGGCCTCGGCGACTGTTTCGTACGTCGCCGGCTGGTTGTTCATGTACTCTTCGTAGATCCGGGGATTCCAGATCTCGATACGTTCCAGAACGCCGAGGATCAGCACTTCATTTTCGATGCCGGCGAATTTCAGGAGGTCTTGCGGGACCGAGAGGCGCGCCTGGCTGTCGAGCTGGCAATCTGTAGCCCACTGCAGCAGGGTGCGAACAAAGAACCGGTGCTGCGGATTCGAAGGGGAGAGCTGACGGATGGAGTCCTCAAGCCGGTTCCATTCATCCTGAGGATAGACGAACAGACACTGCTCAAAACCGCGCGTCACGATGAACGTCTCGTTCGCATCCGGCGAGACGGTCTTCCGCAGCCTCGCAGGAAGCGCGAGTCGCCCCTTGTTATCCACAGCGTATGAGTATCGTCCCTTGAACGATGACATGACCGACGGCTCGAAATCGGTGTTCCGGAAGGGCTGATTTTATTGGAGAATTTTTCTCCCACATTCCCCACTTTTCCCCACGCGGAATCGAAATTTAAGGAATTGTACCTGAAAGTCAAGGGAAAAATCCCCCTCAAAAAGGGAGCAAATTCGCGCGGAAAATATTCCGAAAAGAGGCCGATTTTTGGGGCTTTTTGGGGAGATCAGGGAGGGTCTGTTCCTGCATTCCTGAGCACCTTGAGGAGGGCTGAGTAGTCTTCCTTCCCCAGTCCCCGGTTCCTCGCCTTCTGGTAGAGCTGACGCGAGACTTCGATCGACGGCAGCGAAACGCCCAGGTGTCTGGCTGCCTCCAGCATGAGATTGATGTCCTTCAGCATGAGCTCGAGGAAGAAGCGGGGAGTGAAATTGCCCGCGAGCATGGAGGCACCCTTGGACTGATACATTGGCGCATCGAGCGCACTGTGATGGAGGATTTCCAGAATGATCTGAGGGGAAAGGCCGGCCTTCTCCGCAAATACGAATCCCTCTGCCAGGGTTGTGATCATGCCCGCGATGAAGAGGTTGCAGATCAGTTTCGCTTGAGATGCCTGAGACGGTTCCTCGAATCGCCAGATGTGCGTTCCGAGGATCTGCAGGATCTTCTCGATGCGCCGGAAAGCTTCCTCGGGTCCGCCGGCAAAGAGAAGAAGCTTTCCCTCGGCTGCCTGCGTCACACTTCCTAACACCGGCACATGGAGGAAGCTCCCGCCGTGTGCGCGGTAGGCCGCGGCAAGCCTGGCAACGACCGCAGGAGACACTGTGCTGCAATCGGCGTGGATAAAACCGGATTTTGCCCCCTGTGTTATGCCGTCCGGTCCGAGGGAGAGTTCCTCCAAAACCTCCGACGTGGACACCATGGAAATGATGATCTTGCACGACGACGCGATGTCGCCTGGAGAGGAGCACCAGATCGCTCCCCGCGCAAGCAGTGAAGTCGCCTTCTCAGGAGTGCGGTTATAGACGGCAAGCGGCTGCTGAGCATCCTGCAGGCGGGCGGCCATGGCGGTGCCCATCATCCCCAATCCGATGAATCCAATCCTTCCTTCTGTCATGGCAGTATCCTCGGTGTGTGGCAACGAGCCATTTTCGACAAGGATCAAGATAACCAGAAACCCCGCAGGGGACAAGAACCGGCGTGATCGGCGTCTTGAGTTTGGGTGGATTTCTTACGTACTTGCTTCATCCACGTGTGCATCAATCCAAGGAGAGACCATGATGTTCCGGCGTTCCCGGTACTTCAGTCCGCAGGATCTCGAACGGATTTCCGCTGCCGTTCGGGAGGCAGAGCAAAAGACCTCCGGAGAGATCGTTCCGTACTTCGTGCGCCAGAGTGACCGCTACGAGGAAGCGGTGTGGCGAGGCGCAGCCTTCCTCGCGTTCACCGTGCTCGGCGGCGTGACGATTGTGCGCCTCTTCACGGAGGTATGGCTCCCCCTCGACACCGTGGAACTTGCCCTGCTCACGATGGGCGCTGGAGGTGTGGGGGCACTCCTCGTCGGCCTGATTCCCCCCTTGAAGCGTTTCCTGAGTGGGGATGAACTGATTGACCGGCGCGTTGCGCTTCGGGCGGCGGATGCCTTCATCTCGGAGGAAGTGTTCAGGACCCGGGACCGGACGGGGATTCTGATCTTCTTGAGTCTCCTGGAACACAAGGTGATGGTGGTGGGGGATGTGGGGATCAACGCGAAGGTGGACCGATCCGAGTGGGAAGATGTCGTCGCCAGGATTGTGCGAGGGGTCAATGCCGGCACGCCGGTGGAGGGACTCATCGACGCCATTCGGCAGTGTGGCGTCCTGCTGGAGCGCCATGGCGTGAAGATTCGGAGAGATGATCGCAACGAGCTGTCGAATGTGCTGCGCACCGAGAAGCGCGCAAGGAAGCCGCGGCGATGAAGACACCAGCGGGTACCACGCAGAAACGGCGGCCCCTCCACCACCGGGGGCGATGGATCGCAACAGCAATGGCTGGATTGCTCGCCGCGGCGGCGCTCTCGGCGGCGATTGAGGTTCCGTATCTCGGTGGCTACGTCAACGATACAGCCGGGATGCTCTCCAACTCGGTGATCATGGAGCTGACCAACGTTCTGCGCGAACACGAAAGTAAGACCAGCAACCAGGTTGTTGTGCTGACGATACCGTCGCTCGAGGGGGAGTCGCTGGAGGAGTTTTCGATGCGTGTCGTGGAGACATGGAAGTTGGGGAGGAAGGACCGGGACAATGGAGTGCTGCTGCTGATTGTTCGGGACGACCGTAAGCTGCGGATTGAAGTGGGGAACGGCCTGGAGGAGAGTCTGACGGATGCACGCGCGAATCAGATTATCCGTCACGAAATTGTTCCGCGCTTCAAGGAGGGAGATTTCGACGGAGGCGTGCGCGCCGGAGTCCAGGCAATCCTCAAATCCCTTCAGGGAACCTACGCGGCCGAGAGGGAAGAAGAAGAAGAAAGAGGAGAAATCGATCCTGTCGGGACGGCTGTGGGACTGCTCATCTTCCTCATCGTTGTGGGGACCTTTACGGCCATCGTGGTCCTCACCAAAGGATTCCAGAGCTGGTTTCTGTATTTCTTCCTGATGCCCTTCTGGCTGATGTTCCCGTATGCCTTTCTCGGGACGGTGGTGCCGTTCATTGTCTACGTTCTTGGAGCCCCGCTGCTGAAGCTGTTCTTTGCAAGCCGGATTCCTGAGAGACTGGGGTGGACGTGGGTCACGTCGGCTGCAACGAGCAGTTTCTTTTCACGGTCCTCGTCCGGCGGGTGGTCCTCCGGCGGCAGCGGGGGATTCTCAGGTGGCGGTGGGAGCTTTTCGGGGGGAGGAAGCTCGGGGAGCTGGTGACGGTGCAGAGGTACGAGAAAGAGTCGAACGGAGCTCATCCGATTCCGTCGTGAGCCCTTCCTAGAGCATTCCTCCCAGCAGCGGCGCGAGCTGCTTTCGCAGTTGTTCCAATCCCTCAAAACGCAGTCCTACCATCCCCGCCCTTCGGGCCTCCTCAACGTTCTCCTCCAGATCATCAATGAAGACAATGGCGCCGGCCGCGTGGGGGATGCGCGCAAGGACTCTCGCATAGTACGCCGGATCCGGTTTCAGGGCTTTCAGCTCGTACGAAAGAAAGAATTCCCTCATGAACCGGAGGGCGGGAACGGCCTCCAGCGATCGGAGAAAGTGAAGCTCGTTGGTGTTGCTGACCAGACCTACGGTCGCCACCGACGCCACTCGCCGAACAAGGTCATCCATCCCCTCCAGCGGTTCGGCAATGATGTCCAGCATTGCTTGCCGGATGACGTCGTGGGAGAAGCGCCTGCCGAAGAGTATGTGAAGATCCTCAAGGTACTGCCCGGTCGAGAGAGTTCCGATCTCGTACTGACGGACGATCTCCCTGACGCGGTCTGCAGAGGGACCATGCAGTTCGCTGTGGGCGAATCCCAGGCGAGCGCTGAACGCCTCGGGTTGGATCTTCACCAGCACATTCCCGAGATCAAACAGCACGGTGCGCGTGGACGTCATTCCCGGGCCTCTCGCCTCTGCACGGTGGTGGTCTTCCCGAGCGTGATGACCGCATAGTGCCCCTTGGCCGCTGGTCCGCAGTTTACCATTTGTGTCGGTCCCAGGGTCTCTGTCCCGTGCGCTTCATGAATGTGTCCGCAGATGACGACCTGGGGCCTTCGCTGTTCGATGAAGGCGCGCACCGACGTGCTGCCGACATGGATTCCCGTGAACAGGCGATCGAGCGTTGTCCGGTACGGCGGTGCATGGGGGACAAACACCAGCGTTGCTGCTGTTGGAATGTCGCTCCAGCCGCGTTCGGCGCGCCGGGCGATTTCCTCCTCGGAAATCTCGTACGGCGTGTGCAGGGGAGTCGGCGGGCAACCCGAGACGCCGCAGAAGCCGACGTTTCCCACCATGATGCCCTTCCCGTTGATGGAGATCGCAGAGGCGTCGAAGGTTGCCTCCAGCTCCGGAGGATCCATGTTCCCGGCAACGATGAGCACCGGGGCATCAAAGGAACGAAAACGGCGCAGTGCGCGGTCCGCTTCTGCGGGTGTCCCGCGGGTCGTCAGATCGCCGCCGATGACAAGTACGTCGAAAGGGTGTTCACGACGGAGAATGGATTCGGCGCGATCGTAGGAACCGTGGATGTCGGTGAGAGCGACGATCTTCATGGGCGTTGAGATGGTGTGGAGAGTGCCGACGCCAAGATACGAAACTTTGTCGAACCCTGCGACGGGGATCCGGCGTCGTTGCATCTTCCTGCTTCGTTGGGTACCTTGGGCTCGGGAGAAGTTGACCGGAAACAATAGACTGAGGATATGCCCATGGGAGTGAAACGAAGGCCGCGTCTACGGTCCGCACGGCAGCCAACGCCGTCTCCGTGGAATACCGGATCAACCGTGCTGATTACGGGAGCATCGAGCGGCATTGGAGCCGATCTGGCCCTGCAGTTTGCGGCGAGGGGGTACAACCTCCTGCTGCACGGCAGGGACCGCGGGCGGCTGAGCGCGCTGGCGGACAAGGTCAGAGCACAACACGACGTTGCCGTCAGAATCTTCGTCAAAGATCTGTCCCGCCTGAACTCGGCGCGTGGGCTGTTCCGGGAAGTCCTTCGGACCAATGTCCGGGTCGATGTGTTGGTGAACAACGCGGGCATCGGGCTCTACGGCAGATTCGACCGGACGCCTCTGGATCGAGAGACCGGCATGCTGCATCTCAACGTGCTGAGTCTCCTCGAGCTGACCAAGCTGTTCCTCCCCGGCATGGTGGAACGCGGCGCGGGGAGGATCCTCAATGTCGCGTCCACAGCAGCTTTTCAGCCCGGACCTCTGATGGCGGGATACTATGCTACGAAGGCCTATGTGCTGTCGCTCAGCGTGGCTCTGGCAGAAGAACTGAAGGGAACGGGAGTCTCGGTGTCGGTTCTGTGTCCCGGCCCGACGCCCACCAGGTTCCAGGAGCGCGCGGGACTGGGGAACGTTTTGGTGCAGAAGCTGGCGCTCCTGTCCTCTGAAGAGGTCGCAAGGATTGCGGTGGAGAAACTACAGCAGGGGAAGATGCTGATTGTCCCCGGCCGGCTCAACAAACTCGGCACGATCCTTGTCCGGCTTGTCCCCCTGAGTCTCAGTGCTGCCGTTGTGAAGCGGCTGCAGGTACGGCGGGTGTCGCATGAACGCTGAAGCCGCAGATCAACAGGGCAAAATTCCTGCCCGCCTGCTGTCCCGGCTTCTTGTGACGGCGCTGCTGTGCAGCATGGTCGGCACGCGGTGCGCCCGCAACGCGCAGGAAGATCTCAAGGCTACTCTTGCATCGGTTCCCCGGCCCGCGGCCGTGGATGAATTTGCTGCCCTTCCGCATTTCGACCCGATCAATCAGGACTCCACGCTGGCGTGCTGGAGTTTTGCGACGCTTTCGTTCATCGAATCCGAAATGCAGCGGCTGGGGAGGCAGCCGGTTCGCCTTTCGCGTACGTACCCCGTCTATTGCATCTTCCTGGAGAAGATCAAGCGATTTGTGAGCACGAAGGGTGAGTCACGCGTGTCTCCTGGCGACCTGTTTCCCGGCGTTTTGAAGGTCATCGAGCTCTCCGGTGCCCTGCCGGAGGAGGTGTACAGCGGACGCGTCCACGGAGTCTACAACCACGTGCAGCTCTACGCAGACCTGCGCGCGCTTGTGGAGCAGATACGGGAAGACTCTCTCTGGAACGAAGCGGCTGCGCTCTCGAAGGCTCGGGCCGTTCTGAACCGCCATCTGGGTGAGCCTCCGGCAGAGTTCCCGTACGGCGGCAGGAAGTACACGCCGCGCAGCTTTGCGGCATCCATCGTCCGTCTCCCGTGGCGCGAGTATCTGATGGTCACCTCATTTCGTTCTGCTCCCTACAACACGTACACGGAACTGCAGGTGCCGGACAATTGGGCTCACGACACCCTGTACTTCAACGTTCCCCTCGACGATTTCTATGAGGGAATTCGCGGCGCCGTGGAGCGGGGCTACTCGGTTGCCATTGATGCCGACGTCTCGGAGCTGAGCTACCGAACGACGAAGCAGTACGGCATCATCCCGGAGGCGGATCTTGCAAGCGACTCTTCCGATGCCGCTCTTCGGGAACGCTGGTTCGAAGACGGTTCAACGACGGATGATCATCTGATGCATATTGTGGGATACCGTCGCATGGGGGAGCACGACTGGTTTCTGGTCAAGGATTCCTGGCGAACGGCATTTGAGGGTCCGCTCGGCGGATACGTCTTCTTCCATGAATCCTACGTTCGCTTCAAGGTCCTGGCGTATCTTGTTCATCGAGATGCCGTACCTGCGATCATGCCGCGCACGACAAGCCCTCTCTGAACCCGCTGCCGGCCTGCCGTACATGGTGATCGGAGGAATCGATCTGGCGTGGGGGGAGCGAAACCGGGACGGCGTCTGTTTCATCCGGGCCGGAAGGTCGGGTGCCCGCGTTCTGCGGTTTGCCTATCCCCGGGGGGACGAGGAGCTCCTCCAGGAGATTCAGAATGCCATGGAGGACGACGGGAGGACGTTTCTGACGATCGATGCGCCGATTGTGTGTCCGAACAGAAGCGGAACCCGCCCTGTCGACCGACTGACCCACAGACTCTTTCACCGTGAACACGCCGCGTGCCATCCGGCAAACTCGACTAAGTGCCCCCGTCCCCCGCGCATCCTTCGCAAGCTCAAACGGCTCGGATTCAGGGCAGGATGGGAGTTCGACAGGCACCCGAGGATGGTGGCGGAAGTGTATCCGCACCCCGCAATGGTGAGACTGTTTCGTCTGGAGAGGATTGTGAAGTACAAGAAAGGCAGAGTGGTCGAGCGGCGGTCAGAGTTTTCCCGGCTTCAGCATCTGATGGGACAGCTGCTGGAGAGGGAATTCGGTGCGCTGGAGCTCGATGCAGAGGCCCGCAGACTGCTCTCGCTGCCGTGGACGAAGGCTCTCGAAGACCAGCTGGACGCGCTGTTTTGTGCTCTGCTCGGGCTCTGGCACTGGACCTATCGCGGGCGACGCAGTGAGATCATCGGCGATGTCCGGCGCGGGTTCATTCTTTTGCCTGAAGATCTCCGCCGAAGCAGAACGGCAACCATAACCCCGTGAACGAACCGCTCTCTCTCCTGCTTCTCTTCGGTATCGGCGTAGCGACCGGAATTCTCAACGTGGTGGCGGGGGGCGGGTCGGCGCTGACGCTGCCGGCGCTGATTGTTCTCGGTCTGGAGAGTTCGGTTGCGAACGGCACGAACCGCGTGGCGATCCTCCTGCAGAGCATTTCCGGCGCCCTCTCGTTCCGAACGCACGACGTCCACGAGTTCCGCCGGAGCTTCCTGCTGGCTCTCTGGGCAATCCCCGGAGTGGTCGTCGGTGCGCTGCTTTCCATCCGTCTGACAGACGTGTGGTTTCAGAGGATCCTTGTGATCGTCATGATTGGTACGGCGATCTCGTTGTTCATTCCGCAGCCGGTTGGCCAGGGAAGTGCGGAGGGGCGTCGCACGAAATGGATCTATCCTCTGATGTTCGGTGTCGGCTTCTACGGCGGCTTCATCCAGGTGAGCGTCGGCTTTCTGCTGATGGCTGTTCTCTACCATGTGGCCAGGCTCAACCTCGTGTACGTCAATATGCACAAGGTCACCGTTGTTCTTCTCTATACGATTCCCGCCATCGCGGTCTTCGCGTGGACAGGGAATGTGGATTGGCTGCTGGGACTGGTGCTTGGAGCGGGGAGCGCCTCGGGAGCGTGGTGGGGAGCGCATGCCTCGGTTGCGGGCGGCGAGAAACTCATCCGGATATTTCTCGTTGTGGCTATTCTCATCATGGCCGCGAAGCTCGTGGGAGTATTCTGATCGGGGGGATGACGAGTCATCTGAAGTGCGCGGTCATGGATATTCTCTCTTTTTTTCTCTACTCTCTGTGTCGTGAATCGTCAGAGAACTTCTTGTGAGGTTCATCCGTGAAGAACACCTGCCGCGGTGCCGTTTCCTTCTTCCTGCTTACCCTCCTCGTCTCGTTGTTGCCTGCCGACGAGGGGATGTATCCCATCAGCGACATTCTCAAGCTCAACCTGCGGGCCAGGGGGCTCAAGATTGATCCGCGGGAAGTGTACAATCCCGATGGTGCCAGTCTCATCGACGCCATCGTGCAGGTCGGGGGGTGCACCGGGTCATTCGTATCGCCCGACGGTCTCATTCTGACAAACCATCACTGTGCCTTCGGAGCCGTTCAGGCGGTGAGTAGTACAGAGAAAGATTACGTTGCCAACGGCTTTCTGGCGCGAACACGGTCGGAAGAGCTCCCCGCTCGCGGCTACGCGGTACGGATCACGGAATCCTACCGGGATGTGTCGGCGGAGGTGCTGGGCGCGCTGAAGGAAGGGATGGATCTGGCAGAACGAACCAGAACCATTGAGCGTCGGATTAAGGAGATTGTGGCCGACGCCGAGAGGCAGCATCGGGGAAAGCGGGCTGAGGTGTCCGAAATGTTCACGGGCCGCACGTATGTTCTCTTTCTGTACACATACCTGCGAGACGTCCGGCTTGTCTACGTTCCTCCCCGTTCGATCGGCGAATTTGGAGGAGAACACGACAACTGGATATGGCCGCGGCACACAGGAGACTTCTCCTTCCTGCGCGCCTACGTAGGACCGGACGGCTCCCCCAGGGAGTATGCCGAGGAGAACGTCCCCTTCCGGCCCCGGCGGCATCTCACGGTTCAGCCGTCGGGCGTAGATGAAGGGGACTTCGTCTTCATCCTCGGGTATCCGGGTCGCACGTACCGTCATCGCACCTCGCACTATCTGAACTACGAACAGCACTACCGCATGCCGTACGTGGCAAGTCTGTTCGAGTGGCAGATCTCCGTCATGGAAGAAATGGGGAAGGATGATCGGGGGGTTGCTCTGCAGCATGCCGCGCGCATCAAAGGGCTGGCAAACACCGCAAAGAACTACCGTGGCAAGCTGCGTGGCCTGCAACGGCTGGGCCTTGTGGAGAGGAAACGGGAGGAAGAAGCTGAACTGCAGAAATTTATCGATGCCGATCCGCACCGCAAGAAACTGTACGGCTCGATGCTGAAGGACATTGCTGCAGTGTATGATGCCATGGCGGAGCGGGCAGAATCGGAGATGATTCTGAGCTTTCTCACGTCAAGCTCCACGATGCTGGCGAATGCCGTGCGGGTGTACGAATCCGCTCAGGAGCTGAAGAAGCCCGACCTGGAGCGGGAGACGGCGTATATGGATCGGAACCTGCCGCGTCTGAAGGAGAACATTCGTCGCGGTCTGGAGAACTTCCACGAGCCGACGGACAAGATCTTTCTGCGGGAAATACTCCTCCAGGCGGCGGCGTTGCCGGCCGACCAGCGGATCGGGGCGATTGATGCGTTGCTCGTGTCGGAGGATCGTGAGCGGGACATCGACCGGTTCATCGATCTTGCCTATGAAACAACGGCGATGAAGGATGCGGAGACCGTCCTTTCCCTGCTGGGGTCAGATCCCGAGACGGTTGCCGCAAGCCCGGATCCCTTCCTGCGACTGGCGGTCGCGCTCTCTCCGGCACTTGCAGAACAGCGGGAAGTCAACCAGCGTCGCCAGGGGGCGTTGTCCAGTCTCTACGCGCAGTTCGTGGAGGTCAAGCAGGACTTCCTCAAGGCCGACTTTATCCCGGACGCCAATGGTACGCTCCGGCTCACCTTCGGCGCGATCAGGGGTTACAGCCCGGCTGACGCGACGTACTACAGTCCAATCACGACACTGACGGGCGTTCTGGAGAAGAGCACAAGGACAGAGCCCTTTGATGCACCGCAGCGGCTTGTTGCGCTTGCGAGGGGAAAGACGTATGGGCGGTTCGAACATCCCCGTCTGAAGGATGTGCCGGTCGGTATCCTCTACGATATGGATACCACCGGGGGGAATTCGGGCAGCCCTGTGCTGAACGGTCGCGGAGAGCTTGTCGGCGTGAACTTCGATCGTGCCTGGGAGGCGACCATCAACGACTATGCGTGGAGTGCATCCTACAGTCGTTCGATTGCTGTTGACATACGCTACGTGCTGTGGGTAACGCAATACATCGGGGAGGCACCTCATCTTCTCACGGAAATGGGAATTGGAGAATAGAACAGGAACCACGGAGACGCAACATTCATCTGCCGCCGGCAGTGGTCGCGCGGCAGAAGGAGATCCGCCATGATACGTCCACCACGGGTGAAGGGCTCCATCCTTCTTGCAGCGGTTCTGACTCTGGGAGCCGGAGGCGTGAGGGTGATCGAGGCCCAGGATGCGAGTGCAGCGCCGGCTGCATCCGCGACCGCACTTCTTGAAAAGAAACTCGAACTGCTCGAGCACCGTCTTGACGTGCTGGAGAAATCGATCGACGACGTTCTCTGGTACCACAAGGTGGGAGACGTTGCCCTGATCGACAAGATCTACCAGGTTGGTCCGCCGCCGGCCAGGGTCAAGAATCCGACTGCCATGGGGGCGAAGAATCCCGTCAAATTCTGGTCGTACATCTTCATCCCGAAGAACATCGACCGGAGCAAGAAATATCCTCTCCTCGTTCTTCCCCACGGCGGGGTGCACGCGAATTTTACCACCTACCATACGCACATCATCCGGGAGATGATTGCCCAGGGATACGTCGTGGTGGCTCCCGAGTATCGCGGCAGCACAGGGTACGGGAAAAGCTTCTACGAGCGGATCGACTACGGCGGTCTGGAGAATGAAGATGCGTACGCCAGCCGCAACTACATGATCGAGAACTATCCCTTTGTCGATAAAAGCCGGGTGGGCATTGTCGGCTGGAGTCACGGCGGTCTCATCGCGCTGATGAACATCTTTGAACATCCGGACGACTACCAGGCGGCGTTTGCCGGTGTGCCGGTGAGTGATCTGGTGGCACGGCTGGGGTACCACGACGAAGAGTATCGGCAGCTCTTCTCGGCCGAGTACCACATCGGAACGACCGTTCAGCAGGATGTCGACGAGTACCGACGGAGGTCGCCGGTGAATCACGTGGAGAAGCTGAGGACGCCGCTGCTGATCCATACAAACACGAACGACGATGACGTGTATGTGCTCGAAGTGGAGAACCTCATCCGCGCCTTGAAGGCCGCAGGGAAGAAATTCGAGTATGAGATCTTCAAAGATGCGCCCGGCGGCCACAGCTTTGACCGCATCGACATCCGGGCGGCGAAAGAGATCCGGCTGAAAATCTACCGTTTCCTCGGCGGTTATCTGAAGCCGCCGAAGCCCTTCTCCTCCCTGGAAGATCTCGACAGAGCGGCGTACCAGTAGGAGCGTGACCGTGGAGACACTGACGATCCGGACCGGAGTCCCGGCTGACGCGCCCGTAATTGCCGATTTCAATGCACTCATGGCGCTGGAAACGGAAGGACGGCGGCTTGACGCCTCGACGCTGCGCAGGGGCGTCGGGGCGGTGCTGGAAGACTCCTCGAAGGGGATGTACTACGTAGCGGAGATCGGGGGGAACATTGCCGGACAGCTGATGATCACGTATGAATGGAGCGACTGGCGGAACGGGACGTTCTGGTGGATTCAGAGCGTGTACGTGAAGAAAGAGTACCGGAACCAGGGAGTGTTTCGTTCGCTCTACCGGCATGTGGAGGACCTGGCGCGTCGGCACGGCGGCGTCTGCGGTTTGCGCCTCTATGTTGATGAGCGGAATGATCGGGCGAAGGAGACGTATCGTTCTCTCGGCATGCGGCAAGCGTCCTACGAGGTGTTTGAAGTGGATTTTGTCCTCAAGCCCTGAGGAAGTCCGTCATCTCTCCAAGCTCCGCGATCATAGTTGCCGGGCTTCTACCGTAAATGAACGGGACAATTCCATCATGCAGAGGCCGCAGACGGACAGGCACGTCGGAAAAGGCCGGATACTGCTGATCGCAGGAGTCTTTGTCCATCTCCTGATGTTCAGCTCACTGGCGACGGGATGGCTGAATTTCCTGTTTGATGATGCCGTGCATCGTCGGGGCCAGGCGGTGGATTTCTACTCGATCTACCAGGCCGGCCGGAATATCGTTGATGGCGTCAGCATCTATGCGCCGAGACCGGAGACGGTCGCTGTTCCCTACTGGTATCCGTACCGCTACCATCCGTTCGCGGCGTACACCTTCGGACTTGTGTTTCAGCCCCTGACACCGGCCCTGGCGTACACACTGTGGATCCTGTTTAACGAGTTGCTTCTCATCATGAACGTCGCGCTCACGCGTCGGCTGTTTTCGGACCCGGATCGCGGAGAGCAGATCGGGGCTCTCTGGCTGCTGTTCACGCCCCTCTACCTTGAGCTCTTCATGGGCCAGTTTTCCTTTCTCATGGCATCGCTGATGTTCTGGAT
>CAYXMK010000032.1:0-16805 GCA_964465905.1 uncultured Ignavibacteriaceae bacterium | reverse complement strand
CCTTCCCCGTCGTCCCGATACGCCTTTGATCGGGACCTCTAACCCAGCCCGACGTTCGAATCGTACAACAGGTCCCGACCTACAGCACGTCGGCATGACGATGAGGATTAGTGCCGCAAGGCGGCGTTGACGGCCGCCTCGGCATGAAGCTCGGTTGTGTCGAAGACGGGGATGGGACTGTCGGCGGGTTTGACGAGGAGGACGATCTCGGTGCATCCGAGGATGACACCCTGGGCTCCCTCGAGCGCGAGCGATTGGATGATCCCGCTGAACGATTTGCGCGACACCGGGTTGATGATGCCCGCGCAGAGTTCATGGTAGATGACATCGTGTACCAGCTGTCGTTGAACTTCGGGCGGAACGAGCACGCGGAGCCCGAACTTCTCTTCCAGGCGGGATTTGTAGAACTCCTCCTCCATCGTGAACCGCGTACCGAGGAGTGCGACGGTCGAGATCCCTGATCGCACCACGTGCTCGGCAGTGGCATCGGCGATGTGGAGGAGGGGGATTCGCAGCTGCTGCTCGAGCTCGTCGGCCATCTTGTGCATGGTATTGGAGCAGATGAGGAGGATGTCCGCGCCGGCCCGCTCGAGCGATTGAGCAGCGGCACTCATGATGTGGGATGCTTCTTCCCACCGACCCTGACGCTGCAGCAGCTCGATTTCGGCAAAGTCGAGGGAGTAAAGGATGCACGGGGCCGAGTGGAGTCCGCCAAGACGCTCACGCGTCTTCTGATTGATGAGACGGTAGTACTCGAGGGAAGATTCCCAGCTCAGTCCTCCAAGAAGTCCGATGGTTTTCATGCTGATGCCGGGGAGGATGGTACGGCGGACTCTGGGGATGCCATGGCGAATCACTATGGGACGCGCAGTGCATGCACGAAGCGCCGCACGATTTCCACGGGGCGGGTGATGGCTGTTCCGACGACGACGGCGTGAGCACCGAGTTTCAAGGCGTGCGCTGCCTGACCCGGTGTCCACACGCGTCCCTCGGCGACCACGCGCGCCGGGAACCGCTGAGCGAGGTCGTAGAGGAGCTGGTAGTCCGGCTCGTCCGTGACGGTGTTGGCGGTTTCGCGCGTGTAGCCCGAGAGCGTAGTCGCGGCGTAGTCAGCCCCCGACTCGAGCGCGTCGATTCCTTCATCAAGGGTTGAGATGTCGGCGATGATCGGGATGTCGAAGCGCTTCTTGATTTCCAGGAGCATCGCCGTACCCGTCAGCCCGTTCGGACGGGCGCGGTAGGTACCGTCGGTGGCAACGATGTCGGCTCCTGCTTTGATGATCGAGTCCACTTCCTCTAGCGTCCCCGTAATCAGGATTTCCCCTGTGGGGTACTCCGACTTGACAAGGCCGATGATTGGAATGCGCACTGCTTCGCGCACGTGTCGGATGTGATCGGTGCCGTTGATCCTGACGGCAATCGCTCCCCCCATTTCGGCTGCGCGGGCAAACGCGACGATCGACTGCACATTGTTGAAGGGGCTGTCTCCTTCGGCCTGGCAGGAGACGACGAGGCCGTACTTCAGCGGTTCAGTCATACTGGTCTCGCATTGTCATCGTTCTAGGGCTTGAGCGGCCTGGGACGTACCTTCAGCCGCAGCGTCTTGATCTCATACGGGGTGAACCTGAGCTGAATTCTGGATCGGACCGGCTTCAGTTTCTTGACCGCACGTTCGAGGAGGTCGCACTCCCACGCCTGGTCCACCGTGAAGCCAACCTGTACCTGCGCTCGGGTCGTGCTGCCATGTCCTTCATGGAGCCGGAGGACGATCTCTTCTCCTTCTTCTGCTCTCTTCACCGCGTCGAGGAACAGCGCGGGGGGAAGCGGACCGAGGAGGGACGGGAGGGGCGTCGAGCTCAGGCCTTCCCGGATCACGAGCGGAACGTTCAGCTCACGAGCGCGTCTCGCGGTCTCGGCTGTCTTCCAATCTCCGGCATGCGGCAGGAGGGCATACGTGAACAGGTGCTCCCCCTGGTCCGTGATCCTGTCGCCGGTGTGTTTGTGCGGCTCCGTTTCGTGCGGTTCGTGGGGAGACCGGAGCAGGGTGAGGCGAAGGACGCCGTCGCGGGCATCGTAGCCGTACTTGCTGTCGTTCAGCAGGCTGAGGCCGAACTTCGCATCGGATACGTCTGCCCACTGCTGTGCCGGCACTTCGAACTGGGCTTTCTCTTCGGGAGTCCGGGGTTTCGCGGATCGCTGCAGCGTGCCGAACGGAATCTCATACGTGGCCGATCCCGGACTTGCATTGAGGGCAAACGCCGCCTTCAGGAGAATCTGCCGCTCCTTCCAGTGCACGCGGGTGCGGAAGTCAATACGGCGGGACGCGTGGTACGTGACGAGGTGCTGAGTGATCGATGATCCGTTCGCGCTCTTCCACACGAATTCGACGATCGCACAGAGCGGCCCGTGGGCAAGCGTGCGGGTGGAGTTCAATGAGAACAGATCCGTCTTGCGCCCCAAACATTCCTCGTCGATGTCCCATGCTTCCCACTCCTTCGGCTTGTCAACGAAGGTTTGCAGGACGTTTCCACGCCCGTCCCGCGACAGCAGTTCGCGTCGGAGGGCATGGTCATGGATCGAGGTGATCCTCCCGGTGCGGTCGAAGCGAATCCGGTAGAGAGGCGTTTCCAGCAGAGACGAGGATGCCTTCCAGTCCCCTTCTGTCGGTCCGGCAAGGGCGGCAGGAGTGACGACGAGCGTCTTTCCGGCAAGCGGCGGGATATTCTGTACGTAGCAGACAAGGCGGACGGTTCCGCGGGACCGGCCGAGCACCTGGTGGGCGACCGGAGAGCCCCCTTCGTCTGTGACGGAGAATTGCTTTGCATTGGAGGTCAGGGACAGTTCGACGTACTCTGACCGATCCCAGGGAAGCGTGTTGAAGAGACTGAAGAAGGCGACGGCTCCGGGAAACCGCTTGCGTTCCGTCAGCGCAGAAAGCGACCGGTCGATGATCTGTCCGCACACGGAGCGGACCGCTTCATAGTCCCGGCGGCTGTCGTCATAGGCCTCGCCGATGGCTGTACCGGGGAGAATATCGTGGAACTGGTTTGTCAGGACGCGCTCCCACGCGGCGGCAAGGTCTGCCGAGGGATACCGACGCGCCGCCGGGGTGCGCCCGGCGAGGTGGGAGAGCGTTGCGAGGAGTTCCGCATTGTAGAGAAGGGTCTCCGCCTCCCGGTTTGCCTTCTTGATCCATCCGTGAGTGGTGTATGTTCCGCGGTGGCGCTCCAGGTACAGCTCGCCGTCCCGGACAGGGAGATTCTGACCATGCAATTCGAGCTGCCGGAAGAATGCGAGTGCGGTCGATGCACGGAGCACCGGCAGAGTCGGAAGTCGCCCGACGAGTCCGGTCCGGACCGCCTGATCCCTTGTCGGTCCGCCGCCTCCGTCCCCGTAGCCGAAGGTCTGCGCCAGATCCGGCGCCTGCTCCTTCTGCCGGTACCGTTCCCACGAGCGGTGAAGATCCCGCATGGAGAGCGTGGCTTCAAGTCCGAGCGGCGGCGCGTGTACGAGGATCTTCGTACCGTCAATTCCCTTCCACCAGAAGCTGTGATGAGGGAACGGATTGGTGTCGTTCCAGGAGAGTTTCGTTGTGAAGAAATAGTCGATGCCCGCCTTCTTCAGGATCTGCGGGAGTGCACCGTTGAAGCCAAACGTATCCGGAAGCCATGCCACCGGACTTTCAGTACCGAAGTGTTGCCGAAAGAACTTCTTCCCTGTCAGAATCTGTCGGACAAGCGATTCGCCGTTCGGGAGGTTACAGTCAGGTTCTACCCACATCGATCCGACGGTCTCCCATCTCCCCTCCGCAGCGCGCTGCTGAACGCGCTGGAAGAGATGCGGGTGTTCCTGACGGAGGTACTCATAGAGCAGCGCCTGCGATTGCGTGAACGACAAGTGCGGGAACTCGTCGAGCAGACTCAGTGCCGTGGAGAAGGTCCGCCCGCACTTCCTCCGCGTTTCTTTGCGTGTCCAGAGCCACACGACATCAATGTGCGACTGGGCAATCAGATGCAGAGTGGCCTGCACGGACGTCTGCAACTCTGTTTCCACGGCGCCCCGCAAATATTTCAGGCCGCGTGCGATCGCATGCGGGTATTCTTCACCATCCGGCTTGAAGTACTTGACGAAGATCAGTGCCTTTCGGATGACTTCACGAATTTCCTTCGACTCGGGGGATCCGGGGGTGAAGATCCTGTCGAGCTCGCGAAGGAGTGTGAGCCCGGTGGCGTACTCAAGGGCGGGACGGTAGAGCACGGCGAGTTCCGCCCGGTTGAACATGCTCACTTCCTTCGTTCTGCCGGAGTACGCCTGAATGGCAACTTGGAGCTTCTGGCCTCCCCGCGCCTGTTCGAAGAGGAGGATGTCCGAATGATGCTTGTCGATCCCATGAAAGGCCTTTCCGTTGACAAAGAGGAGGGCCTCGGGAAGGTCCAACCGCAACACGACGCTCTTCCCCCCAAATTCCTGCGGGATGACGAGGGTGCGCCGGAACCAGGCCGTCCTGTCGTAGCCGCCCCAGAAACCCGGTACCTGGAATTGCGGCCATCGGGAATCATCCAGGTTCGGCAGATGACCGTCAGGAAGGTCGGACTCCTTGATGCTCCAGGCAGACAGGGGAACGGATAGCGGAAAGATATGGCTCTTGATGGAGGGGAGACTCTGTTCCAGGAGATCCAGTGTCATGCGCGCTCACTCTGCTGGTGAGGGGTGAAACGGCTGCACGCTACCGCCAGGCGGCTGGGAAGATAGGTATTTTTGACGTGCTTCGCAAGCAACAGTTGCAGAGAAGCGGGCAAGTGGCCGTCGGACAAGAAGTTGGTGTGGATGTGGAAGCCCTTGCAATTCCTTCTGGCATGGCGTAAATTCTGTGGCCTCTGCGGGTGGCGGAGGCGATCTGCCTCTGAGCGACCATCCAGAAACTGTCCGCCTGCGGGGGACGTCGGGCGGATTCCCCACATTCCAGGAGTCTCTCCGTGGAACAGGTCGACTGGGTCATCGTTGCCGTCTATTTCGCCGTCAGTGCCGTGATCGGTCTGATCTACGCTCGAAGGGCCGGGAAGAGCACGCATGATTTCTTTCTTTCGGGACGCAACCTGCCGTGGTGGCTGGCGGGCACGTCGATGGTGGCGACGACCTTTGCCGCCGACACTCCCTTGGCCGTGACGGAGCTTGTGGCGAAGAACGGCATCGCCGGCAACTGGCTGTGGTGGAACTTCGTCTTCGGGGGTATGCTGACCGTCTTCTTCTTCGCGCGGCTCTGGCGGCGCGCGGGCATCATGACCGACGTTGAGCTCGTGGAGCTGCGCTACTCCGGAAAGCCGGCTGCCTTTCTGCGTGGATTCCGCTCCCTGTACCTCGGCGTCTTCATGAACTGCGTCATCATGGGGTGGGTCAATCTCGCGATGGCGGCCATCCTGGAAGGGATGTTCGGCATTCCTCACACTGTGGTCTTGCTCTATGTCGCGGGGGCGCTTCTACTGACTGCTCTCTACTCGGCGCTCTCCGGACTCTGGGGCGTGGCTGTCACCGACGCCTTTCAGTTTGTGCTGGCGATGACCGGGACGATCATCCTCGCAGTAGTGGTCCTCGGGCTCCCTCAGGTCGGGGGAATTGCGGGGCTTCAGGAGAAACTCCCGGCATGGGCACTCCGCTTCACGCCCGTCGTCGGCGGGGGGGAGGTCATGGAGACCACGGGCGCCTTGGCCCTGACCGTGGCGGCATTTCTCGCTTTCGTGGGAGTGCAGTGGTGGGCCTCGTGGTATCCCGGCGCAGAACCCGGAGGCGGCGGCTACATAGCCCAGCGCATGATGTCCGCCCGGGATGAGAAGCACTCTCTCTTCGCCACACTCTGGTTCACCATCGCCCACTACTGTGTCCGCCCCTGGCCATGGATTCTGGTTGGACTCGCGACGCTGATTCTCTATCCGGACCTCGGAGCCGAGCAGAAGCGGCTGGGGTATGTCTATGCCATGCGGGATTTCCTGCCAACCGGTCTCAAGGGGATGCTGGTGGCTTCTTTCTTCGCGGCGTACATGTCCACCATCGCAACACAACTGAACTGGGGCACGTCCTACGTCATCAATGATTTCTACCGGCGATTCATCCGTCCCCGGGCGGACGAGCGGCACCTCGTCGCCGTCTCCCGCATCACGACGATTGTGATTATGCTCGTTTCGTTGGTTGTGACGGGCTTGCTCGAGACAATCTCCGGCGCGTGGGCGTTCATCATCGAGGCGGGCGCGGGGCTGGGACTCGTCCTGATTCTCCGCTGGTTCTGGTGGCGCATCAACGCCTGGAGCGAGATCACGGCCATGCTGGCGCCGCTCCTCGTGTACGGCGCCATCAGAACCTACACGTCGATCCAATTCCCTGAAACGCTCTTCTGGATCGTGGGCCTCACGACGATCACATGGCTCGCCGTGACACTGCTGACACGGCCCACGGACGATGAAACCCTGAAGGCGTTCTTCCGGCGCGTCCATCCCGGAGGAAGAGGATGGAAGAGGATCGCAGCGCAGGTGCCGGACGTGGTGGGAGACTCGGGGTACGGATTGCTGCTGTTGAGCTGGGGAGCCGGCGTCGTCCTCGTCTATTCCTCATTGTTCGGGGTTGGGAAGATCATCCTGGGAGACCTTGGTGGAGGATTGCTGTTCCTGGTCGTCGCAGCCGCAGCCGCTGCGGTGATCTACCGGAACCTCGCGCGAAAGGGTTTCGCCACTCTCGTCAGGTAACGCCGGCTTCCAACGGAAGGACTGTTCTATGCGCTCTCAACGATGGACTATCGCTCTCCTTGTCGCAACCATCCTTGCCACGCTCTCTCTGTCGCTTCCGATGAAGCAGGAGGCGGATTCGCTCTACGTGAATGGACGCATCTACACGATGGATGAGGAACTGCGGGTGGCGGAGGCCCTGGCGATCCGGGGAGACCGGATCGCTGCTGTCGGCACTCAGGAAGATCTCGTGAACGAGTTCGTGCCGGCACGGGTCGTTGACCTCCAGGGCCGTACCGTTCTCCCCGGGTTCATCGACGCGCATGTACATCTCATGGGCCTCGCACTGGCAAAAATCACGGTGGATCTCACGGGAACCACTTCGGAACGGGAAGCGGGGGAGCGGGTGCTGGCGCGCGTGAGGCAATCGAGCCCCGGCCAGTGGGTGAGAGGACGGGGATGGGATCAGAACGATTGGCCCTCCCGGGCCTTCCCGACTCAGGAGTTGCTGAATCGCGTAGCGCCGGCGAATCCCGTCTATCTCGTGCGCGTGGATGGACACGCTGCCTGGCTGAATCGGCTGGCGCTGGAGATCGCCGGCATCGACAGAGAGACGCCCGATCCTCCCGGAGGGAAGATCCTTCGTGACGCGCGGGGAAATCCCACCGGGATTCTCATTGATGCGGCGATGGAGATCGCCGTTGCCGTGCTGCCGCGGCTGAGCGGAGAGGAGGCAGCCGAGGGCCTCCGTCGTGCTGTTGAGGAGTGCATCGAGCAGGGCATTACCACCGTCCATGACATGGGGATAGACCAGTGGGAGTTGGATCTCTACAAGCAAGAGATCCGCGAGGGAAGGATGCCTCTGAGGATCTTCGCGGCTGTGGCCGCGGAGAGCGACCTCTGGCAATCAATGCGATCCACCGGACCGCTGCTGGGCTTCGGGAATCATCATCTGACAGTGCGCTCGTTGAAGCTCTACATGGACGGCGCACTGGGCTCGCGGGGTGCAGCCCTGCTGGAACCGTACAGCGATGATCCGGACAACCGCGGACTGACCATGGTCTCGACGGACGAGTTGCTTCGTCTGGTGCGGGGGGCGCTCGTGGCCGGGTTTCAGCCGTGCGTGCATGCGATCGGAGATCGGGCCAACAAGCTCGTGCTCGATGTGTATGAGGCAGCACTTGCCGAGGTCCGGTCTGCGGATGCGCGGCCGCGCATCGAGCATGCGCAGGTGCTCGCGCCCGACGACATTCCGCGGTTCCGCCAGCTGGGCGTGATTCCAAGCATGCAGCCTACCCATTGCACATCGGATATGTACTGGGCCGAAGCGCGCCTGGGTCCCGAGCGCATTCGCGGCGCCTATGCCTGGCGCTCGCTCCTGAACACCGGCGTTGTGATACCGGGAGGGTCGGACTTCCCCGTGGAACAGCCGAGCCCCCTTCTCGGGATCGCCGCGGCAGTGACGAGGAGAGACCCATCCGGCCTGCCGCGATCGGCCGAGGACGTGCGGCGCCAGTTCCAGCTGAGCGAGAGCGGCATGGTGAATGCCGAGGAGTTCAACGGAGGGTGGTACGTTTCGGAGCGGGTGAACCGCTCAGAGGCCGTGCGCATTTTCACCGCGTGGGCTGCCTGGGCGGGATTTGAAGAGCGACTCAAGGGCACGCTCGAGCGCGGCAAGCTCGCAGATTTCGTCGTCCTTTCCAGCGACCTTTTTCAGGTTTCGGAAGAAGAACTGCCGTTCGTCGAGGTGGAGATGACGGTCATTGGGGGGCGCGAAGTCTTTTCCCGGGCGGCACACTGAATGCGCGCATTCTGCCCCTTGTGTTTCGCGGTGAAAAACCTTATACTTGTGCTCGAACCGACCACCGCACGCTCTGCACAGCCACCGACCTCATGCCGTACAAAGTACTCGTAGCAGACGACGACGAAGGGCAACGGAAGTCCCACGGATTTGCCCTGGAAGTCGCCACGGCCATCCTTGAGGATGAGATTGCGATCGTTGAGACCGCCACGAGTGTGGATACGTGGCAGAAGATCAAGAGCGAGGCGTTCAACCTGATCATCCTTGACAACGACTTCAAGGATACTCATCTCAAGGGACATCTTCCGGGCATTGCGCTGCTGCAGCTCGCAAAGAAAGAGGGGGCCAATCGCGGAACGCCGGTCTTCTTCTGCAGCGCCGACGCCTACGACACGCTGAAGTCCATGGTGGAGCGGTTCGGCGGGATCTATCTCCCGAAAGTCGGCTACGACATCGAAAAGGTTGCGCAGATCTTCGCCGAAAAGATGAAGAAGTGAAATCCGCTCCTCCCGATGGTTTGAGGGTCACGTGTCGGTGACCCTTTTTCATTCCCGTTATGAATGACCCCGAGCAGATCCAGCGCAGGAACTTCCGCGTGCACTTCGCGGAAGGAAGCCTCTACATGGCTTCCCTGGCGCTCCTGAATCCTCAGACGGTCTATCCGGCTCTGCTGCGGAGACTGGGGGCGAGTGACCTCACGATCGGACTCCTGCCCGTCGTCGTCTATGCCGCCTACTTCATTCCACAAGTGCTGGCCGCGCACGCTGCGGGCCGTATGCCGTACCGCAAGCCGTTTGTCGTTGCCACCAGTCTGGCACAACGGCTCCAGATCCTGCTGCTGGCAATCGTCATTATGCTGTTCGGAGGCAGCTATCCGGGGTTCACCCTCATCCTCTTCTTTCTGATCTTCACGGCCAATCAGATCGTTGCCGGTCTGAGTGCACCTGTCTGGTACGACCTTGTTGCGAAGACTGTCCCTCCAACGAGACGTGGAAAACTCATGGGTCTCAGGACCTCGACGGGGTCCGTCCTCGGTTTCGCCAACAGCCTGTTGCTCACGGGTCTTCTGTCCCTGCTGGTGTTCCCCTACAACTACGGGATCGTCATCCTGATCGCGTTTGCCCTTCAATTCGGATCATGGCTCATCCTTCGGCAGACGACGGAGACGGAACCATCTCCGGTTTCTCCTCCTGTCCCCCTGTCGGAACTCGTGCCTCGGATCCGCGGCATCCTCGCGCAGGACAGACGCTTCCGGATGTTTCTCCTCAGCGCGGCGTTCTCCACCGTCGGTCTGATGTCCGCCGCCTTCTTCGTCGTCTCGGCGCTGGACCGGTTCCGGCTTCCTGAGACCTTCGTGGGCATCTTCACCATGATCATGGTCTCCACGCAGGTGCTGAGTGCCTCCGCCCTGGGATGGGTTTCCGACCGATGGGGAACCAAGAAATCGCTGCTCGTGTGCGCTTCGGCCATGACAGTCGCGAGCGGCATCGCCCTCTTCGCACGTGACCCGGCGTGGTACTATGTCGTGTTTGTGCTGACCGGTATCACCTTTGGTGCCGAGTTGATCACGCGGTTCCATTTTGCCGCGGAACGGGCGCCGCAGAACGACCGGGCGATGTACGTCGCGGTCATGAACGGTTTCCTGGCACCCTTCTACCTCTTCAGCATTCTCGGAGGATGGATCAGCGACGTGGCGGGCTATCCGGTGGTCTTCGGGGTCGGAATGGTATTCTCCCTCAGCGGACTGCTGCTGCTGTTGCGGGTGCAGGACCCGCGCTGCGACGTGAAGACTTCCTCTCCCTCGGCGTGACCCGTCCTGCCTTGCTCTTTCTCTGAAATTCACTTACTTTGGCCTTTGGGGGCGTGCTGGATTCGATCGTGGAGGGTGCATGTACGAGCGATGTCTCCTGGAAGCGGAACGACTGCTGGCGGCCGATCGCGATGTTATCGTTCCGGTCAAAAAGCTGTGGGAAGAGGTGATGGATGAAGGGAAGCGGCAGGGCTTTGAGGTTGCCGCTCTTCCCGACTTCACGGCTCTTCTCGAGGGGGATCGCCGCTTTGAGTTCCTGCCCGTGCATGGGTCTCTGCAGGAAGACCTTGACGAGTCTCAGGAGCGGGCGATCGATGAAGAAACGCAGGAATTGGAACAGCTGGGCTTCTACGCCGGAGATCGCGTGAAACTCCGCCGGATCGAGCTGACGCCGGAGATCGTCGGCGGGATCATTCGTTCGAAGGTGGACCGCACGCTCGAAGCCCTCCATCGGGCCTGGGAGCAACGTCCCGATGAGGGGGGAGAGACGGAAGAGAAGTTGAAGGAAATCCTGGAGAGGGCGGAAGAGCTGCGGCGTGATGTCCGGGAGGCCTTTTCGGAAGACCGGATGAAGGAACTCTCCAGGGCCATCCGCAAGTCCCGACCCAAGAGGCGTACCCCGGCGGCCAAAGTGAAGAAGCGGCGCCCGCCCCGCAGCGCGAAACACGCACCGTCCGCCCGGAACAAGCGACGCAGGGCCCGTTGAGCATGCTTCAGCTCGAGACGAAGGCCTGGACCGTTCGGGAGATGATGCGATTCGCCGTCGATCTCCTGAAGAAATCGGGGATCGGCGAGCCCCGCCTCACCGTTGACCTTCTGCTTTCCCACGCCCTGAAGTGCCCCCGCATTGACCTGTATTCGGGCCCGCAGCGCCAGCTTCAGAAAGAAGAACTCCGCGCTTTCCGTCTGCTGCTCGAACGGCGGCTGAACCGCGAACCCGTTCAGTACATCGTTGGTTCCGTCAACTTCATGGGACTGCAGCTCGCCGTCGATTCGCGGGTCTTCATTCCCCGTCCGGAAACGGAGACTCTCGTGGAACAAGTCATGCTGTCGTGCCGGGAGTCTTCGGCCGAGGATCCTGTTTCGATCCTAGAAATCGGAACCGGATCCGGCAACATCTCGATCGCGCTGGCCAAGTTTGTCCGCGGTGCCCGCGTCACAACGCTGGACGTGAGCCCTGAAGCTCTCGACGTCGCCCGTCAGAATGCGCACTTCCACCGCGTTGAGGAAAGCATAGAGTTCCATCAGCTGGATGTCTTTGAGCCCATCGATCAAATTCTGCGGCGGCGGTGGCACGTCCTCGTGAGCAATCCTCCCTATGTCTCCAGGGATGCCTGGGAGGCGTTGCCGACAGAGATCCGGAAGTACGAGCCGCGGGTCGCAACGAGTGACTGGGCCGATGGGCTGACCTTCTACCGAAGGATTGTTGAACTGGCCCCGCTCGTGTTGCGTGACGGGGGAACGATGTTCCTCGAAATCGGCTGCGACCAGACCCAGGCCGTCCGCGCCATCATGGCGGACGGCGGTGTCGGTGCCGTGACTGTGGCAAAGGACCTCGACGGGCATGATCGGGTGATGATCGGGACCGTGAGAAGTCGAAGCCGCAACATGCCGTCCGTGAACTGAGCGAGGTTGTTCTCTTCACACATGCGAGCTCTCATCCAACGCGTGACGCGCTGCGGCGTCCGGATCGATGGCCGACTCCACAGCACCATCGGACCGGGAATGCTCATTCTGCTCGGTGTCAGGGAAGGGGACACGGAAGCGGACGCTCTGGCTCTTGCCGATCGGTGCTGTTCGCTGAGGATCTTCAGCGACGCCGAAGGGAAGATGAACATCTCTGTCCAGGACACCGGCGGATCGGCGATGGTGGTGTCGCAGTTTACGCTCTATGGTGATACGCGGCGCGGAAACCGCCCGAGCTACACGGAGGCAGCTCCGCCCGAAATCGCTGAACGGCTGTACGACGTCTTTGCCGCCCGTCTGCGGGAGCTCCTCGGTCCGGCCCGGGTGGCGACAGGACTGTTCCGGGCCATGATGGAGGTGGAACTTGTGAATGACGGTCCCGTGACTGTCCTCCTCGAAAGCAAGTCTCCTCCGCCGACACGCGACAGAGATTGAAGGGAAAGCCGCGGAGTATTGCCCGCGTGACGCACATGAATGTCATTCTCCTCTTCCTCGACGGTGTCGGGATCGGATCGGCGGATGCGACGCTCAATCCGTTCTTCGCTGGGCGCCTTCCGTACCTCAGGCACCTGCTGGGAAGCAACCTGCCTCATCGCCGATTCACCAGCTATCGATCGGATTCTGTGGCCCTCGGTCCCGTGAATGCCACGCTCCGTGTGCCCGGCCTGCCGCAGAGCGGCACCGGCCAGGCGGCCATCTTCACTGGCGTGAACGCTCCGCTGCTCGCAGGCCGGCACTTCGGCCCGTATCCGCCAAGCACACTCCGCCCCCTCATCGAGGCGAAGAACATCTTCCGCCGGTTGCTGGCCCTGCGGAAACGCGTCGTGTTTGCAAACGCCTTTCCCGAGCCGTTCTTCGCGTACGTGCGGTCCGGCACACGCCGGCTGACCGTGACGACGCTGTCCTGCCTGATGGCAGGCGTGCCGCTGCTGACGGCCGAAGATCTTCGCAAGGACCGAGCACTGTCGGCCGACTTCACCCGCAGCCGGTGGCCCGAGCTGGGACATCCCGACGTGCTGCCCACCACTCCGCGACAGGCGGGTGAACACCTGGCGGACATCGGCGCACGGCATGATTTCACCCTCTTCGAGTACTGGCTGCCGGACCACGCGGGGCACCGTCAGGAACTTCCCTTCGCCGTCGAGGTGCTGGAGCGCTTTGATCAGTTCCTCGAGGGACTCGTGGAGACGGCGGATCGCGCCCGTACGATAATCATCAGCATCAGCGACCATGGGAATATCGAAGATCTCTCGACGCGAGCGCACACGCGGAATCCCGTGCCCTGTCTCGCCATTGGCGCCGGGGCGGGACAATTGACATCCCGCATACGAACGCTCGCCCACGTTACTCCCCAGATCGTCGACCTGCTCAATCGGTGATGTCTCGATCCCCGTTCGAAACTCGGCCTGCCCTCCGGCTTGCCCTCCTCGTGGCCGCCGGCATTCTGCTTGGCCGATGTGCGGCGATTCCACCTGTCATCCCACTGATCCTCCTGTTTCTCCTCCTGACGCTGTCGGTTCTGCTGCGACGGAATGGGAGCATGAGCCCGGCGGGGGCCGTCCTGCTGCAGCTCTCGGTGGTAGCGCTCGGTTGCGCGTTGCAGACGTTTCAGCAGCAGCGAGCGGCCAACCTCAGACTCGCGCCCGAAACGGAGACGGAATGGATCAGCTTTCGGGGAGTCGTTCTGGACACGCCGCGGGAGCTGGAGACCGGCCGCATCGTGACGCTCCGCGCAGAGGATATCAGAACCAGTCTGCGACGGGTGGCAGGTGAGCGAACCCTGCAGGTACGCCTCAAGAACCACCCCGAGACGCTGCAGAAGCTGGAGGCCGGGATGGTTGTCAGGTGCTCGGGCCGCCTTGAGCGCTTCCCGGCCCCCCGGAATCCGGGGGACCTGGATCCGGCCGGAATCTACGATCTCCGGGGGATCCACGGCATTGTTGCAGCGGACGGTCTTGACGTCAGCGTCGAATCGCCGACGTCAGGTTTCAGCATCACGGTGCAGACGGCGAAGGCACGAAGTGCTCTGGGGGCACTGCTCCATCGGTTTCACGGCAAGGAGGAGGCAGCCTTTCTGAAGGGGATTCTCCTGGGGGATCGCACGGGAATCGAACCCGAAGTGCGGGAATCGTTCGTGGTAACAGGCACGATGCACGTGCTTGCCGTTTCCGGACTGCACGTGGGGGTCCTGGCGGCAGCGCTCTATGTCATGCTCGGCCTCTTCCGCATCCCTCGCACCGGCGCTGCGGCTGTCACCATTGTGGCTTTGATTTTCTACATGGTGCTGACGGGCTTGTCGCCATCGGTGGTGCGTGCCGGCGTTATGGGGGGAGTGATTCTGGCAGGTACATTCGTGGAACGAAGAACCGGCCTTGCCCAGTCCCTCGGTCTTGCGGCACTCATTATCCTCCTGGTCGATTCCCAGCAGCTCTTCCATCCGGGCTTCCAACTCTCTTTTGCGGCGGTCTTTTCCATTGCCTACTTCCATCCGAGACTGATGGGACTGCTGCGGCAGCCATACGATCGGAAGCCGTTCCGGAAGATACTCGATCCTGCGGCTCAGCTTCTGGCAGTTTCCCTTGCCGCGCAGATCGGCACGATTCCTCTTGTGGCGCAGTACTTCGAGAAGCTCTCCGTCATCGGAATCGGCGTGAATCTCATTGTCGTGCCTCTGGTGAGCGTCAACGTTACGCTCGGCTTCCTGACCCTGCTCGTCGCGCCGCTCTGGGCGTGGGTGGGAGGAGCCTTTGCTTCCGTCAACAATCTCCTCGTTGGTCTGCTGCTGGAGATCGTTGCGTTCGGATCCCGCGTGCCGTTTGCCTCATTCAGTACGGCGGCGTTCACGTGGCTCTTTCCTGCTGTCTACTATCCCTCGGTGCTGGCGATTGCGAACGTCTCGAATCCGCAGCGTTTCCGACGCATCGTGCTGGTCGTCGCGGCGATTGTGACCGTGGGCATCTTCGAGGGGGTCGCGGAAGGCGTCGATCATTCTCTCCGTGTAACCATCATTGACGTAGGGCAGGGCGATGCCATTCTGGTGGAGACGCCGCGAGGCGCGCGCCTGCTCATCGACGCCGGGCCTGGGGGATTCGGCTTCTCCGCAGGTGAGCGGTTCATTGAACCTCTGCTGCGGCGGAAGGGGATTGACCGGCTGGACGCAGTGCTCTTGACGCATCCGCACGCCGATCACATCGGCGGTGTGTCTCACGTGCTGGAGAACGTCCGTGTTGGCCGCATCATCACGTCGGGAGAAGTGGGAAGCTCGCGAACCTTTCGGGAGGTGAACCGGCTGGCACAGGAGCGCGGAGTGCCGCTCTGCACGGCACGCGCCGGTGACACGATCCTGATCGATCCGTCGCTCCGTGCGTATGTGCTCTTTCCGCAGCCACTGCGCGATCACGCGCGCAATGCTAACAACATGTCGCTGGTGCTCAAGCTTCAGTACGGTGCTGTTGCCTGGCTGTTCCCGGGGGATGCGGAAGACGATGTGGAGGAGCTCCTTGCATCACGCTATGGGTCATTTCTTCGGAGCAACGTCCTCAAGGTCGGACACCACGGAAGCAGCACGAGCAGCAGTCCGGTATTCCTGGAAGCCGTTCGTCCCGAGATCGCCTTGATCTCCGTCGGCTACCGCAACAAGTTCAACCACCCGTCAGCGGCGGTACTGGAAGCGCTGGAGCGGCGCGGTGCGGTCCTACGACGCACCGACCGGGAGGGCGGACTCCAGCTTTCGTCGGACGGACGCATCGTCCGCTGGGTCAGGTGGAGGGACTTGTGAAGATCCACTGTACCGCGAACCGGTCATCATCATGAATCCGCTGCGTACATTTGAACCTGTCCGGGCTCGCATGGAGGAGTTCCTTCGGGAGCTGGAGATGGAATACTACCTCGAAGGGGCGGGTCTGAAGGAGAGCGTCAACGCGTCGGCGATCTACGAGCGGTATGCTGATCTCGCCAGCCGGACCCTGCTGGAAGCGCTCGAAGAGGAGCTGGAACAGCTGCGCGGGGCCCCCGCATGGTCCATGGAATCGGAGAGAAGAAGGCAGAGAGAATTCTTCCGCGAGGCAACCGTGCAGACGTACGTCGGGAATGCCGTTCGGGAGTTCTCCGATGCTGTGCTGAGCCGGGAAGCCGCGGGGACCATCCGTCTCTCCGGATCGGGAGAAGAATTGCCGTTCCGGGCATCGGCGGTTGCGCTGGTGAACGAGGAATACCGGCCTCGCCGTGCGGCGATTGCTGCCGCCCGTGACAGTTTCACGGAGCGCGAGTTGAATCCACTTCTCCGACGTTCGCATGAAGTCACGGCGTCGGAATCCGTCGCACTCGGCTACCGGAGCCACGCAGATCTTGTACAGGCAGTTTCCGGAATCGATCTCGCCCGACTGCAGAGTGTGACGGAAGGATTCCTGCGTGAGACAGAGACAATGTACCGTGACGTGCTCAGCTGGCATGCCCGGAAACGGATCGGCATCGGCCTCGGAGAATTGGATAAACACGACCTTTCCTATCTTGCCCGCGCCAGCCAATTCGACGCCCACTTCCCTGCCCGGGAGATGACGGAACGCATCCTGGGCATGGTGCAGAAGCTCGGAATCGACCCGACGGCCGGTGGGAGCATCCATCTCGATCTGGAAGCACGCCCGAGGAAATCTCCGCGGGCTTTCTGTTCTCCGGTTCGTGTGCCTGAGGAAGTGTACCTCGTGATCCATCCCGTGGGCGGAGTGGATGACTATGAAGCCTTTCTGCACGAGCTGGGACATGCCCTCCATTTCGCCCATACGAGTCCGAGTCTGGC
>CAYXMK010000031.1:10402-18590 GCA_964465905.1 uncultured Ignavibacteriaceae bacterium | reverse complement strand
AGGTGGCGGGCCGAGGGAAGGTAACTGAGGGCTTCCAGCAGCTTTGAGCGGAGAAGGGGCTGATGCTCACCGGCCGCCAGATGCTCAAAACGGTCGCTGGAGCGTGACATGCGTGCGAGGGCAACAAGGGCTTCTCCCCGGACCGCGTCGGACTGCCTGGGTGCGGCCGCCAGACTGTCCACAACCGCCACAAGAGACTTGCGTGCAGCTGCGCGGGCCACCGCCGAAGGCGTGGCAGCACTGAGTCCGCTCAACACTGCCAGCCGGACGTGAGGATGAGCCCATCGGAGAGACCGTTCCAGCAACGCCGAAGCCCCCGGCTCGTGCTCGAGCCATGCAAGAGCCGAACGGGCCATCTGCACACCGACTCTCCAGTTCCCCCGCGGAATCTCCCGCTCAGACCATTGCTGAAGTAGCCGGAACGCTTCTCTGCTCCTCGACTTTCCGAGCAGCGTGGCTGCCTGGCAGCGGACCTCGATCTGCCGATCGGCAAACAGTTTCTGAAGCTCCACCGACCGGTGCTTGATCAGACTGTCGACGGTCCGCGAGGGGGACATTCGCCAGAGGGCATAGAGCGCCGACCATCGGACTTCGGGATTCTGGTGGAAGGCTCGGTGAAATGCGAGGTGCGCGGCGCGCTCGCTCGTGATGCCCCGGAGGGCAAAGCGCGCCATCGCAAGGAGCTGTTCCCGGATATCTGCCGGGTGGTCGTCGTTCGGGCGAATCGACGCCACCGTGTCTAACAACGCTCGATCGCCGATCTTCCCTGCCGCTTCCAGCGCACGCCTCAGCACCGCCGAATGCGTCTCTCTCCTCAGCCCTTCGTGGACGGCCTCCATCCCGGAAGCGCATCCGATCTGGCCGATGGCGTCGACCGCCATCGCACGGACGTCGGGGGATGGGTGGCGCATCAGGGGTACCAGCGACGGGACCGTGGAAGTGTCCTGCAGATTCGCCAGCGCCCGTGCCGCCAGAACAACGATCCGGGAATCCGAGCTCGTCAGATACGAGACAAGCTTGCCGGCACCAAGGGAGCGCTGGTCCTGGAGCGCGAGGATTTCCCGCTCGGACCGCCGCGGATCACCTGCGGCCGTCAGGAGAAGCAATGCAAGCACACCTGTCACAGCGCGGAGACGAATCCCGCTCAACGTCCTCACGGCATGAGATCCTGTTCAGAGTTCATTCGACTTGAAGACTCGTTTCTGGATTTCCCTCCCCGTCTTCGTATTCGCCAGGCCGCCCTGAGCCGATTCCTTCAAGCGGGGAGACATGAGTTCTCCGACCTCGCGCGTTGCATGGATAACCTCGTCCGCCGGGATGAGGCTCGCGAGGCCTGCAAGCGCCATCTGGGCTGAAACGAACGCATTCGCCACTCCGACGGCATTCCGCGTCGTGCACGGTTCCTCGACCAGGCCGGCCACAGGATCGCACACAAGACCCATCGAGGCCTTCAGCGCGAACCCCACAGCTTCGAGGATCTGATCCTCCGTCCCGCCCAGCAGATACACGATGGTTGCGGCCCCCATGGCTGCCGCACTCCCGGTCTCACCCATGCATCCCGCTTCCGAGCCGGCAAACGACGAGTGCCGGGCGAAGATCAACCCGATTGCCGAAGAGACGAGGAGGCCGAGCAGGAGACGCTCCCGGGGAATCCCATGTTCCTCCAGCATTGTGACGAGCACCGCCGGCATGATCCCGGCCGAACCGGCAGTGGGGGCCGCGGCGATCCGACCCATGCACGCGTTCACTTCCCCAACGGCGATCGCCCGCGCCACGGCCTTCTTCAGAGAGCCGCCGAGCGTTTCGAGAGGTGCGTTATAGACCTTCTTCGCCCAGTTGTTGAGCATGCCGCTGGGTGTGATGAATTGCTGGGTGAGTCCCTGGTCAACCGATTCCTCCATGACAAGGAGTACTCGCTTGAGATGGGTGAAGACCTCCTCCCGGCTGATGCCCTTGTTGCGCATTTCGTAGTCCACCATCGCCTCCGCCATGTCCTTGCGTTCTCGACGGCAGTATTCGACGATTTCGGCCAGACTCTCGAATTCCATGTGCACCTCATTTCTCGTAACGGGAACTTCCGTCGGTGATCGGCTCAACGAGCCGCGCGAAGCGCACCCACGGGAACGATTGAATCACTCCGAGCGTGTCGTTTTCCACTTTGTGATCCATCTCGATGACCATGTTCGCCAGCTTTTCGCTGCGGGAGACCGTCATGTTGGCGATGTTGATCCCTTTCTCGGCCAAGACACCTGTGATGCTCCGGATCGTCCCCGGCCTGTCCTCGGCAATCAGGACAAGGGTGAAAGTGTGCGCGTCGAAACTGACATCGAATCCCTCGATCTCCTCGATCCGGATGCGTCCCCCGCCGAGGGAGACGCCAACGATCTCCACCGATCCTCCCCCTTCGCCAAGGAGCTTGATCCGGGCAGTATTGGAATGGAACTGCACCAGATCCCCCGCGAACTTGAATTCCCACGTCAATCCCTCCCTCCGGGCAAGGTCGAACGATTCCCGAATGCGGACATCATCCGGACCGAAACCGAGGACCCCCCCGATGAGGGCCAGATCCGTGCCGTGTCCCTTGTGCGTCCGAGCGAACGAATTGTAGAGGGTGATCACGGCATGCCGGGGTCGCTGGCCGAGGAGCTGCCGGGCAATGAAGCCGATACGGCTCGCCCCTGCCGTATGGGAGCTCGACGGGCCGATCATGATCGGACCGAGAATATCGAAGATGCTGGGATGGCCTGTCATGTCAATCTACGTGCCAGCGGCAAGAGATTCAGTTCGTCAATCGATTTGGTTTCAGAAATAGGGTCTGGAGCGGAACGATACGCCGAGTTCCTCCTCCGCAAATCGGCGCGCCCGTTCAATATCCACGCCGGGAAGATCCACAGCTGTCATCTGGACTTCGCGCACGTACTTCTTGCACTCGCGCGTGAAATCCACCATGGCCTGGAAGTAGCTCTTCCCGTCCAATCTCATGAGAGATCCGTACTGGTCGGGGTCGGCCGAATTCAGGCTGACGGAGACGACGTCGATGATTCCCGCCATCTCGGGCACGATGTTCCGATGGTTGATGACGTTGCCGTGACCGTCGGTGTTCAGACGGGTCTTCCCTCCACGCGACTTCACCCATCTGGCAACGCTCGTCACAACATCGAACCGGATGGTCGGTTCGCCGTAACCGCAGAACACGATCTCTTCGTACGCGGTCGGGTCGCCGATCGCAGCGGTCAACTCTTCCGCGGTCGGCTCCCGGAGGATCTTCAGATTGTACCCCTTGACAATAGCTCCCCCCTTCCGATCGCAGAACACACAGTCGGCGTTGCATCGCAGGGTGAGATTGAGGTAGAGGGAATTCCGCAGGCGGTAGACGATGACCGGCGGGTCGTCCTCTCCGAGTGCAAAGAGCCGGCGGGCATTGAACCGCGTCGTGCGCGCCACATCCCTCAGGTCTCCCGAGGCCAGTTCAGCGATCTTCTCCGCGATCAGCGGAAGGTACGACGGCTCGTTCCGCTTCCCGCGGTGCGGCACGGGAGCAAGGTACGGAGCATCAGTCTCGAGGAGAATATGGTCATAACCGACCCGGCGAACGACCGCTTCGACGGGCGAGTTCCTGAACGTAACGATGCCGGGGTACGACACGAAGAAGCCGAGCTCGGCAAGCTCCCACACCTGTTCTGCAGTCCCCGTGAAACAGTGAAAGACTCCCCGCGGAGGAGGGAAGCGGCTGTGGATATTCTTTCGACTGTTGAGCCATCCGCCGTTGCGCGCCACGACCTCCTTCACGATCCCGATGGCATCCTCCACGGATTTGCGGGTATGCACGACGATCGGGAGATGGAGTGCCGCGGCGAGTTCAACCTGCCGACGGAATACCTTCTGCTGGGATTCGCGCGGAACTGTGTCGTAGTGGTAGTCCAGACCGATTTCTCCAATCCCGACGACGCGCGGATGACGGGCGAGAGTCCGCAGCTGGACCTCACTGCCGTCGTTCCAGGAAGCCGCTTCATGAGGATGAACTCCGACACACGCGTACACCTCCTCGAACCGCTCGGCGATCCGCACCGCGTCCCCGTTGGTCTCCTCACGCGTGCCCGGCACGATCATGGTCTCCACCCCCGCGTCGCGGGCACGCTGAACGACGTCGGGCAGATCGGGAGCGAACTCCTCGGCATAGAGATGGATGTGGGAATCAACGTACATGACAGAACTTTCGTCTCCGCGCGTGCATCGGACGGCACGCAACGCAGATGAGCATCAGAGTGAATTCAGCACCTCAGGGGCATTCCCTCGTTCCCAGCGCTCTTGTACAGGCCCTACCACGCCCCATCGACTGAGAGCATGTAGCTGCGGAACGGAGCCAGATTGCCGATCAGCTCAGCGTAGTAGTAATTGAAGAGGTTCTTGACGTTCAAGCCGACACGCAGCGGCACGCCCCAACCGGACAGGGAATAGAACACTCGCGCATCCACGACTCTGATCGGAACCCTGCGGTCACCGTCAATGATCGGTGCGAGCCGGACCAGCAGGTCGTCGATGCGTTCCACTCTGCTTGCGAATCGGACGTCGATGCCAATCTCTGCGTCTCCGACCTCGGAACGAAGGGACCCCATCAGGAGATGACGGGGACGGAACTTCAGCGGTGCTTGCTCCGCGAGGTCCCTGTGCCAGAGGTAGGTGTACCCCACCTGCGTCGACAGGAGACGACGGAGCCATTCGATGTCCACCACCATCTCCAGGCCCTGGATCCGTGCGCGGGTCACGTTCTCGAACGTTACAACAGCTCTCTCCACCTCGACACTGTCCCCCGGCCGGAGCAGCACGTTGCGAATCGCTACACCGGCCTCGATGAGATCCCTGAATTCGTTGTTGAACACGGCAGCGTCGACCAGCACGGCATCACCCAGCCGCTGACGAATCCCCAGCTCTCCCGTCACGCTCGACTCCGACCGCAGATTCGGATTGGGCAGAATGACAAGCTGGCTTACATTGGTCGAGCTTGTGACAAACAGTTCGCCGATGGAGGGGTAACGATATCCTGTTCCGAGCGACCCACGCACCAGAGTGGCGGGGCTCACGGTCCATGTCGCCGCAACCTTGGGGCTCATCCGCCACGCCGACGGCAGCACGGAGGCCTTCTGGAGGTCGACGCGAACGCCGGCGGTGAGGCGTACATCTTCCACAGGATGGAATTCCGTCTGGCCGTAGAGTGCAAATCCCGTCCCCGGATGCCTGCCGAAGAGATTGGAGGCAACCCGATCATACTCCGCCGCAGCGCCTCCCGTCAGAATGTGACGATCCGACAGCTCGTGGGTCAGTTGGACCTCACCGTGGAAAACGTGGGAGGTTGATGTATTCTCAATCCGACCTGCACTGTCATCTCTCCAGAAGTCGCCGTGGTACTGCGCAGTCATGGTAAGGAACGACCGCTCCGTCAGGAGTTCCCGATAGCTCAGGGTGACATTTCACCTGCGCGACGTGACGCTCCGGTTGAGCTGGATGTCGGCCGGCCTCGTCGCCTCATTGAGACTCCGCCACCAGAAGTAGTTTCCGTGGGTGCGCCTCAACAGATTCCCCGTCACCGTCACGGCGGAGGTGGAGCTGATATCGTAGCGCACCTTCGCATAGGAGCTCCAGCGTCGGTACATGTCATTCGCGCGGTAGCTCTCATCTATGTTTCCCCGAACACTGAGGAGCACCGCGAAGGCACCCAGTCGCCGGGAGGCCGTCAGCGACGCGATCGTATGGGATCGGAGTTTTTCGCTCCAATCCCACTTCGGGTACTTCGGACGGTCATAGAGCCCGCCGGCGAGATGGAATCGAACGTCCGTCTGATCAGGAATGTCTCTCGTCAACACATTCACGACGCCGCCGAGGGCACTCGATCCGTACAGCGCCGAACCGGCTCCCTTCACTACTTCAATCCGCTCGATCTGGTGCACCGGAATCGTTTCCCAATTGATTTCGCCCGTGTCCCCGGTAAGATAAGGAACGCCATCCAGTAACAGGAGCACCCGGCTCCCCACCCCCCTGCTGTAGCCGCTGGAACCCCGGATATTGATCTGATCCTGGGTCATATGGACGCCGGACACTTGCCGGAGCACTTCGTCCAGGGTGGCGGCCGACTGGTTCAACACGTCCGCTGCGCTGAGGGTTGCCATGCTGACGGGGGCCTCCAGTTTCAACTGTTCCCTCCGGCTCGCCGTGACGACAACCGCCTCAGCTTCAATCACCGTCTCTTTCAGATCGACCGTCAGAGAGACCTCCGATCCCCCTTCGAGGCGAATCGGACCCTCCGTGCGTCGCTCGTACCCTACCATGGAGAAAACGACGCGATACTCACCCGCCGGAAGACGTGCGAGCGTGAACTTCCCCCCGGGACCTGTTGCCGTTCCGCGCACGGTTCCCTGAAGGACAACATTGACGCCGACGAGCGGAACTCCTGTGCTTGCACTGCGCACGACTCCGCTGATCGATCCCCGGGGAACCTGACTCTGCAACGAAACGCAGAGAGAACAGACGGCCAGCATGAACACGAGAGAGCGCATCAGAATGGCTGCGGCGGCGGCTGGGAAAAGTTCACGAACATATTGACATCGCGCACAACCTCTCCCTCACGCACAACGAGCGTTCGGGGGAGCAGTGTATCAGCCGGATCGGGGTAGACCCCCACGACCCTGAAGCTGCGAACGTTGAAGTCGGCCCTCAGGCGCTGGATCACACCGACATAGGGATAGCGCCCCGCAGGGATTCTGTAGAAGTAATCCACCGAGGAGACGGGAGTCCGCACATCCGTGATATTGCTCGTATCCGGGGCAGGAAAGATCAGGATGGCCCCTGTCAGGATTCCCGAAAACACCTTGGTTGAATCGAGGGGATAGAGTGCCGACGCGAAGATCCAGAGATTCACCACGCTGTCGGGGGAGGGCCAGGAAGAGACGTCAAATGTCACGGTTCCCGCGAAGGCGGGTCCCATCGGCGTCGTAGGAGCAAGACCCCCGTCGCACCCCGCGACCACAAGCAGCGCCATCAAGAGGGGGACTATCGTTTTCATTTTCGGCAAAAAAGTAAGAACCCTCCGTATCAGAAGCAACTGTTTTGTCCGCCGGACCAGGGTATCCCGGCTGGGGCTTTGCCGCGTCCCGGTTGGAAAAGAGATGGAACTTCCGTATATTTCGCGTCCAAGTCTGCCGCCTGCGCATTCTTGGGCACCACATTCACTTCTGTGGTTGCAGATTCTGCGCATCGAAAAACGCACAGTCACACGGCGATCCTATTCCGGTGTTTACGTCCAGGGGCTTTTCGACGCCATCGCCCACCGGTACGATTTTCTCAACCATTTGCTCAGTGTTGGGCTGGATCGGCGTTGGAGGTCGGCCGCCGTTCGGCTTGTCCTGGAGGGATCGCCGGAGCGGGTCCTCGATGTGGCGACCGGCACGGGCGACATCGCTCTTGACTGCGAACGCAACGGGAGTGCCTTGGTCGTCGGTCTGGACCTCGCGCGTGGTATGCTCTCCAGGGCACGGGAGAAGGCCGTCGGACGATCGAGCCCGATTGCCCTTGTTCAGGGGAGAGCCGAAGCACTTCCGTTTCGGGACGGCACGTTCGACGCTGTCGTCGTGGCGTTCGGCATCCGGAACTTCGAGGCGCTGGAAGTCGGGATCAGAGAGCTCCATCGCGTGCTGCGGACCGGAGGCCGGCTGGTGGTGCTGGAGTTCTCGCAGGTCACGATCCCCCTTGTGCGGGGCATCTTCCGGCTCTATTTTCACCGGATTCTGCCGCGGATAGGACGCTGGATTTCATCGCACAGCGAAGCGTATCGCTATCTTCCTGACACTGTGGAGGAATTCCCGCACGGCGATGAGTTTCTCGAGCTGCTCCGGCGAGGCGGCTTTTCACGGGAGCGGGCTCGTCCCATGACCGGCGGTGTGGTTACGCTCTACGACGCCGTCCGTCGGCCCGCCGATTGAAAAGAATTCACAGGCGAAGATTCGCACGCACCCGGTAGACGCATCCGCATGATTGGCCTCTTCAAGATATTCGACGTTCACGTCCACTTCTATTCCAATTCCTACTTTCGGTTTCTCGTCCGGCAGAAGCCCAACCGCGCGGATTTCACCACCGAACTGAAGAACATTGCCGCCAAAGGCCATATTGAAATACCCGGTGAGGACCCGACACAGCT
>CAYXMK010000031.1:0-10392 GCA_964465905.1 uncultured Ignavibacteriaceae bacterium | reverse complement strand
CAAGCGCTGGATCGAGATGATGGACAAATGGAAGATCGAGCGCCTCGTGATCATCGGGAGCATGCCCGGTGACGAAGATTCGGTCGTGAAGGCCGTCCAGGCCCATCCTACCCGGCTGACGGGCTTCTTCACCGTCGATCCCAACTCCAATACCCTCATGGAGAATGCGGAGAAACGGTTGAAGCAGGACAAGCTCCGCGGGTTCTACCTCTATCCCTCGCTCTATCAGATCAGTGTGGCGGACGAGTGGCTTTCGCCGCTGTTTGCCCTCGCGCAGGAGCAGAAGGCCATCGTGGTCACGCAGTTCGGCAAACTGCTCATCCGCCCCCGGGAGTATGCCGGCGTCCCCACGGTCATCAACGAAGCCTTCGCGAACCCCAAGGATCTCATCCCCGTGGCCAGGAAGTACCCGGGTCTCCGCTTCGTCGTTCCGAATTTCGGAGCAGGAAAGTTCGACGACCTGATGGAAGTGGGGAAGCAGTGCCCCAACGTCTACGTGGATACGGCGGGCTCCAACTCCTGGATCGCCGAGCATCCGCTCAAGCCGGACCTGCGGAGGGTGTTTCAGAGGTCTCTTGAGGTGTTCGGATCAGGAAGGATTCTCTTCGGATCTGATTCGGGGATGTTTCCCCGCGGCTATCGGTACGATATCCTCGATAACCAGTTAAAGCTTCTGCAGGAGATGCGGATTCCCATCCCCGACATCAAAAAGATCTTCTACGACAATCTCGCCCATCTCATCGACGAGTAGCCGGGGGTTCTCGCCGGGCTCTCAGAGCGAAATCTGATAGCCGGCCGCCTTGAGCTCCTTGATAATCGTCAGACTCGCCTCTTCCAGCTTGACGACAATCGGCCGCACCACAACACCCGGGACGTTTTTGGGGAATTCCACATCGCTCATGTGCAGGACGAAGACCCGACCCTGGCCGAGCTTGCCAACGAAGTGTCCGACTTCAAACATCGCGTACGCCAGATCGTCGGAGTTGAAGACGAAGAAGGCAGCCGTTGCTTCCTCCTGATCCTTGAGTGAGTCCAGCGGCAGCATCTGGCCGTGCTTGCGGTTGAGAGTGATTTCCTGCAGTCCGATCTCTCCCAGAAAGACCGACAGCTCCTGCCGCAGAGGATCATCCTCTTCACCGATCACGTAGACCTTCTTCATTCCTCCTGCCGCCGGTTTTGCCGGAGCAGGCGCAGAAGCCGGAGCAGGAGTCGGAGCGGCAGCCGGCTTCGGCGGAGGCTTGAGTACCCGCGTCGCTCCTGTCGGAGCGGCCTGAGGTTGCGCGGCCGGTTCCCCTCCCCCGCCGGCCAGCAGATCGGGAGAGGTTTTCGCTTTTTCCAGGAGCTCGCGGATCACATTCACCGTGAGCTGGGCGGATGACTGGAAGAAGTATCCCCCATTCGCGTCGGCCAGGAGTTTGTTCTTGTAGGGCACGCCGATGGGTCCGACTTCATCCAGAACAGCGAGGCAGGCTTTGCGCCAGTCCAGGTACTTGTTCTGCAGCCGCGCATTGTAGCCGGAGAATTCAAATCCACCCAGGGGCACCAGCTGGCTTCCCTGCTGAACCAATTCTTCAAGTTTCTGGATGATCGGATTCGACATAGGATTGTCTGCAGCGCATCAGCGCACGATACTTCCCGTTGCACACTCCTCGGCCACCGTGACAAGGCTGATTCCTCCGCCGTCCGCGTTGGCGGCAAGGAGCATACCCCTGGATTCGAGACCCATGAGCTTCGCCGGCTGGAGGTTCGCAACCACAACCACCAGTCGACCCAGAAGCTGTTCCGGTCTGTACTGTCTGCCGATGCCTGCCACGAGCTGGCGCGTTTCCGTGCCCAGTTCAACCGTGAGACGGAGGAGCTTGTCCGACTTCGGCACCGCCGAGGCCTCGACGATGCGAGCGACTCGGAGATCGATCTTCCTGAAGTCATCCAGGGAAATCAGCGACGGCTCCTGAGGTGCAGGCCGTTCCGACGGCGGGGGGGGAGGAGCAAGGGCGTCCTTCATCTTCTTCAGATCCTCATCCAGGATTTTATTGACCAGAACTTCCTGAGGGCCCAGCGGCGACCCGGCTACGAGCATCGGCGTTCCGGCGTCTTCCCATGAACCCGGACCCGGAGCATCCCGGAGGCCGAGCATGAGCATGATCTTCCTGCTGATGCCGGGCACGACCGGAGCGACCACCACACCCAGGGTCCGGATCATCTGCAGGCAGACGGAGATTGTCGTGGCACATCGCTCTCGATCTGTCTTCAGTGTCTTCCAGGGTTGTTGGTCATTGAAGTACTTGTTGCCGGCACGGGCCAGATTCATCGCTTCCTGAACGCCGTCGCGGAACCGATAATGCTCAAAATGCTCACCGATGAGGGCCGGGTACGTTGCGAGGCGACGGAGCATCTCGGCATCTTCCGGGCGGAGCGTCCCCGCCTGAGGGACGGTTCCCTGGAAATTCCGGTGTGCAAACGAAAGCGTCCGATTGACGAAGTTCCCCAGGATATCCGCCAGCTCGTTGTTCGTCCTGGCCTGAAAATCCCTGAGAGCGAAATCCGAGTCCCGGTACTCCGGAAGCGTCACCGCCAGGGCGTACCGGAGCACATCGGCGGGAAAGAAGCGCAGGAAATCCTGGACATCGATTCCCCACCCGCGGCTCTTCGAAAATTTCTGCCCTTCGAAGTTGAGGAACTCATTTGCCGGCACATTTTCCGGGAGCACATACTGCTCGCGGTGCGCGTCGTTCCACGCCATCAGCATCGCCGGGAAGACGATGCAGTGGAACACGACATTGTCCTTGCCGATGAAAGCGACATATTTCGTCCCGTCGCGCTGCCAGAACTCCCTCCACGCCTCGGGCGTCCCCCGGCGCTCCGCCCATTCCATCGCCGACGAGATGTAGCCCAGCACAGCGTCGAACCACACATAGAGCACCTTGGACTCGAAGCCCTCGACGGGAACCGGCACGCCCCAGCTCAGGTCTCTCGTCACCGCACGGTCCTGGAGCCCTTCCTTGAACCAGCTGGCGCAGTACTGCAGCACATTCGGTTTCCATCCGTCCCGCTGGTCCCGTTCCCGTACGTACGCCTCGAGCCGCTCCTGGAATGCGCCCAGTGGAAAGTACAGGTGCGTGGTCTCCCGTACGACGGGGGTCGAACCGCAGAGCTTGCAGACCGGATTCCTGAGTTCGATCTGATTCAGCCAGGTACCGCACTGTTCACATTGATCTCCCCGGGCTTGTGCGAAACCGCAGCGGGGGCAGGTCCCCTCGACGTACCGGTCCGCCAGGAACATCCTGTCGTGCTCACAGTAGAGCTGGAGTTCGGTTCGTGATTTCAGGATCCCCCGCCGGTAGAGTTCGGTGAAGAACGACTGCGCTGTCCGGTGGTGGAGGGGAATGCTCGTGCGCGAATAGTTGTCAAAGCTCATTCCGAAGGCTTCGAAGGCCGCCTGATTCCGCTGGTGATAGCGGTCGACGATCGACTGCGGCGTCGTGTGTTCCTGTTCGGCAGTAACGGTGATCGGAACCCCGTGCTCGTCCGAGCCACACAGGAACAGCACCTCTCTCCCCTTCAATCTCTGGTACCGCGCATAGAGATCTGCCGGCAGATAGGCCCCGGCCAGATGGCCGAGGTGGATATCGCCGTTGGCATACGGGAGAGCGGCCGTAATAAGAATGCGTTGGGGGATGGGTCGTTGCACGTTGTTCACGGAGTTGCCGGCGATCCCTGCAGATGACTTCTCAGGCGCAGAGCGAGATTCGTGAAGATCAATGGAAGGTAGACATTTTTACCCACAAGGGCAATGCAGTCCTCCACCGCCGCTGATGCCGCGACGAGATCCGCGTTCGGGAACTTCGTGATGAAGCTCTTCAGTTCTTCCTGCTGCAGAATGTGCGACGTCATCTCTCCCTCTGTCGTCACCATCAGCAGCGCGTCGCGCAGCCAGACCTGCAGCGAACGCAGCCATCGCTCCGCCGCGGGGCGATCGAGGCCCGTCACAATGCGCTCGATTTCCTGAGCCAGAGGAATGCGCTGTCGTCCCAGCACGCGGCGGAGATACTGCACCGTCGCCGCCCGGATTTCTCTGGTATCGTCAGAGAGCATTTCGCGGGCCGCTGTATAGCTTCCGTTCCCCAACCGCGCCGCCAGCAGGGCCTCACCTTCCCCGGCTCCCTCACGAGCCATCAGCGCCGCAGCGATTTCCTCTTCTTTGAGAAGCGGAAAGGCAACCATCTGACAACGCGAGACGATGGTCGAGGGGAGTCTCTCTTTCCGCGCCGTTGTGAGGATGAAAACGGTATTCTGCGGTGGTTCTTCCAGTGTCTTCAGAAGCGCATTGGCCGCCTCGTCCTTCATCATGTCCGCGTCGAGTACAATGAACACCTTCCGCCTGCTCTCGACGTTGGTCAGGGCCGCTTCGCGCCGGATCGCCCGGATGCTGTTGATCTTGATGAAATTGGCTTTGGTGAGCGAGATGCGGGAATAGGGATCTCGGGCTTTCCTTGCGAGCTCTTCCCGGACCTCAGCGATCTGCTCGTCTTCGAGAACCTGCAGGGGATCGTCCCCCGCCCCCTCGTTCTTCCCTGTGGGCAGGGCGAAGATGAGGCGGATGTCCGGATGCTGCAACTGGAGCGCTTTGCGGCAGCTCGGGCACGTGCCGCACGACTCGATCGGATCCACGGTGCAGTTCAGCGTCCGCGCAAACTGGAGTGCCGCCGCCCCCTTCCCCACCCCTTCCGGGCCTGTGAAGAGGTACGCGTGGGCAATCTGTTGCTGCCGGAGCGTTCGGCGCAGCAGATCCTTCACGTGTTCCTGCCCGATCACCCAGTCCCAGTTCGACGGCGGTGCGGTCGACGATGTGCGGTCAGAATGCATGTCCGATGCCCAGTTGCACAAGTCCGTACGTTTCGTGGAAGAACCGCCTCTGGGTGATCCACGTTCGGCCCGGCGGTTCGAAGGGATCGTGAATCCGGAGCGCGAAGTCGATACGGATCGGGCCGGCAATCGTGTTCCAGCGGAGCCCGGTCCCTGCAGCAACCGCGATCTCGCTGCCTCTGATCCGCCGCACCTCCGTCCACACGTTCCCCATGTCGACGAACCCGACGAGGGAGATATTCGCCAGGTCGATGAAGAACAGCTTCCCGGCATTCTTGAAGAGATTCCAGCGCGCCTCCGCATTCGCTTCCAGCATGGCATTTCCCCCCTGTGCGGCATCCAGCACCGCGCCCAGGGACCGGGATCTCCAGCCGCGCACGCTCCCTCCCCCGCCGCCGTAGAACCTTCGGGTCAGGGGAACGGGAGAGGGGGAATCGCCGTACAGTTCCGCGAATCCGCCTGTGAGACGGAGTGCCCAGATCACATCCCGCGTCCCTGAGGGGTCCCAGTACCATTGCCCCGAGCTCCAGATCTTGTAGTATCGCGAGTACGGCAGGTTTCCTCCCAATGATCCGAAGAGATTCGGCAGCAACCCCGCCTCTTCAACAGCCAGGGAATGGAAGAAGCCTTCCGACGGGGAGAAGAGGTCATTCCGCCGGTCGCGCTGGATCGTTGCCGTCAGGATCGAATTGAACTGCGGCTTGAGGTCGTCCCGAATGATGAGGACGCTCTCTGCGGCCGGACTGAGGGCCTCCGGTTTGATGCGTTCCAGATTCCAGTCAATTGATCCGCGCGTGAACCGGGCCAACTGAGCCGAGACACCGAGGCGTCCGCGAAGGATATCGGCAAGATAGAGCCGCTGTTTTTCCACGATGTACGCCAGCGACGTCACGATCCGCGTCTTGTTGCTGAAGAAATACGGCTGAACGATTTCCGAAGCAAGTTCGAACTTCGCGATCAGACTGCTGTCGCGGATACCGTTCTTGAAGAGCACGTCAGGGAGGTCGATTTCCTGGATGTTCTGCACACTGACCCGCGAACGGAGGTTCAGATTCCTTGCTCCCCCGAGGAAATTCCTGTTGTTGTAGCCGAGTCCGACGAGCGCATTGAACGCACGATCCTCGTCGTTGGCTCCAATTTCCGGACTCAGCTCGTGGAACGGTCGTGTTCGCACGATGACGTTTGTGGGAATTTCGTAGGTTCCGTTCTGGATCAGGGGAGGCAGCGGCTCAATCCGAGAGGTCTCGAAGACCCCCAGACGGTTCAGGTTCCGCTCACTCTCTGCCTTCCGCGCCTCACTGAAGAAATCGCCTTCCCGGAAATCCAGATGATCCCGCACGACGCTTTCGCTGATGAGTCTCCCCGACGCGCTGTCCTGAACGACGGTCACAACCCCAAAACGGTAGCGGTTACCCGGATGGAACACATAGCGAATGGCGACATTGTTCGTGGAAGCATAGTGCCGCACGCTCACCGGATCGACCTGCACGGTGCCGTAGCCGGTGTTCAGGAATGCGCTGATGATGCGCCGCAGTTCCTGCTCCACATTCTCGACGATGTACGGATCTCCCTTCCTGACGAGAGCGTTCTCGCGGATCTCATCCAGGAGCACCGCGGGGAGGCTGTCGAGGCCGACGTACTCCAGCGTATCGATGTAGGAGCGCCGGCCCTCGACGATGCGGAACAGGAGGTGTACCCGTCCGGCCTCGCGCTCCTCAGCGATCGTCGTATCGACGGTCGACTGGAAGAATCCCTGTTCACGATAGAATTTGCGCAGGCGAATCAGGTCCCCTTCATAGACGAGCGGGTCGAAGTATTCCGGACGCTCTCCGAGTTTTTCGCTTACATGTCGGTACAGGAACTTCCAGAACGCGCCGGGGGTTTCGCGCGTCACAAGAACGCCCCGCAGGACGTCGTCCTTCAGAGCGACATTGCCTTCAAACCCGATGGACCACACCTCGAGCGGCTGGGCCTGCGCAAGGGCACTCACGATCAGGAAACAGAGAGCGGCGGCAATGCGAACCATGTCGGGCAGCTGAACAATAAAGAACCCAGCAAGGTGTGCTGGGTTGGCGTGGGACAGAACACTTCATGCTGGCGGAACGCACCGAGGAACCCGGCTTATGCCTGCCGAGGGTCAGTAATCCTTCTCGTCCTCATAGAAGAAATCCTCGTCCGTCGGATAGTCCGGCCAGAGTTCTTCGATGCTCTCGTAGGGCTCGTCGCTGTCTTCCAGCTCCTCGAGATTCTGGATGACCTCGATCGGCGCGCCCGTCCGCACGGCATAGTCAATCAGCTCTTCCTTCGTAGCCGGCCACGGCGCGTCATCAAGGTATGATGCAAGTTCAATCGTCCAGATCATAGGTTCCACGTCGTGTCCGTCGCGACCCGGGACGTCCACCGTTCAATCCAGGGATGCGAGTTGGCTGTTGTAGTCTTTGACGCGGATGTCATCGAAGAAGAAGTCGATCGGATTCAGGCGCAGTCCCTTGTGGCGCACCTCGTAGTGGAGATGCGGACCGCTCACGAGGCCCGTCCGGCCGCTCCTGGCGATGAGCTCGCCCCGCCGGACGCGCTGTCCCTCGCGCACCAGAGTCTTCGAGAGATGAGCATAGGCCGTGCTGTAGCCGTACCCATGATCGATCTCGATCATAATCCCGTATCCGCCTCCCGTTCGTCCGGAGAATTCGACCACTCCGTCGGCGGTCGCGTACACCGGCGTCCCGACGTCGTTTGCGATATCAAGCCCCTCATGCATCTTCATAATCCGAAGGACCGGGTGCAGGCGCATACCGAACCCCTGCAACGAGTAGTAGCCGTCCATCGGCTTGATGGCGGGGAGGTGCGCGAAGCGCGCCTTGTTCTCCTCGTGTGCCGCTGTGACTTCCCGGTAGCTCTGAGCTTGAAGCTGAAGTTCCCGCTCCGTTCGTTCCATCATCGCGTGAAGATCGGCCAGCAGACCGTTCACATCGGGAGAGAGCCCGAAGTCCAGAACCGCCGGCGTGCCGCCCGTTCCGGCTTTCCGGGTGTCTTCGTCGATCTTCGGCAGATCCACGAGGAGCCGCAGTTCGTTCCCCCGGTCATTCAGGGAGACCAGCTGATGCTCCAGGGACGTGAGCCGCCTGGTGAGCATGCGAAGCTGGTCCTTGAGCAATCCGTTTTCGGCAATGAGGTACTCCGATCGCCCGAAGCCGAGGCCGAGGGCGTCGCCTGCGTACTGATTGACCTCCACAGCCAGCACACCGAGCACAGACGTCACGATGACCGTCACTGCGATCATCCTGAGCCGCGCCCATCGAGCTTCCTCGAACCGGAGCCGATCGGGAGAGAAGAGATAGTACTGGCCTCGCTTCATGCGGGGGATCGCTTCCTCACGCTCTTGTGCGGAGTTTCCACAAAACCGGTTGGAAAATAGAAAAATTATCAGGATTTGTCAAGGATCGGCGTCTCCTATTCGAAATCGTGCTCAAAGTAGTCAATGAGCCGTTTCCCTTTGGATTTCTCGGCAATTGCCAGCTCCAGCCTGCGGGTAAATTCCTTCGAAGCGTCGTATCCATAGTGCTTGAGGAGGTAATCCAGGGCAATCACCTCGGCGATGACCGTGACGTTCTTTCCGGGGAAAATAGGAAGTTTGACGATGGGAATCTCAACATCGAGAATAGATGTCGTGAGCTGATCCAGCCCTGTGCGGGTATATTCGGCTTCCTTCACCCACTCCTCGAGCTCCACGACCACTTCGACACGCTTCTGGAACCGGATCGACCGGATGCCGAAGATAGCGCGAACATCAATGAAACCAAGTCCCCGAATCTCCATGAAGTGCTTCACCATATCGGTGCCTGCCCCCATGAGGATCCCCTCCCCCTTCCGCGTGACGGTCACCACGTCATCCGCCACGAGTCGGTGACCGCGCTCCACCAGATCAAGGGCAATCTCGCTCTTGCCGATTCCCGAACGCCCCACGAGGAGCAAGCCGACACCATAGACATCGATGAACGACCCATGGATCACCGTCTGCCGGGCAAACTGGTCATCCAGAAAGTCGCTGAGGAAGTACGTCAGCGCCGTGGTGTCGACGGGAGTCTGGAGCACGCTGATGCCGCGATCGGTGGCGAGCTTGACCAGTTCTTCCTCGAGATCGTTGCCGCTGGTTACCACGATGCAGGGGAGATCGAACTGCAGGATACGGTCGAACGCCCGGAGCCGCTCCTCGAACGTCAGGTGCTTCAGGTATCGCACCTCGGTGTTCCCGAACACCTGCACGCGGTTGTAGGTGAACAGTTCGACGTAGCCCGCAAGCGCCAGTCCGGGCCGATGGATATTCTTCTGACGGATTTCCCGCGCGAAGCCGATTTCACCGTTGCGGCTGCGCCACTTGAGGCGTTCCCTGTTCGACTCGAACAGGAAACCGACGGTGATGCTGTCGCGGCTCGTTTCCTTGAGTTCCTGGAGTGTCATCCTGCACCTCGCCATGGAGCGTTATTCTTTCGCACGCACCCTTCGCACCTGCTTCCGATCCTTCCGGTGGAGCTTGTCTTTGAACTTCTTGAGCTGGATTTCGATCTTTTCGACGGCACCGTCGATGGACTTGTGGAAATCGTCGGATCGATGCTTCGCCGTCAGGACGGCGCTGTAGACCGAGAGGTGAATCTCCGCAACCTTCACGCTGTTCCTCGCCTTTTCATACTGAAGAATAACCTCGCTCTTGAGAATCCCGTCGTAGTAGCGCAACAGACGCTCCACGGCTTCCTGGGCGTAGGCCACAAGGGACTCATGAGCCTTGAACCGTCGTGAGGTCACCGTTGTTCGCATAGTCCGTCCCCTTTCCTCATGTGTGCAGAAGGGCGCACCGGAGCTGTTCAAGCCCGAGGATGCGCCTTGTCGTACACCTTCTTTATGCGATCGGTTGAGACATGAGTGTACACTTGCGTCGTTGAAAGACTCTCATGGCCAAGCAGTTCCTTCACCGCTCTGAGGTCCGCCCCCCGATTCAGCAGGTGGGTTGCGAAGCTGTGGCGGATGATATGCGGGCTCTGTTGACCGATGTCGCTGACCTGCTGGATGAACCGCTGAACGATGCGGTTGACGGCCGAGGGGTAGAGGCGTGATCCGTCAGCGCGCGTGAAGAGGGGCTCCCCGGCCTTGGCGGTTGTCCCCCGTGCACCGAGGTATTCCTGCACTGCGCGGAGAGCCGACCGGCCGATCGGCACGATCCGTTCCTTTCTCCCTTTCCCGCGCACCTTCACAACGCCTTCCGTCGGCCTCAGGTCGTTCGTATCCAGACCGAGCAACTCTCCCCGGCGGATGCCGGTGCTGTAGAGCAGTTCCAGGATGGCGGCGTCACGGAGTCCTTCGAGCGTCGAGCGATCCGGCAGTTCCAGCAGCTTCTGCGTGTGCTCTTCCGAAAGATAGACAGGGAGCTTCTTTTCAAGTCTCGGCGTCGTGATGAGGAGGGTGGGATTCTCCCGTAGGGCGCCCGTGCCGCGAAGGTATCGAAAGAATGACCGCAGTGCCGCGATGCGGAGA
>CAYXMK010000030.1:0-18629 GCA_964465905.1 uncultured Ignavibacteriaceae bacterium | reverse complement strand
CCCCGCAACAGAGCACACGCCGTCGACCACGATGAGGGTGTTCCGGTTCCTCGCGAGGGCTGCGAGCTGCTTCACGTCCGTCCTGACTCCTGTAGACGTATCGACATGGGTGATGGTCATCAACTTGAAATCCGAAGCCGCAAGAGCACGGTCCACTTCCTCCGTCGAGGGAGCGCCCCCGGGCCGGAGAGCGTTCACCGAGGTGACGGCCGCGCCGTAGCGCGAGAGAATCGCGGTAAAACGGTCACTGAAGTATCCGGTATTGACGACGAGCACCCGGTCTCCTCGCTCCACGAGGTTCGCCGCCGCCATCTCCATGGCGAGCGTCCCCGATCCTGCGACGACAAAAGGTTGTCCCGCAGGCGAGAGGAAGACGCTTCGCAGCTGTTCCAGGACCTCTCCGAACGATTCAATGAAATCAGGAGCCACGTGGCTCGTCGTGGGGGATGCCATCGGGGCCAGTGCTTCAGGGGTGAATTCGATGGGACCCGGAATCATCAGGAGTGTTCGGCTCTTCACGGTACACCTGAGCGAGGACGTTTCTGGTTGAAGGCAGTGCTGAATCTTCCCCAATATACGGAATATCCTCCGAAATCCCTCCGACGACGGCTGTGTCTCCTTGAAGTTCTTGATTCAATACGGTAGTTTTGATTCGACGCGGGCGTGAGAGCCCTGCTGATCCGGTTTCTGCGATGTCCCGGCGGCCCGGCTCTCCCGCCCGGCAGATTGCTCACGGTGGTTCCGCGGCACTCCCGGCTTCCATGATTGACTTCCGCTTCAAGTCCTTTGATGCCATGACACCGGCCGACTACGCCGTCGTCGGCTTTCGATCGGGTCTCGAGATCCATCAGCAGCTGCTGACGGCCAAGAAGCTGTTCTGCCGCTGTCCGGCCGGCCGGTACAGCGACAGCTACCACGCTGAGATCCTGCGACACATGCGACCGACTCTTTCCGAGCTCGGGGAATACGACGGCACCGCCCTGATGGAGTTCAAGACGAAGAAGGAGATCATCTACCGCATCCACCGGGACACGGTCTGCACGTATGAGATGGACGACACGCCGCCGTTCGAGATCAACGAGGAGGCACTCGATATTGCCCTCGGCATCGGCATGATGATGGGGTGCGGCATCGTCGATGAGTTGCACATCGCCCGCAAGCAGTACCTCGACGGGAGCATTCCCACAGGATTCCAGCGGACGGCGATTTTTGCGCTCAATGGCACGATTCCCTATGCCCGCCGCCCTGTGCGCGTGGTGCAGATGTCGATTGAAGAGGATTCGTGCCGGGAAGTGAGTGACGTGGGCCACCGTCGGGTGTACCTGACGGACCGGCTTGGTATGCCGCTGATCGAAACCGTGACGGGGCCCGGCATGACGACGCCGTTCGAAGTGGCCGAGGTGGCGCAACTCTGCCGCTGGATGGTGCGGAGCACCGGAAGAGTGCGCTTCGGAATCGGGGCCGCTCGCCAGGATGTGAACGTAAGCGTCACCGGCGGGACGCGGATCGAGATCAAGGGCGTACCGCGCATCCCCCACATTCCGCTGCTGACCTATAACGAGGCGAGGCGGCAATGGAACCTCCTGCGCCTGCGGGAAGAGCTTCACCGGCGGGGAATCACCGCGGAAACCTTCGAGGCGGTCTCCGATGATGTCACGCGCCTGCTTCGGAAAACGCGCTACCTCCCGATCCATGAAGCCCTTGCCGGCGGACAGGTGGTGAAGTGCGTGGCACTGAGAGGATTCCGCGGATTGCTGCGCTGGGAGACGCAAACGGATACCTTCTTCTCCAGGGAGATTTCCGACAGGGTGCGCGTCATCGCCTGCCTGACGACCCTCCCCAACATCATTCACTCCGACAGCCCGAGCGAATCGCTCGCAAGTTCGGAATGGCAGGCCGTCCGCAAGGCGGTCAATGCTTCGGACGATGACACCCTGGTGCTCGTCTGGGGCGACCAACAGGATGCGAACACAGGGGCACAGGAGATCATCATTCGCGCCAGGGAGGCGACGATCGGCATTCCGTCGGAGACGCGTCAGGCGTTGCGGGATGGTACGAACGGCTTCGAACGCATCCTGCCCGGTGCGGATCGCATGTACCCCGACACGGATCTTCCCCCCAAACGCATTACCGAAGAGCGGCTTGCCCGCATCCGTCAACAACTTCCCCTCAACTACTGGGACCGTGAGACGCTGTACCGTTCGATGGGGGTTCCCGAAGATCTGGTGCGCCCTCTCTCCATTTCCCCCTTTGCTCCTCTCTATGAACACGCCGTGAACGGGCTGCGGGTGCCTCCCGGACTGGCTGCCGCGGTCCTCGTGCGTTTTGTGAAGCAGCTCCGGAGGGAGGGCCTGCCGGTCGAGCGTCTGTCGGAGGAAATTCTGCACAGTGTCTTCGAGGCAATTGCTCAGCGGCGGATCGCTCGCGAGGGAATTCCCGACCTCCTCCGGCGGTCGGTGGAAACCGGCCGGAGCGTCGCGGAGCTGTTGCCGACTCCCTGCACCGACGGGGAACTGCTGGACGCGGTCCGGCAAGAGAACAGGAACCTGGATGAACAAACGGTCCGCCGGCTGGAGAAACGGCAAGAGATTCTCATGGGTCGCGTCATGCGGCGAGTGCGCGGGCGCGTTGACGGTGCTCGAGTGGCCCAAGCTGTGGCCGGGGAGGTGGAGTAATGTCCGACGAACTGTTCAAGGGATACCGGGGCGAAGCCCTCGCTGTGCTGGAGAAGTTCCAAGCGCCGATCTGGAGCGACGTGGAGATTGCGACTGACCAAGGGAGCTTCGAAGGAATCATTCTTCCGCGCTCTGAGACGGCGGATCCGTTCCACATTGTGCTGAAGCTTCCGGTGGGCTACAACATCGGCCTTGCCGCGGCGCGTGTCCGCTCCATTACCGTCCGCGGGCGCAAGGAGGCGCGCTACAAGATACCGGAGAAGGAGTTCCCGTACGATCCGGCGAAGCCGAAGGTAAAACTCCTGGGTACGGGCGGCACGATTGCGAGCCGGCTTGACTATCGGACAGGAGCGGTGATTCCCGCCTTCTCGCCCGGCGAGCTCTATGGATCCGTGCCGGAACTGGCAGATATCTGCAACCTGGAAACGGAGAAACTCTATGGCGTGTTCAGCGAGAACATGGGTCCGGAGCAGTGGCGCGGAACCGCCGAGGCGATCGGGCGCGAGATCGAGCGCGGCGTGCAGGGGATTGTGATCGGGCACGGCACGGACACGATGCACCACACGGCCGCCATCCTGTCCTTCATGGTGCAGAACCCTCCCATCCCGATCGTCATGGTAGGATCACAGCGCTCGAGCGACCGTCCGTCGTCCGACGCTGCCCTTAACCTGATGCACAGCGTGAAGGCGGCCGCCGAGGGGGACATCGCCGAGGTCATGGTCTGCATGTTCGGACCCACGTCGGACATGTACGGCCTCCTGCACCGGGGCACGCGCGTACGCAAGATGCACTCGAGCTACCGCTCCACCTTCCGCACGATCGGCGACATACCGCTGGCGATGGTCAGCAGGGAGACGTTCACGCCTCTGCGCCGGGACTACCGTCCGCGTCGATCCGACCGGAACGTTGTCATCAATACCGCCTTCGAAGAGATGGTCAGCATCGTCTACTACTATCCGAACATGCGTCCGGATATCATCGATGCGCTCATCGACAACGGCTACCGGGGAATCGTGATTGCGGGAACCGGTCTCGGACATGTCAACAAGCCGCTGTATCCGGCGCTGAAGCGCGCAAAGGAGAACAACATCGCCGTGTACATGACGGTGCAGACGCTCTGGGGTTTTGTCCAGATGTATGTCTACGATACCGGGCGCGACATGATGGAGCTGGGTGTTGTGCCGATGGCCAACATGCTGCCGGAAGTGGCCTACGTGAAGCTGGGATGGGCGCTCGGGCAGACATCCGATCTGCAGAAGGTGCGCGAGATCATGGAGACGCCCATTGCGGGCGAGATCACGGAACGGGAGCCCAGCAACGGCTACCTGATCTTCCAGGGAGGAATTCCCGAAGTCGAAGAATTCATTTCCCAGTACCGCAAGTGAACGTGCCGATTCCAGAGGCGCAAAAGCCGGGAGCGGCACGGTACAGGATGCTCCGAGGGTGAACGGAGGTACGCTATGAAGAAGACTCAACGCCGCGCAGCGGCGCCGCGAACGAAGCGGACCGCAGCGGTCAATATCCGTACGGACACTGCGCCGGACGCGCTCGCGCGGGCCGTGATGGATAACCTCTTCTATGTGCAGGGACGAGTGCCGCTCACGGCCACGCGCAACGACTGGTACATGGCCCTCGCCTACACCGTCATGGAGAGCATCCTGCACAGCTGGATGAGCACGATCGAAACGGTGATGACCACGAAGGCGAAATCGGTCAGCTACCTTTCCGCCGAGTTCCTTATCGGTCCGCAGCTCGGGAGCCATCTCGTCAATCTCGGCATCCTTGAGGAGGTGCGCCAGGCCGTTACTCAGCTCGGGCAGAACCTGGATGATCTCCTCGAGCAGGAAGAGGAGCCGGGATTGGGGAACGGGGGACTGGGACGACTGGCGGCGTGCTTTCTGGACTCGCTGGCGAGTCTGCAGGTGCTGGGGACCGGCTACGGCATCCGGTACGAGTTCGGCATTTTCGATCAGCAGATTCGCGACGGCTGGCAGGTGGAGGAGACGGACAAATGGCTCCGCCTCGGGAGCCCGTGGGAGATCCCGCGGCCGGAGATCTGCTATGCCGTCAACTTCGGCGGCACCACGGAACACTGGACGGACGCCGACGGGCGGTTCCGCGTTCGCTGGATTCCCCACCGGGCGGTGCGCGGGATCGCGTCGGATATCCCTGTCCCCGGCTACAAGGTCAATACGGTGAACCTCCTCCGGCTCTGGAAAGCCGAGGCCGCTGAGTCGTTCGACTTCCAGGCGTTCAACATGGGGGACTACTACGGCGCCGTCGAAGACAAGGTCTCCTCCGAAAATATCTCCAAGGTGCTCTATCCGAACGACGAGGGGCTTGCGGGGAAGCGCCTCCGCCTCGAACAGCAATACTTCTTCGTCTCCTGCTCCCTGCAGGATATGATCCGCGTGCATCTCCGGCGAGGGAACAAGCTCGAGGACTTCCCACAGCTCTATGCCGTTCAGTTGAACGACACGCACCCGTCGATCGCCGTGGCGGAAATGATGCGGCTGCTCATGGACGAGCACGGACTCGACTGGGAAACGTCGTGGGATGTTACGCAGAAGACCTTCGCCTACACGAATCATACACTGCTCCCGGAAGCGCTGGAAAAATGGCCTCTGCCGCTCTTCGGCGGGCTTCTGCCGCGTCACCTGGAGATCATCTTCGAAATCAACCGGAGGTTCCTGGACGACGTGCGGGTGCGATTCCCGGGCGACGAAGAGAGGGTCAGACGCATGTCCTTCATCGACGAGTCTGGAGAACGGTACGTGCGGATGGCTCACCTGGCCTGCGTCGGCAGCCACGCCATCAACGGTGTTGCAGCTCTCCATACGGAGCTTCTGAAACGGGATGTACTGCGGGACTTCCACGAGTATTCCCCCGAAAAGTTCCTCAATGTCACCAACGGCGTGACGCCTCGGCGCTGGGTGGTGTACAGCAACCCGAAACTGGCGGCGCTCATCACGCGGAGCATCGGGGACCGCTGGATCAGCGAGATGGAGCACGACCTGATCAAGCTCGAGCGCTCCGCTCGGAGCCGGAGTTTCCAGAAAGAGTGGAGGATGATCAAGCGTGACAACAAGTTGAAGCTGGCGGGTATCATCCGGGAGCGGACTGGCGTGACCGTGGACCCTGATTCAATGTTCGATGTGCAGGTGAAGCGCATCCACGAGTACAAACGCCAGCACCTGAACGTCCTCCATGTCATCACCCTCTACAACCGGCTGAAGGAGAATCCCCGCCTCGACGTGGTCCCCCGAACCGTCATCTTCGCCGGCAAGGCCGCGCCGGGCTACTTCATGGCGAAACTCATCATCAAGCTCATCAACTCCGTCGCTGAGGTCGTCAACAACGACCCCGACGTAAACAGTCGGCTCAAGGTCGTCTTTCTCCCCGACTTCAACGTCAAGCATGCTCACGCCATCTATCCTGCCGCCGATCTCTCGGAACAGATCTCCACAGCGGGGAAGGAGGCCTCGGGCACCGGGAACATGAAATTCTCCATGAACGGCGCTCTCACGATCGGAACGCTCGACGGAGCGAACGTCGAAATGCGCGAGGCCGTCGGAGCAGAGAATTTCTTTCTGTTCGGACTCACGGCCGATGCGGTGCAGGTGGTCAGGACCGAGGGATACCGGCCGATGGCATACGTGGATTCCGATCCGGAGCTCCGCGCCGTTATGGAGCTTATCAGCTCCGGAGCGTTTTCCCCGTCCGATGCCGGCCTCTTCCGGCCGCTCGTGGATTCCCTGCTCAACGATGACCCCTTCATGTTGATGGCGGATTACCGCTCCTACATCGAATGCCAGGAAGGGGTCAGCGCGGCATACCGTGATCAGGATCGGTGGACGAGAATGTCGATTCTCAATGTGGCCCGCATGGGAGGGTTCTCGTCGGATCGTTCGATCCGGGAGTACAGTGAAAAGATCTGGGGAGTGAAGCCCGTCCCCATCAGCGTTGGATGACGGTCAGCGGGCCTGTTGCTGTGAGCTGTCTGGACGAGTCGTCTTCACATCACGGAGGAAGATCAATGCGAAGATCTGGAATGCTCCTGGTTGTTGCCGGACTGATGCTCTCGTGCGGGCAGGAATCGGACGCGCCGCCCGAGCTCGAGACGACGATCCGCGTGTTCACGCGCATGACCAGTCCGGTCATGCTGCAGAACTCGATGTTCTATGCCGTGTTTCCCCAGGGGACGCCGCGACAGTACGTCAGTTTTCTCTTCTCCGATCTCGGCGTGGCCGAATGGCCTCCTCCCGAGGGCGTGGAGGAAGACGTTCCGGAAGAACACCTTCCTGCCAATGTCGCTGTTACGCATACGCGTCCCGATACTGCCCGAGGTCTGCAGATCGTCATCCGGTGGGATGACGAGCGGAGGATGATTCTGTTCGAGGGGTACATCGATCCGCGCATGCCCCCTGTCATCCGGAGAGAAACCGACCTCCCTGTCGTACGGCCATCGGATCTGGCTCGGGTCGCGGCGCAGGCGAACCTCGAGATGGGAGCGCGCGCCCAGGCATTCTGAAAGAAACTGCGGAGAGCGGGATTGGACGGGAGAGGGGGAGAAGATCCTCACGCGAACAACCCCGGCTCAGCACCGGGGTTGTAACGGGACGTCGGGGAGCGACGATGAAGGCCGCTCACACGCGGTTGATGTTGTACGCTTTCTTTCCCTTCATTTCTACTTTTACCTCGAATTCCACCCGGTCGCCTTCCAGCAAACGGTCGCGGAATCCGGTGCTCTTGACGTTGCTCTTGTGGAAGAAGATCTCTTCTCCCTGATCCGTCGTGATGAACCCAAATCCCTTGAGTGAGTTGAAGAACTTGACTTGACCTGTCACGAAACGCCTCCCTCGATCACATGCAAAGAAAAAGACCCCAGCCGGGAGTGCCGACTGGGGTCGGTGTGTACGCCGGCACCACTAGACTTTCGTCACTTTGGCTGCCTGGAGTCCCTTCGGACCGCGTTCGACTTCGTACTCGACGATGTCGCCTTCGTTCAGGGTCTTGTACCCTTCACCGACGATCGCCTTGAAGTGAACGAACACATCCTCGCCGCCTTCACGGGTGATGAAACCAAAACCCTTGGCTGCGTTGAACCACTTGACTTTCCCTCGTTCCATGGGGGAAATCCTTTCAGAGAAACGTGATGCGATTGTACACGAGGCCTGCCCGATGGGGTACGGCCAACGACACGGGCTTTACAGATGCGCCGCAGTACTTGAAGGGGGATCGCCCCATCACGTCTCGTCTCCGTGGGTCGCAGCTCTGACGAACGGCGACGGCAGGGGACACGGGACCTACTGTGCAGCTCTGAACGACCGCTCCTCCGCCCCACACGACAGTGCGAAGGCCAGACTGTGTACGTGGACTGCTCCCAAACATACGCAATCCTGAGGAAAGTTCCAAATGGTTTCTTTGCCCGGGCTGGCGTTTGCGACAAACCCTGTCATTCCGGCGGATTTCGGGGAATCCGGCCTCAAAACCGGTACTGCAGGCGCACCGTCAGGACGTCGTCCCTCACGTCCCCCGCAAAGCCGGAGAGGAGCGTGGATTCATTGACAATCCGCTCGTAGAAGAGCACGACCTTCAGATTCTCGCTCGCATAGTACGTATAACCCACCCCCGTGGTGGCATACCGGATGTCCGCCTCACCGGTGAAGGTCCCCGGCCGGCCGATCCCGGAACCGGTGACGTCGACGTTCGGATCGTACCAATCATACTTGACGACCAGCTGGTGGCAGGAGGCGAAGAGACTCTGGAGGAGGTAGACATACGCTCCGTCGAACTTCCGCTGATAGGTCGGCTCGAGAGGAAGCACTGAGCCGATGCGCGAAGAGCCCTGCGATCCCGGCTGCGTGCCGAAGACGTACTCTCCCCTCAGTTCCGTGCTTCCCCACGCGTGCTCGATCCGCACCTGCGCATCGGCGTTCGTGTAACGACGCGGGGCGACGGCATGGAGATTCGACTCGCTTGAATCCGCGCTGAAGGCGCCTCCGGTTTCCATCCTGTACCGGTACTTCGTTCCCTGCGCAACTCCCCCCTCGAGACGTGAAATGTTCGCGCTGAGCACGATGCCCGTGACCACCTCAAAGGGCTGGAGGGAAAGACTGACGATGAGATCCTTCCGGCTGTCGAACTCTGCCGGCCCCGACAGTCCCTGACCGTTGAAGAGGCCGACATCCGCCCGGATTCTGCTCAGGAGTCCGCCGCCGCGCGGCTCGAAGGTGAGCATGGCTCCCAGGTCGCGCTCGGTGGGCATGAGGATCTGCGACATGCGTCCCCGCTCCGGCGACTCGCGGTCGACCGAGGACCGCGTGACCTCAAAGCCCATCGGCCGGGCGAACATGCCGGTCGTGACGGAGAAGATGTGCCAGCGCGTATCGAAGATCCTCCCCCAGAAATCGCGGATGTTCACCCCGCGCTCGGTACCGTCAAACTGAAACACGAAGAAGACATTGGGCTCGTGCTCCTCGTTGAATCCGGCATAATCGATCCTGATCCTTCCGCGCCGGAGCATGAAGCGGTTGTCACTCTGCGGAGAGAAATCTCCTCCCGAGAAGGTCTTCGCTCCCCTGGCTGCCGCGGCCTGGAACTGGGTCTGAATGTACCCGCTGAAGCGTAGCTGGTCGTACCGCTTGAAAACCGAGAGGAACATCTTCCCGATGCCGCGCGTGGTGTCAATGTCCAACAGCGTCTCCTGGCTTCGGGATTCCTGAACTCCGAGGATGACGAACACAAGGACGAAGCAGAACGGGCAGCGGTGCATAGAAGGTCCCTGAGTATTTCAGAGCGCGTGTGGTGATGAGAAACGCAGGAAGATACGCCAAATACCTGCAAAAATCGAGTGAATCCCTTACGCTGTTCCGCTTCCGGGAATGCAGTTGACACTGTCCGGGCGGCTTGATACTTTGTTGTGGACCTGTCCGTCCCGGATCTGTCCCGACGCCATCGTCATCGCTCACCCAGGAGGAACCACCTATGCCCGCTGTTTCGGACCAGTACCGCGTTTTGCCGGGGAGTGCTTCGGGCACGCCGCGTGCCCTCGCCGCCCTCCTCTCAGTCCTGCTGATGTCGTGCGGAGCATCGCATCAGGAAGTGTTGATGGAAGGACGGGGCGTTGAAGTTTCGCTGATGCACAAGCTCCCATCCGGAGTGATGACCTGGATTCATGCACAGGGAAAGTCGCTCGCAGAAGGAAGAACCGATCTGGAAGGAGTGCGGGAAGCGTCGTGGGAACGGATCGTCGGAGACGATCCCGACGGAAAGGCCGGCGATCTGTTGACCTTCTTCGTCGTCATGGATGCGACCCGCCAGTTGGATATCCAGGAAGGGGACAGAATGAAGGAACAGGAGGCGATTGCGGTTGCACAGGAGAAGCTGAGGGGACTGACGGGGATGATCAAAGAGGATCTCGACGAGAACTCCGACAAGGATGAAGCCGATCCGTGCCTCGCGCCGGAGTGCGGACCGTTTCAGCAGGTTCTGGGCGACCTCGAGAATGCTCTGGACAAGTGTCCCACGTGGATCCGCATCAGTGTGCGGGAACCGCAGGACATCGGGGACGTCCGGTCGCTGGCAAAGGACGTCGACTATCTCTCGAAGACCATGAAGGAACTGTCAGAACTGACCTCCGTGCGCCTGAAGGCAGTGGTGGAGCGGAGGAGCAACATCATTTCAACGCTTTCGAAGCTGATGAAGAAGGTCTCTTCGACGCAGGATGCTGTCATACAGAACATCAAGTAGCGGTGGACGCCGGGGAACGAAGCCCGCAGGTCGAGTGTTCGACGTTGTAGCGATGGTTGGTCGAAGCATCATGGAACCTTCAGAAGGAAAGCCCTGTGAAATCCCTCACCCTCCTCGTTGTCCTTGCCGCGACGGGAACCAACGCCCTGGCCATTGAAGAACCCAAATACCGTGTGATCGAGAAGGACGGAGCCATCGAGATCCGAGACTACGAGCCGTACATCGTGGCGGAGACTGTGGTGGAGGGAAAGGAATTCGATGAGGCCTCGAACGAAGGATTCCGACGGCTGGCCGGCTACATCTTCGGCGGGAATCGAGCCAAAGTCTCGATCGAGATGACGGCTCCCGTCACGACCGAGAAGTCTGTGAGGATCGCGATGACCGCCCCGGTGGAAATGCAGGGATCACCGGGAAGCTATGTCATCACCTTCATGATGCCCTCAGAGTACACTCTGGAGACGCTGCCGGTTCCGAATGATTCCCGTGTCACGCTCCGGCGCGTCCCCGGGCGGAAGATGGCGGCGATCCGGTTTTCCGGATTCTGGACAGAGGAATCCTTCCGCGAACGCACCGAAGAGCTGCTTGGATGGATGAAGAAACGGGGGATTGCAGCTGCCGGTGATCCTGTTCTTGCCCGCTACAACTCTCCGTGGAGTCTCTGGTTCCTGCGGCGGAACGAGGTTCTTGTGCCAATCCAGTCGCCGTTCTGAATCCGGCTGTGGCGAAGGTGGTGGCCGACGTCTTCCGGCAACGGAACAGGGGATCTCCCGCCTTCAGGACGGATTGGTGATGAGCGGGGGGAGGAGAGTGCGCCGTGCTATTGTTTCTTCTTCTCTCCCATGAACACGAGTTTCACTCTCGCCTGTTTTGCGTACACCGTAATTCTCTCGTCCCGGTAGAACTCCTTGTAGTACACCACGCGGATCCCCGCATTGGCGATCAGCTTGAAGCAGGTGAGACAGGGTGAGGCGGTGACGTAGATTTCCGCGCCATCGATCATCACTCCGTGTTTGGCCGCCTGGGCCACGGCATTCGCCTCGGCGTGCACGGTCCGGACACAATGGCCGTTGTCCATGTCGTGCCCCGCGTCGTCGCAGTGCGGCGCTCCCCGCAGACTCCCGTTGTAGCCCGTTGAGAGAATCGTCTTGTCCCGCACGATCACAGCACCGACGTGCTTGCGGTCACACGTGCTTCTCGTTGCCACCTCTTCGGCAATTCTCATGAAATACTCATGCCAATCAGCCCTGACCCGAGCCATAGGAGTTGCCTTTCCGTTCAATGGTTTTTCGCTCCAGCAATGGCTCTATGATATTCAATAAAGTCCCACAAACGCAACTCGGGGACAGGTTTCGATCATCCCTGATTGGCGAGTGGCGGCAGGATTGCGTATCTTCCCTGCAAGACCCTGCATCGCTCCGGACAGTCTATGAACCGCATTCCCCGTGCCCCTGTCATTCTCTCCGCCGTTGCGGCAGTTGTTCTCGTTCTCTTCTCCCACGATCTTCTCCGGGCGCAATCGGCGGAGGTTCAGGGACTGATCGACCAGGTCTCTCAATCGAACATCGCAGTGCACATCCGGACGCTCCAGGACGCCGGAGGGCACGGGAGCCGGGTCACGTTTACACCGGGCAACGACAGCGCTGCGGCGTACATTCTTCGAACCCTCCGCGGCATGCCGGGATTGACACGGGTGGAGGTCGACACCTTCTCCATCCCCGTTGCCAGCGCCCCCTACAATACACGTCCGCTCTTCAATATCGTTGCGACGCTGTCGGGAACCGTGGACTCCGGGAAACAGGTGGTCATCGGCGCGCACTATGATTGCTCTGCCAGTCGGATGGGGACCTCGATCTGGAATGCGCAATGGGCGACGATCCGCGCTCCGGGGGCGGATGACAATGCTACGGGTGTGGCCGTCGTGCTGGAACTGGCCAGGATCCTGAGCGATCCGGGCAACCATGCGTTGCCCGGCTATACGATCAAGCTGATTGCCTTTGCGGCGGAAGAATCGGTTCCACCCTACGCCGGCAAGATCTCCCACCCCGGCAGCAGGCATTATGCTTCCGCCGCCAGGAGCCGGGGCGATCAGATTGTGGGCATGATGTCGGTCGATATGATCGGCTACAACAATTCCTATGACTATCTGAACATCGTGGCCAACTCGGAGTCGCAGCCGCTCGGTGCGTCAATTGCCCACGCCAATTCGGCGTATGGCATCGGACTGATCACCAATCCGGCTCCGTTCGCTTCGGCAACCTTCAGCGACCACAACGAGTTCTGGCTCGAGGGCTACACGGCCATCTGTCTCATCGAAAACAACGCGCCGTGGAATTCGAATTCATACTACACTGCCAACCCCCTCTACCACACTTCCTCGGACACCGTTGAAACGTTGAACCTGACCCTCGTGCAGAAGGTGGCAAAAGCCGTGCTTGGTGCGGCGGTCGCTGAGGGACAGATTGTCGTTTCAGCTCCCGTGCCAGGAGGCGATGGCGTACCGGCTTCCTTCACCTTGCTCCAGAACTACCCCAACCCGTTCAATCCGACAACTCGCCTGCGCTTCGCCCTTCCTTCGGAGTGCTTCGTTCGCCTCGAAGTCTTTGATCTCCTCGGGCGGCGGATTGCCGTCGTGCGCGAGGGGGTGGAACCCCCGGGGGTGCATGAAGTTGAATGGAGGAGAGAGGGACCCAGCGGCTTGTACCTGTATCGGCTGGAAGCGTTGCCTCTCGGTGAACCCTCCTCTCGGTTCGTGGCCGTGAAGAAAATGATCCTCTCACAATGATCGTCCTCTCCCGCTGGCTCAAGAAGATGCCGGCTGCAGGCTGGCTTGCCCTGCTCCTGATGGGATCGGGCTCGTGTTTGAAGGGACCGTCAGAGGCCGAACAGATCGGGGTCCCGGAACCGTACGAGTGGCAACGTTCAACTGCGGCCGCGGAAGGGATGGACACGGTCCTTGTGGCCGCCGCACTTGCCGATGTGAAGGCGCACGACTTCATTCTGGGCTTCCTCGTTGTGAAGAACGGGAAGCTCGTAGCGGAATACTACAATAGCATCTACGGGAAGTACACGTCCTTCGATCTTCGGTCGGCGACCAAGAGCATCATTTCGCCTCTCGTGGGCATCGCCCTTCGGGAGCGTTTTCTCGACAGCACGGGTCAGAAGGTTCTTCCGTTCTTCTTCCAGTTCGACACAAGCCGGATGGACCCGCGAGTTCGTGATCTGACGCTCGAGCACCTCCTCACCATGACGACGGGAGTCGATTTCGACGAGACAGCGGACCAATCGGCGCGCTACAATGCGGTGACGAACTGGACAAAGGAAACGCTCGAACTTCCCTATCGATACCAGCCGGGAGAGCGGTTTACCTACTGTTCGCCGATGGTGAGTCTGCTTTCGACGATCGTGGCCCGTGCAACCCGTCTGAGCACACGGGAGTTTGCCGACTGGTACCTCTGTGAGCCGCTCGGCATCACCGTGCGTCGGTGGGAAACCGATCCGCAGGGCAACTGCCTCGGCGGTGTCGGTGTGCACATGACGGGCAGAGATCTTGCACGCTTCGGTTATCTCTTTGCGAATGGCGGTGCCGTCGGCGGGCGCCAGGTTGTGCCTGCTGAATGGATCCGGACAACGCTGACGCCCCATGTTGAGCTGGACCGCACATGGGGAGCATTGACCAATGTTGACTACGGGTATCTCTGGTGGACCGCAGAGTTCAGCCGCGTGTCGGTTGCGCTGGCCGCGGGCTATGCCGGCCAGTTCCTCGTCGTCGTGCCGTCTCACAATCTGGTGGTGGTGCTTGCGTCGTATCCGTATGTCGGCCTGGAGCAGGGAGATGTGCAGTTTCTGGCGGGACTGAATGTCCTCACTTCCTATCTCTTCCCATCCGCTTGGTAGACGTGTGAGACAGATACTCCGGCTTGTTCACCTTCCTCCGAGGCATGCGCTCGCTGCGGCAGTGTTTCTGCTCCTGACCGTCTCTGCCGTCTCTCAGGAGCCGGACAAATGCGGCTTTGACGAGTTCCTGGCCCGGCGGCAACTTCAGATCCTGGGAAACAGATGGGGCTATGGGTACGATTCGCTCCTGGCCGATCTCCCGCGTTGGGGCTCGAGTCCGTACGTGACGATCCAGTCTATCGGCAAGAGCGTGCAGAACAGGGATCTGTGGGAACTGACGATCACGGCCCTCGATTCCTCTGACAACGTGAGGCGGACCGTCTACGTCCACGCCCGCACTCATCCGGGCGAAGTGCAGTCGTTCTGGGTGACCAACGAAATGATCCGGTATCTCACCTCCGAGGAACCGCTGGCCCAACTGCTGCGCGATCGGTGCACGTTCCACCTGGTTCCGATGTACAATCCGGATTGGGTGGAACTGGAGTATCCTCGCCAGAATGCGAACGGCATCGATATCGAGAGCAACTGGGACCGGAATCCGGTGGAACCCGAGGTGGCGGCTCTGCGCCTTCGCTTCATTCAACTCATGGCATCGCCGGCACCGATCGAAATTGCCCTCAATATGCATTCGTCGTACGATTGCGTTCGGTATTTCGTTTTTCATGATTCCGTCGGATCCTCTGCGGCCTTCACGGTGCTTCAGAAGAAGTTCATCAACAGCGTCAGTTCGCATTTCCCGGGCGGGTTCGCCCCCTGGAACTTCTTCGTCAGCTGGAAGAGCGGCACGCCGACCTACTACCCGGAGAGCTGGTTCTGGCTCCGCTATCGTGAAGCGGTCATGGCTTTGACCTATGAAGACATGAACTGCAGCCTCGCGGGGGACTACGATCGGACGGCGTACGCCCTCCTCCACGGCATCGCCGACTACCTTGGCATTGGGCAGGTCCCCGTGCCGCCGCAGGAGGAGCTGGTGACGGAAGCAATCTTGGTGCATCCGGGCTATCCCAATCCCGTGTTACTCGACGCCGGCTCGAACACTGTCGTGATCCGCTACGAGCTTCCCTCGGCTCAGCCGGTGCGGCTGGTGCTCTACGATCTGCTGGGAAGGGTGGTGGCGGTGGTGGACGAAGGGGAGCGACAGGCCGGGAGCTCAACGGCTCGAATCGACGTCGGCGGCCTGGGGAGCGGCGTGTACTTCTGCCGCCTTGAGACCACGCTCGGATCAAAGGTCCAGCGTCTTATGATTACCCGATAGAGGATCGTAGGTGCGATGAATGTGATAACCCCACAGCGATTCCGATCAATCTGCCTCCTCTGCACGCGCATGCTGATTCGCAGCGCGCTTGCCATTGCGATCCTTGCTCTTGCTCCCGACGTCGCGCGCCCGTGGGGAGCGGCTGTGCACCGATTCCTGACACTGCGAGCTGTCGCCCACCTTCCTTCGATCATGACGCGGTTCGTGCAGGACAGCACGTATCTCTCCGTGCACTCAGTGGATGCGGACCAGCGTCGCGTCACCGGCGACACAAGCCTGTTCGCCGAGGACCCACGCCACTACCTGGACATTGATGACTATCCCAACTTCACCGCGATTCCCCGTGATCTTGATTCGCTCATCCGCCAGTTTGGCTGGAAACGGGTGAAGCAGAACGGCACCAATCCCTGGGCAACCGTCTGGACGTACGACTCCCTTGTTGCGCGGCTTGCCCGTGGTGATTGGGCGCAGGCCCTCGTCGCGGCAAGCGATCTGGCTCACTACGTGGCAGATGCCCATCAGCCGCTCCATGCCACGCGCAACTACAACGGGCAGGAAACGGGAAACACCGGCATTCACTCCCGCTACGAATCGACGATGCTCAGCAGTCAGTACTATCTTGGAGAGCTCTTCGTTACCCCTGCCGCCGTGTCGTACATCGGTGATCCTCTTGGCTTCGCCTTCGATTGCCTGATCCATTCACAGAGCTGCGTGGCAGAGATTCTGGCCGCCGACAACTCGGCGAAGGCAAGTTCTGGCTGGAGCGGCTCAGGCACCGCCCCCGCATCGTACTATGCAGCGCTCTGGCAGGGTACTCGGGAGCTGACGCTCGATCAGGCCCGGCGTGCCGCCCACGCTATTGCCGATCTCTGGTACAGCGCCTGGGTTGATGCCGGATTGGTTCCCGCGACGAATATTGGCGCAGCGGTGCCGGAGGGTGAGCACGCCGTCAGACTGGATCAGAATTTCCCCAACCCGGTTTCCGTCGGCAGCAATCCTTTCCACATGGGCAATACTGTGACCACGTTCCGGTTCCAGCTGTTCCGGGAGTCCCATGTTCGGCTGGAAGTTTTCAATCTGCTCGGCGAACGTGTTGCCGTGCTCGTTGACGGCCGGAAGGGTGTGGGCCAGTACCGACTTCCCTTCAATGCGGTGGGTTTGCCGCCAGGACTGTACCTCGGCCGGCTCCGGGCCGATGATGCGTCTGTGGTGGTTCGCATGATGTTGGTACGATAGGGAGAAGACCATGCGGTTGATCTCGCGACACGCTGCTTTCGCAGTTCTGCTCCTGCTGGCACCCTCGTTTCTCCGGCCTCAATCCGACGACAGCTGGAAGCTCTACGACGACTCTCATCTTGCCCGCATCGACATCACGATCGATCCCGTCTCGCTGCAGTGGATCATGGAGCATGTCGAGAGCGACTCCGAGCACGTAGCGACGTTTCGGTTCCGGAACAACTGGATCGACGAGACGGTAGATTCGATCGGCTTCCGCCTGCGCGGCAATACGTCCCGCCACTCGGCAAAGAAGTCATTCAAAGTCTCCTTCAACACGTTCTTCAAGGGACGGGAATTCCACGGTGTCGACAAGCTGAACCTCAACGGCGAACACAACGATCCGTCAATCATCCGGAGCAAGCTGTGCTTCGACCTGTTTGCCGACATCGGTCTGACGGCGTCACGCGCCAACCATGTTCAGCTCTATGTCAACGGCCAGTATTGGGGACTCTACATCTCCGTTGAGCACGTGGATGACGAGTTCCTCGGGAAGCACTTCAACGACGACAGCGGGAATCTCTGGAAATGCCTCTACCCGGCGGACCTGACCTACAAAGGCGCGGACCCGGATCTCTACAAGCTCGTCAACGAGAACGGCCGACCGGCGTACGAGCTGACGACCAACGAAGAGGGGGCTGATTTCTCTCCACTGGCGCGACTGATCGATGTGCTCAACAATACACCTGAGGTCGCGCTGCCCGATTCGCTGGAACAGCTCCTGCAGGTGCATGAAGTCCTGAAATACTTCGCGATGAACATCCTGACCGGCAGCTGGGACGACTACTGGTCGCTGATGAACAACTACTATCTGTACCACAACCCGTCGGAAGACAGATTTCACCTCATTCCGTATGACTACGACAACACGTTCGGGATCGACTGGTCCGGCCACAACTGGTCATTGGCCGATCCATACAACTTTCCGAAGGTCGTCACGGGCCCGCGCCCCCTGGCCGAGCGCCTCATGGCAAATGCTCAGTACCGTGATCTGTACACGCACATGCTGGAGTTCTTCAGAACGCGTGTGTATCACCTGCCTCTCTGGGAATCCCGCATTGACCGGATCAGAGCGATGGTGATGCCCGCCGCGATGGCTGATTCATTCCGGACGAAGGACTACGGATTCGATTCGACCGACTTCGTCAACTCCTACTCCGTTTCGGGATACCAGAAGTACCACGTGAAGACCGGTCTGAAGCAATTCGTTGAGATGCGGAGTGCGTCGCTCGCGGGTCAGCTCTCTGTCCTTGGTTCGCCGGCGATCGCCTACAGGTATGGTCTTGAGCCGGCAGCTCCGTCACCGACGGATTCCATCCGCGTCTCGGCGTCCTGCTATGCCGCCGCGGGGATCCGGGAGGCCGGACTCGAGGTGATGACCGCGGCGAGTCCGACCCCACTTCTGATACCGCTCGAGTTTCAACCTGTTCCCGATACAAAGATCATCGAGCACGCAGACCGGTGGATCGCAGTTCTGCCGCCGCTCGGACCGGGCGGTTCGGCGTCCGTGAGGATTCGCCTCGTGGATTCCGCGGGGGTCGTCTCCCACTATCCGCGTAGCGGATCCTTGACGCTCAGAACATCGTCCGCCGCGACCGGAAGCGTCGTGGTGAACGAATTCATGGCGGACAACGATGCGGTCGTGATGGACCCGTCGGGTGAGTACGACGATTGGATCGAGCTCCATAATCCCACTTCTTCCAGCGTTCTCCTGACAGGCAAGTATCTGACCGATAAGCCGGATAATCTGACGAAGTGGCGTTTTACACAGGAGGACC
>CAYXMK010000029.1:17509-18668 GCA_964465905.1 uncultured Ignavibacteriaceae bacterium | reverse complement strand
CTCCTTGACGTTTCGCAAGGCCTTCCGCCGGAAGCTGGCCACGGGCGCCATCGGTGATCTCCTCTGGACAGGGAAGACCGTTGTCATCGAGGATCGCGAGGCCAGTCCATCGTTGAGCGAAGAAGTCATGCTGGAGCGTCCATTTGGCTCCTGCGTCTGTCTGCAGATCGCCGTCGATCACCGGACTCTCGGCTACCTGCATGTCGATTGCGCCGAGCCGGGAGCGTTGACGGAACTGGATGTGCCCATTCTCCAGGCCTTTGCCGACTTCGCGGGGGTTGCGTACTTCAAGGCACGTCTTGTCGAAGAGAACATGCGGCTCGACCGGATCGATCATGAAACCGACCTGGAAAAATATGCGCCTTTCATCGTCCGGCTGCGGGAGCAGCTTGAGCGGGCGAAGGCAGGCAACGAGCCACTGGCTCTGCTGCTCTCCGATGTGGACAACTTCAAGGCGACGGCGCTGACGTACGGCTACGAGACTTCCCACCGGATGCTGAGGGAAATGGCGGGGATTGTCCGGAATCATCTGCGCCCCATTGACGCGGCGGGTCGCTACGGATTCGACGAGTTCATTATTTTTCGCGTGAATGAAGGGATCGAAGACGCGACGGCCTTTGCGCGGGAGCTGGGGACTGCCATTGCGGGGACGAGGTTCACGCCGCAGTCGATTCCGTCGTCCATCAGCACCGGCGTCGCGGTCTTTCCCGTGCACGGGAGCACAGTCGATGAGCTTGTGCTTGCGGCGAAGAAAGCGACGTTCACGGCCCAGCGCTCGGGCCGCAACAGCATTGCGACGGCAACGGCATCATGAGGGGCCTGCCCGAGTCTCTCTCTGCGGAACATTTCCGCGCCCGTCGTCGGGATCGGACATCCTGGCTGAGTCGAAAGCCCCCGAGGAAATCGTCGTCCACCCGTCGCGGCCGTATACTCTCATTTCCTGGTTTCCTCATCTTCCACTATTCCATTCCCTCACTTCCCGTGAACTGCCATGACTGAGCGAACGCTTCCCCGCTTGTTCGAATCCAGTGTCGAGAGATTCCCGAACAACACGCTGATGCTGGAGAAGAAGACAGACGCCTACGAGGCCTCCACGTACCGCCAGATTCGGGCCCTGGTGCACGAGTGCGCGGCCGGACTCATGAGTCTGGGCGTCACG
>CAYXMK010000029.1:0-17499 GCA_964465905.1 uncultured Ignavibacteriaceae bacterium | reverse complement strand
GGCGATCGGATCGGGCTCATTGCGGAAGGGCGGAACGACTGGCTCATTTCGGAGCTGGGGATCGTCTATACGGGCGCCATCAACGTTCCCCTCTCCGTCAAGATCGAGGAGTTGTCGGAGCTGAAGTTCCGACTGGCGCACTCCGGCTGCCGCATGGTGATCGTCTCGGCCACCCAGTCGCCGAAGATCGAAAAGATCAAACGCGATCTTGCGGATCTGGAGACGGTCATTCTCCTCGACGGGCGGGAGAAACTGGCGGAGGATGAGATCACCTTCTCCGATCTGTTGGCGCGGGGTCGGGAGTTCCTGCGCACGCGCAGGGAGGAATTCGACCGAACGTGGACGTCGCTGAGAGAAAACGATGCCGCGAACATCTGCTATACGTCCGGCACTACCGCTGATCCGAAGGGCATCATCCTGACGCATCGGAACTACACGGCCAATGTCGAGCAGGCGCTGGACCATCTCCCGCTTCCGGAAGACACCGTCCAGTTGATTATCCTTCCATGGGATCATTCGTTCGGTCACACCGCGGGACTCTACTCGACCATGATGGCCGGGGGAGCGATTGCATCGGTGCAGACCGGCAAGACACCGATGGAGACTCTTCGGAACATCCCGCAGAACATCAAGGAGACGAGACCGACGCTGATCCTGAGCGTTCCCGCGCTGGCGAAGAATTTTCGGAAGAACATCGAGAAGGGCATCCGTGAGAAGGGGCCGAAGGTGGAGAAGCTGTTCCAGAAGGCGCTCGCTGTTGCGTACGACTACAATGCAGAAGGATGGAATCGGGGGAAGGGGCTCCGGAAGCTCAAGAAGCCGCTGGTGTTTCTCTACGACAAGCTGATCTTCAGCAAGATCCGGGCCAACTTCGGCGGTCGGCTGGAGTACTTCATCGGCGGGGGGGCGCTGCTGGACATCGAGCTGCAGCGCTTCTTCTACGCCATCGGCATTCCGATGTACCAGGGCTACGGACTGACGGAGTCCGCGCCGATCATTTCCGCCAATATTCCGAAAGCTCACAAGCTCGGCTCGTCGGGCAAGCTCCTTCCGCGGATCGAAATCAAGATCTGCGATGAGGAGGGAAAGAGCCTGCCGGTGGGACAGAAGGGAGAGATCGTGGTGAAGGGAGAAAACGTGATGCTCGGATACTGGAAGAATGAGAAGGCGACGAGGGAGACGATCAAGAACGGTTGGCTCCACACCGGTGATCTGGGGTATCTGGACGAGGACGGATATCTCTACGTTCTCGGACGTGAAAAGAGCCTGCTCATCGGTCACGACGGCGAGAAGTTCAGTCCGGAGGGGATCGAGGAAACGATCGTAGCCCATTCGGCGTTCATCGATCAGCTTATGCTCTACAACAATCAATCCCCGTACACCGTCGCCCTCCTCGTTCCGAACACCGAAGCTGTCCTGAAGTGGCTGCGGGAACGAGGGCTTTCCTGCCAGCAGGAGGAGGGGCAGGATGCGGCGCTCAAGATGCTGGAAGCCGAGATGAATGCGTACCGCGCCGGCGGTCCCCACGCGGGGTTGTTCCCCGAACGATGGCTTCCCTCTGCTGTGGCCGTGCTGGGGGAAGGATTCACGGAGCAGAACCGGATGCTGAACAGCACTCTCAAGATGGTGAGGGGCAGGATTGCCGACTTCTACAAAAACCGTCTGGATTTTGCCTTCACCCCCGAAGGGAAGAACGTTTGCAATCATCAGAACAGGATGATCATCAAGCGGATGGAGGGGGAATAGGGAGCGAAGCTCGCGGTTGGTCGATGCACACGAGGGCTACGGCAGGAGCCCTTGTGTTTTTCCGTTGTTTCTCTGCTGCGTGAAGCTTACCATCCAGATATGGAAACGCCACGCACGCGAACATCCCGAGCAACCGGACGCAGAGCACGAACCGCCGCAGTGGGTCTTTTGCTGGCTGTGGCCACCGCGGCCGCGCAGGTCAGCGACATCGGCGCGCTGGAGGCGTTGAAGGCGGTTGAACAGCGCCGCTTTGAAGCGCTGGCAGCACGAGGGGGACTTGCGACGGCTTCAGGGGAGGGACTGGACGCTCTGCACTACCGGCTGGATCTTCAGATCCGTGTGAATCCATCGAATCTCATCGGGGCTGTCACGATGACGGCCAGAGTGACAGCGGAGACTGTCGCATCGGCTGTGCTCGACTTCACGAATAGTCTGACGGTCGATTCCGTCACTGTTGCGGCAACCCGCACCTCGTTCGCGCGGTCGGCGGGACTACTGGTCGTCACGCTGGATCGGACCTACACACGGGACGAACTGCTTGTTCTCACGGTGTTCTACCGCGGCGTCCCGACCGGTTCGGGCTTTGGGAGCTTTATCTTCTCGTCGCAATTGAACGGCACTCCCTGGATCTGGTCGCTCAGCGAGCCGTATGGCGCGCGTGACTGGTGGCCGTGCATTGATCATCCGACCGACAAGGCCGATTCCGTTGATCTTCGGATCACGGTGCCGGGAACGTTCAAGGCGGGTTCTCAGGGGATCCTGGCGGAGATCGTGCAGAATGGGGACGGAACAAGGACGTTTGTGTGGAAGCACCGTTACCCGATAGCCACCTACCTCGTCTCCGTTGCGGTGACAAACTACGCCGAATTCTCCGACTGGTATCGACCCTCAGCGGCAGATTCCATGGAGGTCCTCAACTACGTGTTGCCGGAAGCGCTTCAAACCGCGCGGGCACAGCTCCCGCGCACAGTTCGAATGCTCGAGGTGTTTTCGGATCTCTACGGGGAGTATCCCTTTGTCAAGGAGAAGTACGGGCATGCACAGTTCGGCTGGGGAGGAGGGATGGAGCACCAGACGATGACGTCGCTCGGTGCTTTCAGCGAAGGGCTTGTTGCCCATGAACTGGCGCACCAGTGGTTCGGTGATATGATCACCATGCGCACGTGGCCCGACATCTGGCTCAACGAAGGTTTTGCCACCTACTCGGTTGCTCTGTACTATGAGAAGGTGTACGGGCGGGAAGCGTATCAGAGCTACATGCGATCGAACCTCCAGAGCGCGATGAACGCCGTCGTCTCACTGAGGGTTCGTGACACGTTGTCCATTGCGACCCTCTTTTCTTCTTCACTGGTCTATTCGAAGGGAGCGGCTGTTCTGCATATGCTTCGGCGTGTTGTGGGGGATTCGCTCTTCTTCGCCGGCCTGAAGGCGTATGCATCGGACCCACGCCTTCGGTTCAATACAGCTTCGACAGAGGATCTGCGCGGAGTGTTTGAAGCGATCACGGGCCAACTGCTTCGCTACTTCTTTGATCAGTGGGTAGATGGGACAGGGTATCCGATCTACAGCTTTCTCTGGGGATCGGAGGCGGAGGCCGGTGGATACCGGGTACGTGTTGCGCTCTCCCAGACCAATGCCGTCGGATCGGCAACGGTGTTCCGGATGCCGATCGATGTGACGTTCTACGGAGGAGGGACCTCGACGATCGGAAATGTCTTCAATGATTCGCTGACGCAGGTGTTCGATTTCCACCTCCCCTTCAAACCTGATTCTGTGCGGCTGGACGCTGACGGCTGGCTGCTCGCCACCAGCACAGGGATCCAGGTCGGACTGCGGGATGGAGAATTCGTGCCGTTCCAGTTCGTGCTGGGCCAGAACTATCCCAATCCCTTCAATCCTTCCACCACCATCCCGTGGGGGATCTCGGAATCGAGCCGAGTGCGGATCTCGGTGTACGATTTCATGGGGAGGATGCTGGCCGCGCTGGTGGACGAGAGAAGGGGACCCGGTTACTACACGACGTTCTGGAAGGCGGATCTCCCGACGGGCGTATACCTGTGTCGTTTGGAGGCCGAACCGGTCAGTGCACCCGGACGCGTTTTCTCCGAGACGCGCAAGATGCTGCTGGTACGGTAATTCTCAGGTCCCCGCGCCGCACTCTTCCATTCGTCCTCGATCCTCCATCTATCCCCCCTGTCTTCCCTCTTCTTCCCTCCGACAGTGCTTCTGGTGAGAATTTCGGCTCCAGCAAAGGTGCCAGGGGGCACTGCAGACGAATCCATCGGAGTTCCGGCAAGTGGTTATGCCGCTGTCAGAGAGCAAGGATTGTTCTGCGGACAGACAGGAATGTCTGTCCTACCGATGGGCGGGTGTGTGAATTGTGCGGACAGACAGGAATGTCTGTCCTACCGATGGGCGGGTGCGTGAATTGTACGGACAGACAGGAATGTCTGTCCTACCGATGGGCAGGTCTGCTTTGCGGACAGACAAGAATGTCTGTCCTACCGGGGGGGGAAGGGGGATGCTGGTGAGGCGCGTTGAACCGATTTTTCCCCTATGTCCGAACAAAATGCGGCATCTCCGATGGGATTTCCAGGGAGAGCTCGACGATGCCGGCGAAGGCGCCGTTGATGAACCAGGGAGATTGATAGATAAGCTTCTTCTTGCCGTTCTTCTCGATGGTATAGACGTTCTTTTGACGGGTGCTGAGGAGGTCGCTCAGTTTCTTTCGTGCCGGCTCCGGGTGGCAGTCGAGCACGTTCGTGCCCAGGAGTCCGTAGCCGCCTTCCGCGTCGAAACTCCGGGCCGCGGCATCGTTCATGCCGACGATGACGCCTTCGGCATCGCAGACGGTGATCGCTCCCGGGAATTCTCTGATCCAGGTTGGTTCATTCATAGTCGTTGTGCCCTCGCCGGAGAGTCAGTCGATGAACAGGTGCACTCCGTCGCCGATCGTGCACGTGAAGGTCTCGTCCATGACGATCTCCAATGTGCCCGGGAGCAGGTAGCGTGCGATGATCTGCACCGTATTGTCTTCAAAGATGCGGAGCTTCACGTAGTTATACACGTGGCCGCGCGAGGGGTGGTTGATGAGGACGGTCTCGGAAGAGGAGACGAAGGCCTTCGGATTCCGGACGGCATTGCGGGCGAAGTACTCGAATGTGCTCAGATTCATTCCTCCGATGGCGTCGGGGGATGTGACCTCAGTGCTGTCGACCGTCAGCCGGCAGAGAGCATAGTGGATCACCGCACGGACTTCCTCGCCCTGCCGGAGCGCCTCGAGCAGTGATGGGAAATCGCTGAGCGGCCGGGGCTGAGTGTGAGCTACTGTCGGGAGCAGGAGGAAGGTGAACAGGAAGAAACGGAGATTCTTCATGAGCATTCTTCGGTGCATGTGGGAAGGGCAGGTCTTGGCGAGTGGAAGATATCGAGGAATCCCGTGAAGGGCAACGCTGATCGGCCTTTGTCGGAATTGCGACGGTGCGGCACTTGGCCTGTGGGGTATCTCTTGATGCTCTCGCAGGATTCGTCTACATTGTGGTGGTGGCTTGACTCTCGCTCCTCCCTTCTTAGACGCGGAAAGGGCTCCATCCATGATGCGCCGGATCTTTGCACTCTCTCTTCTGATCACCTTCCTTGGAGGGGCACCTCCCTCATGGTCACAGCCAGCACCTGTCCAGACACGCACGGTGGCGCCGGGAGTTGTGCACTACGAGTACACGCTCAGCGGTCCGTTCACCCTCGATGTACTGGAGGTGGCGACGGACAATCCGTTCATCACTCTGGAATCCTTTCGCCCCCATGGTCTTACGAAGACCACGGTGCAGGCAGCGGCGAACGATCGGGAAGGCCACCGTGTCATCGGAGCGATCAACGCGGATTTCTTTTCGTTCGAGACGGGATGGCCGGTTGGCAATCAGATCGTCAACGGTGAGTTCGCCCTCGGCGTGGCAAGCTCGCGGTCTCACTTTGCCATGGACGATCTGGGTCGTCCCTCTATCGATCGCTTGAGCTTCACCGGCCGGGTCATAGCAGAGGCGGGAGAAGCGGCGGTGATCCACGGGGTGAACACAGGCCGGTCCTCAGGGATGTTGATCTTCACCACGCCATTTCGGGGATCCGCAACGGGAACAGATGGATCCGGCGCGGAGTGCGCGGTAGAGTACCTCAGCGCACCGGTCGGCGGAGATACACTGGCGGTCAGGGTTCTCGCGAAATCCGTCTCCGGCAACATGTCGATTCCGTCGAACGGGGGTGTTCTTTCCGGCGGAAGCGGCGCGCCGGCGGCATTTCTGAACGATCAGGTCGGTGTGGGGGACACGCTGAAGCTCTACCTGGGCTTCACGGCGGGCCTCCGCCGGATCACGCAGGTTCTGGGTGGAGCGGGGAGGATACTGATGGGGGGAAGGAACGTCTCCGACAGCATGAGGGTGGTAGAGGGAATTGGCAGCGATTTCATTACAGCACGCCATCCGAGGACCTTCTTGGGTTTCAATAAGGATACCTCGAAGCTCTATCTGTGCACGGTCGACGGGCGGCAGACGACGAGTCTCGGCATGAGTTTCAACGAGATGGCGAGTTTTCTTCTGAGCATCGGCGCGTGGGATGCCTTCAATTTCGACGGGGGAGGATCGACCACCATGGTCGTGAGGGGCGGGATCGTGAATTCTCCTTCCGACCCGGCAGGGGAACGGAGTGTGGCGAACTCCCTGCAGGTCATCAGTACGGCCCCCCTCGGGACGCTCCACCATCTGGATCTTCAGCCGAAACGCGCCGCTCTCTTCCAGGGCAACTCACTCCAGTTTACAGCAAGCGGCACGGATCAGTACTTCAATCCGATTCCCCTTCCCGGCGATGTGAGCTGGGAAGCGGACGCTTCCATCGGCACCATTTCGCAGACCGGATTGCTGACGGCCCGTTCCGCAAACGACAGCGGCTGGGTGCGCCTCCGCTGGAACAGCGTTGTTGACTCGGCATTCGTGGTGGTGCGGGTGTTGACTCGGATGGTGGTCGCTCCTTCTTCCCTGGTGATGATTCCGGGGGAGCAGGTGATGCTCATTGTGAGGGGCGAAGACAGTGGCGGGAATCGCATCACTCTGCAGAATGCGCAGGTTGCCTTTTCGTCCCTGACGCCTGCGGCGAACGTGAACGCGTCGGGACTTGTCACGGCGACGGATTTCGGTCAGGGTCTGATTCGCGTGGTTCTCGACACGCTCAAGGTCGATGTGCCCTTCTCCGCGACGGCATCCGACACGAACGCCCTGCTTGATGGTTTCGATGATATGCTCGCGTGGAGTCCGGTCATCGAGAATTCCGATACATCTCTCATCCGCGTAGACCTGGCCGATGACATCCCTGGATCTCACGGGAGGGCCTTGAGGATCGTGTTCTCGATCCCTCTTGAACCGGCCCGGGTTCTGCTTCATTGCGTCCATCCGATTGCGGGGAGACCAGACAGTGTCTTTGCGCGCGTCGCTGGGGCAGGAAACGGAGATACGCTCCGGCTTCGGGTCAAGGACAAAGACGGGCAGGAGTTCGTGATCGATGCGACGCAACTCATTAGCTGGAAAGACGAATGGCGGGACGTGGGGTTCCGATTGAACCGCGCCGTCGGTTCGGGGACACTCGACTATCCCGTCAGCGTGACGCAACTCTCCGTTGCGTTCGGCAATGTTGCTGCCTCCGGAGGGTTTGTGAACGGGACGCTGGCGATTGACGATCTGCAGGTGCATTACCCGGTGCGGATTGTGACGCCGACGGTGCTCTGGGATTTCGAGAGCGGGATCACGGGCTGGCTGACGCCGACAAGATCCAATGCGGCCCAACTCAAAGGTGTCAATATCGCAGCCTCAACGCTGGTGGCATCGACGGAGAGAGCCTATCAGGGGGTCAGATCGGGGAAATGGACGTTTGTGGATGATGCGGCAAGCAGTGTGGATTGGGATGTGCGGATGCCTCGGGGGACAGATTTTGATTTCGGAATCTTGAGGGGGAGCTACGTCGGAGCCTGGGTCTATGCTGAAGGATCGACGGACACGGAGTTGCACATCGTGATCCGGGGAGGGAACGGGCAGATCTGCTCAGGTCCGCCGTTTCCGGTCAGCCATGTTGGCTGGAAGCTGATCGGTGCCAAGCTGGACCCCTCACTTTTCACGTACTATCTTACGTCGGGTGTCATCACGGAATCGGGGAATAAGTTCAACGGATTCCGTCTGCGCGCTCCAAACAGCAAAGTGAACGGCCAGTCGCGGACGCTGTACATCGACAGGCTGGTGACGAGCGCGCTCACCGTTCCGACGGGTTTCACGACGTTCTCCGTCACATGGAATGCCCCCCTGGCGCGGCTCCACTGGTCCGTAAACTCGGAAATGAGCGTCAGCCGGTACATCGTTGAGCGCGGGATGGGGGGCATTTTCACGGAGGTCGGTTTTCTGCAGGCGGCGGGGAATGCGGACAGCATTCAGCACTACGAGTATGTGGACACGCCTCCGGCAGGGGGGACCTACGAGTACCGCGTCCGGCAGGTGACGAACGACGGCGCCCAGGAGTTTTCGCGTCTGATCGGGGTGAACACGGCGACCGGCGAGATCCTGGGAGTTCTATCGGCGGATGTTCCGGAGTTTGCGCTCTTCCAGAATTATCCGAACCCGTTCAACCCATCGACGGTCATTCGCTTCTGCCTCCCGGCCCGCAGTCGGGCAAAGCTCGAGGTGGTGAATCTGCTCGGCCAGCGCGTTGCGACGCTCGTTGATGAAGAGCTCTCCTCCGGTTACCATCAAGTCGAGTGGAGTCCTGCCGCCGCGTCAGGGCTGTACTTCTGTCGTCTGGAGGCAACGTCCTTTGCCGCGCCGGCGGTCCGGTACGTTGCCGTGAAGAAGATGGCCCTCGTTCGATAGGCCGGGGAGGCGGCACTACCCTTCAGCGGCCGGCACGGATGAGCCGGACGCGCCCGTCGAGGTCGGAAGTAAGAACCGTCTGTCGGTCGAGCGGCGTAACGGTGTTCAGCAAGGCCACTCCCGTCTTGTGCAGCCACAGCACATTCCCCGTTTCTGACGCAAGAGCGATGAGCAGTCCGTTCTTCGTTCCGTAGAACACCACCCCCTCCTTCTCGACGATTGCGGCTGAGTTGATGTCGTAACCGAAGCCGACGTTCTGTACCCAGACGGCCTCGGGCTGGGCCGCGATGGCCGAGATCGCAAGAATGGAATCGCGCATCGTACGGACGAACACGCGCTCCCCGTCCCCCGATATGCCGATCGTCTCGCGCACCTGCCATTGTCCTGTCCGCCAGACCGTTGTTCCGGTTGTCAGATCGATGGCGGTCATCATCCGGTCGGGGGCAACGATGAAGACCTTCCCATGCGCTGCCACGGGCCAGCACGTCGCAGGGGAGAGTCCCGTGGCTGGACGATCACTCTGCCACTTCCACCGGAGTGTTCCCGTTTCCGCATCCAGCGCGTAGAGATACGTGTCCCACGCTCCGAAGATCACAAGTCCTTCGAAGACCAGGGGTTTCGTCTCGACGAACCACTGCACATCTTCATAGTTCCATTTCAGTACTCCGGTCGCGAGGTCGAGGGCCCGGAACGCTCCATCGCTGGCGCCGATGAAGACTGTACCATCATGGATGGCCGGAGAGGCGACAACCGCCTTTCCGGTGCGATGCGACCAGAGGAGCTTCCCCGTCGTCGCATCCAGGCAGTAGATCAGACTGTCGCACGAACCGAAGGCGACCTTGCCGTCGGAGACGGCCGGGGTTGAGTACACTGCGTCGCCGGCCGTGAAGCTCCAGCGCACCGATCCGTCGTCAAGATCGAGGGCGTTGACGGTGCCTGACGCGTCGCCGATGATAGCCAGTCCGTTCCACACAGCCGGCGACGATGCGATGGTCCATCCGGTCCGGTATTCCCATGTCGTGGTGACGTCGGGGTAAGACGCGTTAACGGAGAAGTCAGGGCGTGAAGCGGGGTCCACAGCGGCGGCGTACTGTTTCGGTTCGATCAGAATCGTGTGCCATGACGGTTCGGTTGTGCCGCCGGGCGTGCGGGTGTGGAAGGTCATCATGGAACCGCGGATCTCGATGAGGTTGTACCCTCCGACGGGATTTCCGGCGCGCAGATTCGAGCGGCCCATAACTCCCGGAATGCCTTCATAGTCGTCGATCCGGTTTCGGTGACCGTGACCGACGAGGACCACCTGCGTGTTGAAGCGCTTGAGCCGATCGAGCGCTTCGTACCAATTGGCAATGCCGGGATCGATCGGGTAGTGAGTGACGAGCACCAGCGGTTGCCGGGGATCGGGAAGCGCGGTAAGCACGGAGTCGAGCCAGCGGAGATCCTCGGGCGCCCAGTGACCGTCCCCCATTTTCATGATCGGTCCTTGGTGGAGTCCGATGAACAGCAGTCCGGCGGTACGGAAGACGAAGCGATCACCCCCCCAGAACTTCCTGAACGACGTGGCTCCTGACTCCGACCATTTCGTGTCGTGGTTCCCGGGAAGGATGTAGAGGGGGGGATGGAGACTGTCGAGGATGCTCTTGGTGAGCCGGAACTGTTCATCGGAACCGAACTCCGTGACGTCGCCGGAGAGGAGAACGAGGTCGATGTCTCCGAGAGCGTTGATATCGGCCACCGAGGCGCGGAGGTCGTCGGCTCCGGTCGGATTGCCGACGTGCGTGTCGCTCAGCCAAGCGATGCGGGTCTCGGTGGGCTGGCCGTGGAGAACCGTTGCCGCAACGACGATCACGGAGAGGGCCAGCAATACGTGTCGGACAGCCATCATGGATTCCTGGTGGGGGAGTTGTTTGCGTTCACATGGAAGATGGGGAAAACGCTGGAAAGTTGTTAGAACCGTTGCTCAGTTGTTGGGGTGTTTTTCAATTTTGGGAATTCGCGGCTTGCGGAACGGAAGTTGTGCGTGTCCCCTCCCTGCATTTTTCTCTTGACAATATGCTCAGATTTTTCGAGATTGTAAACGTTTTCACATCCACCTGACACCGTACGATGTAAACGTTTCCAATTATTCGCGTAGGCACACTGGTCATCTTCTGTCGCATGTCCAAAGAACAGTGAGCGTCAACATCAAAGACGTTGCTCGCGAAGCGGGCGTCTCAATTGCTACGGTCTCTCGAGTGCTCAGCGGCAGGGGCTCGGTGCACGCGCAGACGCGCGAGCGCGTCAAGAAGGTAGCACAGGAAATGAGCTACGTTCCGAGCGCGCTCGGGCGGAACCTGAGCACGAAGCGGACGGACACGCTCGGCATGGTGCTCCCCGATCTCCACGGGGAGTTCTTCTCGGAGATCCTCCGCGGAGCGGACGAAGCCGCGCAGCGGAGCGGTCATCACCTGCTCATCTCCAGCTCGCACAGCAAGCGCGAGGAGATCGAGTCGGCACTGCGTGCCATGCGCGGGAGAGTCGACGGCATCGTCATCATGTCGCCGCACATCGACGCTCACACGCTCCATACGAACCTGCCCCGCAACCTCCCCCTTGTTCTGTTGAACACCAACCTGCGCGGGGAAGAATTCATCTCTCTGAACGTCGACAACATCGGCGGCGCGTGCACGGCGACCCGGCATCTGCTCGCTCACGGTCACACCGTTGTGGCCATCGTCACAGGTTCACGCGGGAACTTGGACGCTGAGGAACGGCTGCTGGGTTATCGAAAGGCGCTCACCGAGTCCGGCGTGCCTCTCCGCTCTGAACTGGAGATCGAAGGGGACTTCACCGAGAGATCCGGAGCAGAAGCTGCGCGTCGAATCCTTGCCCTCCAGCCCCGGCCTACAGCGATCTTCTTCTCCAACGACGTCATGGCCATTGGGGCGATCAGCGTTCTCCAGGATGCGGGGCTTCGCATTCCTGAGGACATCGCAGTGGTTGGATTCGACGATATCCCCATCGCTCGCTATCTCGCACCCTCGCTCAGCTCGGTGCACGTCGATATTCCGGCGCTCGGCGCGAGGGCCGTTGAGCGGCTGGTTTCGGAAGTCACCGTTGAACCGCCGAGCGGCCAGAGGCATATTACGATGACGGCTCGTTTGGTACCTCGTGATTCCTGCGGCTGCACCTCCCCCGAGGAACCCGCTGCCGACGCGGAGCATCAGCCGGCGGAATTGCGGCGTGGGACTCCTTGAGAGTCCGGATGCTGCTGTGCCGTTCGGGTTCCAGGTCAGGGATCATCTGCGGTGCCGTTTCCAGAGTAGACAGGCGCGTTAGGTTCCAGCGGTACTCGTACAACTTCCACCAACACCAGAGGAGGTACATCATGAAACTCAGCACACGTTTGGTCGCGCTGGTTGTGCTGACTGTCGTCGTTGCGACGGTCGTGATGGCGCAGCCGGTGCGGAAGGACGCCGTGTGGGCGAGAATGGTTCCGGCAGGGACCATCACGCTGGACGGTGTTCTGAACGAAGCGGCCTGGAGCAAGGCCGAGTCCATCCGGGTCCAGTGGGGCGTGAACTTCGCCGATCCCGGCAGTGGATACCGCGGCGAGTCGGGAGTGAACGGCGGAAGCACACCGACGGACTCCACGGATGCAATGATCAAGTTCCTTGCGTCGACTGACAACAAGCTGTACATCGCCGTCCACTGCAAGGACAAGTCCATCGGAGGCGGGCTGTTCAATCACTTCGACGGATTTCTCATGAACATGCGCGACCGCTCCAAAGCGGACCGACCGGTCCCGGCGTTCGAGTACTTCTACGGCTGGGTAACGGAAGGATGGGCGGATCCTGCCACAGGCGCTGTCGGCGCGTCCCCGGGCTTCTTCGGATGGGCAGGCGGTAAGCGGACCGACTCCACCGGGGGCATCCCGAACTCGCAGATCTGGAACGCGGCAACGAAGGTCTGGGGCACTTCCAACGCGGACACGAACGCGGCTGGTGCCAACGTCGCGGACACGGCGTGGGTGACGGAGCTGGAGTTCACCCTCTCGCATCGCGGCTACGACGTAGCAAAGACAGGCGGGGACATCGTGATGTTCAACATCTCGATCTACGACAATGACTACGAGTGGCCCATGGACACCACGAAGCAGAGCGGCAACCGCACCTGGCTCCAGGGTCCGTGGGGAAATGCCTCGGCTTACAGTCATCTGCGGATCTGGGCAGATCCGACCGTGACGACGTCCACAACGACGCTGCCCGCGCTTCCGTATGATCTGTCGATTTATCACGCCTCGACGGATGTCGTCCCCGTCATCGACGGACAGCTGAACGACGCCGTCTGGGACCGCGTGCCCGGCTTCCGGATCAAGTACGGAGACGCCGCAGTGCGCAATGGTTACCGGAACACCATGCCGTACCGGAGCGGTCAGTTCCAGCCCGAGGTCAACGGCCAGAGGGCCGATGTTCTCGACCCCGCGGATGCACTCGTCCGCATGTTCTTCAAGGGAGACACACTCTTCGTCGGCGTTGACGTGTCTGACAAGGTGGTGCAGGACCGGGACGAGTTCGACCGCCAGGACGGTCTGCGTCTGCTCCTGAAGGATCGGAGCGAGCGGGATGCGGCCGAGAATATCTTGGTCACGCGTGAGATCTTCATCCGGGTGGACAGCGCCGGTACCATGTACCTCGGCGGCTACGCTCCGGTGCTGGCCAGCGACACGATTGCCGCGGAGAAGCGTGGAAGCAGGTTTGCCCTCGGCCTGAAGACGGGAACGACGGTGGACACGATCGGTTCTCAGGAGGACAACGGCTATCAGATCGAGATGAAGATCAATCTCCGGGCTCTTGGCTACGCTGCCGGGCGCGGTGACGGTGCCTTGTGGGTTGGTGCGCTTCTCCTCGATGGAGACACCTTCGGAAGCAGCGGTGTCCCTCCCTACGGCAACCGCGTGTGGTTCGCTCAAGAAGGTGCATGGAATGACGGTCCGGCGTTCGCGTACATGGATCCGACGCTGGTGACGGCTGTTGAGGGAGAGGTCGGGGCGGTTCCTGCGTCGTTTGAGGTCTTCGCGGCCTATCCGAATCCCTTCAATCCCTCCACGACGATCGGTTTCGCCCTGCCGCAGATGGCGAACGTGAAGATCCTCGTGTTCGACGTTCTCGGTCGTCTGGTTTCCAGTCGCACGCTCTACGGACTCTCGGCGGGACGCCAGGGATATCAGTTCGACGCTTCGGGCCTGACGAGTGGTGCCTATGTGTATCAGGTCCAGATGCTCGACATGACCACCGGGAACATTGTGGCAGCGCAGACTGGCAAGATGATGCTGGTGAAGTAACTCTCTGCATGTACAGGTGTGCGGGAAGGGGACGCTGCGCAAGCGTTCCCTTCCCGGTTGTCTTTTCCTCCGTCATCGCCCTTTGCAGGTGCCCTATGTACGCTTGCACACGGTACTCCTCTCTACACTTCCCATGCCAGCACCTTTCGGCATTTCTTCTCCTCGCCCTTCTCCTCGCCTGTCCTGTCGCTCTCCACGCTGATACGCGCGGGAAGATCGCGGGCACCATCACCGATGCCAGGACCGGCGAGCCGCTTGTGGGGGTCAATGTCCTCCTTGTCGGAACTACGCTGGGAAGTTCCACAGATCTTGACGGCATGTTCATCATTCTCAACATCCCTCCGGGCATCTACGACGTTCGGGTGAGCATGGTAGGGTACGCCAGCAAGGTCATTCAGGAGGTGAGGGTCAGTTCCGGGCAGACGACGACGCTCAAGGAGGCCCTGACGGAGGAGGTCATCCAGGGCGAGGAAGTCGTGGTGATTGCCACTCGCCCGGTGGTAGACACGAGGCAGACGAGCGCCGTGAACATTCTGGATCGCAAGGACATCAACGTCCTGCCGGTGCAGGAGCTGAACGATATCGTCAATTTGCAGGCCGGCGTGGTCGACGGGCATTTCCGTGGTGGGCGTATCGGCGAGGTGCAGTACCAGGTGGACGGCGTCTCGATCAACAATCCGTACGACAACTCGGCCAGCATCCGCATCGACAAGTCGATCATCCAGGAAGTCCAGGTGATCAGCGGCACGTTCGATGCTGAGTACGGGCAGGCGATGAGCGGCGTGGTCAACGCCGTACTCAGGAGCGGCGCGTCGGATCGATTTGAGTATGGCGCGGAGGTGTATGTGGGGGAGTACACCGGCAGCACAAGCAAGTTTCCGCACATCGACAGGATTGATCCGACGACGATCCAGAGTTACCAGTTCAGTCTGAGCGGCCCGACGCCGCTGCCGTCGACGACCTTTCTCGTGAACGTTCGCCGCTACACGGACGAGGGGTACCTCTTTGGTCAGCGGCGCTTCACGCCGTTCGACACATCCAGTCCCGGCGAGAATCGGTTCTACCCGACCGGCGACAATGCACTTGTTCCCATGAACTACTTCCGCGAATGGTCGGGGCAGGGCAAGCTTACCACCAAGCTCTTTTCCAGCGCTCAGCTGAGCTACCAGGCCGTCTTCAACACGGCAGCGTACAAGGCATACAATTACGGCTGGCGATTCAATCCGGACGGTTTGAAGGAGCCGCGCAAGAAGTCGCTCGTGCACGGCGTGGACTGGACGCACACGCTCTCGCCCACCATGTTCTACACGGTCAGTGTCCGCCAGAACTTCTTCGACTACCGGGACAACAAGTACGAGAGCGTCTATGACCCCCGGTACTACACGGCGAAGGGTCCGGTGTCCGATGCCAACTACGAGTACGGTGCCGTCATCCAGGGTGTGGATCTGGGGCGGTTTCTCCAGCAGACGATTTCGTATATCGGGAAGGCTTCGCTCACGTGGCAGGCGACGAAGACGCATTTGTTGAAAGCAGGATTCGAGGTGCAGGAGGCGACGATCCGGTTCGGGCCGAAGGGAGTGCTGATTGCCACGACGTCGTCGACCGGTGTGCAGGAGATCCGGGCGTTCGTGGATGATCCGGAGCACGCCCGGGTGATCAGAAACAAGCCCCGCTGGCTATCGGCGTTTGCGCAGGACCGGATGGAGTTCTCGAATCTTCTGGTGCGCGCGGGAGTGCGGCTTGAGATCTTCGATGCCAACACGAAGATCCCGGGCGATCTGGCAAATCCCGCCAACGCCATCACAGGGGCGCCCACGGCAGATCCGGTCAGGACGTCGGTCAAGGCCGCTCTGGCCCCTCGGCTCGGGGTCTCCTATCCTCTCACCGAAGCATCGTCCGTTTTCTTCTCCTACGGTCACTTCTACCAGTATCCTGCGCTGGGGAACCTTTTCGCGAATGCGGACTACAGCGTTCTCAAGAATCTCCAAGCGGGCGGCATCAGCTACGGTGTCATGGGTAATCCGGATCTCCGTCCGGAGCGGACGACGCAGTACGAGTTCGGCTACAAGGGGGCGCTGACCTCCTCGTTCGGCATCGATCTCAGCGTCTACTACAAGGACATACGGGATCTCCTCGGCGTCGAGTTTGTCTCGACGTACACAGCGGCGGAGTACGCTCGGTTCACCAACGTCGATTTCGGAGGTGTCAGCGGGCTCACGTTTGCAACGGATTACCGTCAGGGACTCTTCAGCGCGTCGCTCGACTACACATATCAAACGGCACTCGGCAATTCGAGCGACCCGCGCGAGACGGCGACGAGAGCTGCCGCCGGCGATGACCCGCGTCCCCGTGTGATTCCGTTAGGATGGGATCAACGTCACACGATCAACTGTGTGCTGGGCATCAGCGAGCCGCTCGATTACGCTGTGACGATCATCGCGCGTTTCCAGAGCGGCCAGCCGTACACACCCACGCTGACGCCCGGCTTCGGCGGCGAGATCGAGGCCAATTCGGGTTCCAAGCCCAGTTCTGTTGTCGTCGATCTGCGCGCTGAGAAACAGCTGAGTCTGTCAGGTTTTCCGTTCACCCTCTTTGCACGGGTGACGAATTTGCTCGGTGCTCATTTTTCCAACGGCTTCGTGTTCTCGAGCACCGGATCGCCGGACTACAGCATCGTGCCGGCGACTGATCGGAACACCCTTGCCGATCCATCCAGGTTCTATACTCCCCGGCGGATCGAGATCGGGCTCTCTTTCAACGGCTCCAGCAACTGAGGTGGCCATGATGAAACGCTATCGTGAGGCAGGCCGCGTCCGCGGAATCCAGGGAGCGGTTGCATTGGCCGCACTGCTTCTGCTTTCGCACCAGACGGTGCGGGGCCAGCTCCGGCCGCTGGTCCCTCCAGATCGGCGCGGGAACATCCAGGCAGAGCGTCTCGGCATCCACGATGCCAACAACATCCGGACGTTCTTCTACAACTACGGCATGGTGGGGGACTATCCACCCGATCCGATCGGTGTTGACCTGAGTGTCTTCCATTCCATGGAGGTCCCTCGTGGCAGTGGTCTGAACTACTCGGACGGAGCCACGCCGTACGTACTGGCCCGTATTGTGCAGAGCACCGGGGTTCCGAAGGAGATCATGCTGACGGGCTACCGCGAACGTCAGGCGACCGAGCCATTCGGCCGGTGGGTCATGAGGCTTGAGCCGCGTCCGGGGTACTTCCAGGCGGATCCGACGATCAACAGGGGCCGCTCCCCTGCGATCAGTAACGATCCTCGGACCTGGCCGGACGAATGGCCCGACAAGGTTACCGATCCCGATGATCCGGGATGGAAGGGCTCGTGGTTCGGTTACTTCGGCAAGAGACCTGCCGCAGACCAGGAGAGTTTCTTCGTGGTCGACGACAACTACTACACGCTGCTCAACTTCCAGCCCGACAGCCGTGACGCCACGCGAAGGGGACTGGGATTCTCCATGGAGGTCCGGGGATTCCAGTGGTCGAATCCTCAGGCGGGGAACGTCATCTTCTAC
>CAYXMK010000028.1:0-19157 GCA_964465905.1 uncultured Ignavibacteriaceae bacterium | reverse complement strand
CCAGTGTGGCTGATCGTCCTCTCAGACCAGCTACCCATCGTCGGCTTGGTGGGCCATTACCCCGCCAACTACCTAATGGGACGCAGGCCCATCTCCAGGCATCCCTTGCGGGACCTTTAACAACTGTCATCATGCGATGCCGCTGCATTATCGGGTATTAGCCCCGATTTCTCGGAGTTATCCCCGTCCTGAAGGCAGGTTGCCTACGTGCTACTCACCCTTGCGCCGGTGTACTCGAGATATTGCTACCTCTTTCTCCCTAGACTTGCATGTGTTAGGCACGCCGCCAGCGTTCGTCCTGAGCCAGGATCAAACTCTCCGTTGTGAAGTCTCTTCAACGTCGAGTCTGACCCCTCTTCCCGTTCGCACAAAGCGTCCGGGTCAAGGTGTCAACGCTTGCTAGAATTGACTCTAGGCTGTGCACGCTTTTCAAAGAACACATCCGGCCGCCAGCAGGGGCGGCCCGGCGATAAAAATGCCCATGGGTCATGGGCATGATTCTCAAATTCAAAGGAAACTCTAGGTCCGCAGGACCTACCCCCACATCAGGGGGGCATATAATATAGCACCGCGCAACTCAAAAGTCAAGGGCTTTGCGAAACTTTTTTTCGACCCCCCCTACGACTTATGCTTCAGAATCTCCTTCCGCACCTGCCGCTCCAGACGCAAGTGCTCGTCCGCCGAAATGCCGAATTTCTCGCGGAGATGATCGAGCCGCTCCGAATCCTCGGGGGTTATCGCCCCATCCCGCCATCCCTCAACGATGGCTTCCAGGTAGATCTCCAACTGAATCTCCTGCTCCAGACTCTGATGGTCCTGGGCCGAGATACCAAGGGACGTTCTCAGACTCGCCAGGAGCGTCTCCTCATCCTTGCTCACCGTGCCATCCAGCCACGCCTGTTTCAGCGCCGACGCGTAGGCCTGGAGAGCAGCAGCGCTTACACCTGCCCCCTGTGCCCCCCTCGGCTCCTTCCGCTCCGGCGAAGGTACCTTCTCCTTGCGGGCCGCCTGAGCGGCCTTCATCAGCTCCTCTTCTGCCTTCCGCCGTGCCTCCTCTTCCTGTGCCCGGCGCTGGGCCTCGCGAGCCGCAGCCTCCGCCTTTCGCTTCGCCTCAGCAACCGCCCGAAGCCGCTCCTCTTCTTCCAGCCGACGAGCAGCTTCTTCGAGCTTCTTCACAGCTTCTTCTTCCGTCTTCCTCTCCTCTTCCTCCAGCGCCTTCCGCCTGATTTCCTCCTCTTCCACCCTCCGCCGGGCTTCCAACTGCTCAGCCATCCGCCGCGCCTCGTCCTCCTCCGCCTTCTTCTGCGCCTCGGCGTCGCCCTGACCCGACGGAACAGAAGCTTTCTTCTTCTGCTCGAGGATCTTGCGCTTCAGTTCTTCGACTTTCTTCCGTTGTTCGTCGAGGTCGGACATGCTTCTCCATGAGAGTACGGCCTGGTAATATATTCAAACAAACCCCAAATGTCAACGACGGCACGGTTTGCTTTTTGCACAGGGTTTGGTATCTTGGTGTGGTCATCCGCCAGCCCCCACTCACCCTTACAGGAGAGTTCCCATGGATCAACCGGCTAGCCCTACACCGTCTCCCGTTTCCCTCGGCACCCGAATCATCAATGTCTTTGCGGCCCCCGCAGAGGCCTTCGAGGGCATCCCTTCGCTTCCCTCAAAGACAAGCCTGTGGCTGGTTCCGCTCCTGGTCGCCGTCGTGCTCGGCATCGCCTCCGCGCTGCTGATCTTCTCGGACGAAGCTCTCCGCCAACAGGTTGTCGACGCTCAGATCGCCGCCCTCGAGCAGCGTGTCGCGGATGGAAGGATGACTCAGGAGCAGCTGGATCAGGCTGCTGACCAGATCTCAGCGGCCGGTTCGATGATGATGATCTTCGGCGCCATCGCAGCGGCCATCATTGTCCCCATCTACTTCGTCGTCGCCGCCCTTGCCCTGTGGCTTGTCGGAAAGCTGGTGCTGAAGAGTCCGTCCGGCTACTCCACCTACCTTGCCGCCTACGGCCTCTCGGGCTGGATCAGCATCGTGGGGTCGCTCGTGACCTTGTTGTTGATCGTCGGTATGGGATCGCTCTATGCAAGTCCCAGCCTTGGCCTGGCGGTTCTTTCAGAGTACAACCCGAAAGACTTCCTGCACGTCCTGCTTTCCAAGGTGGATGCGTTTGGACTCTGGCAGGCGGCTGTGATCGGGATCGGCCTCAGCAAGATTTCGTCGAAGAGTGTGGGACTGGGAATCGGCACCGCAGCGGCCTTGTGGGTCCTGTGGGTCGTGCTGCAGCTCGGGTGGTTTCTCGTAACGGCTTGAGGGGAGAGAGTATCGGAGTTCGGCGCGGCGGGTCTCGGTCCGCTCATGTGACAGCAGAACGCCGGTGCCGGTGCCTTCGGTACGTCCCGTCGTCCAGGATCTCCCGGATCAAGCGCACGGCACCTACGGCTTCCTCGTCGGTGTTGTAGAAGTGGGGAGAAATCCTGATCCCTGCTCCTTCGCGGAAGTCCACAAGGACGTTCCGGTCGATCATCTCCCGCGAAACGGCGTAGCCATCCGGCACGTCGAGCGTTACCGTGCCGCCGCGGCAGACGGCTTCGCGGGGCGAGGCCACGGATAATCCAAAAGCATCCGCCTCCCTGATCATCAGCTCGGTCTGTCGGATGGACTTCGCCCGGATCCGTTCGACGCCGATCTCCCGGATGATCCGGGGACCTTCCTGCGCCGCGTAGAGGGCCGGAACCGGCGGTGTTCCGTTGAGGAACCTGGCGGAGGTCTCCGACCACTCCATGGGACCCGGGTCAAACCGGAAGGGGTCCTTGTGGGCGAACCAGCCGGTCAGCGAGGGTCGGAGTGTTCGCGCCAGATCGGGGCGAACATAGAGAAAGCATCCTCCGGGACCGCCGCAGAGCCACTTCAGCACTCCTCCAACGAGCACATCCACTTCCAGCTCCCGTACGTTCACCGGCATGATGCCGACCGATTGGTACGCGTCGAGCACGACGAGTGCCCCCACACGATGGGCCTTCTCAATGATGGCACGGACATCCTGGACGTAGCTGCTCTTGAACAGGACGTGGGAGATGGGAACGAGAAAGGTCTGCTCGTCGATCGCATCGATCATGCGCTGGGTGTCGACCGTCACCCCATCCTCCGACGGCACCAGGACAAGCTCACAGCCGCGCTCCGCTGACCATTCGCGGAGGAGGTAGAGGATCGAGGGGAAGTTTAGCTCTTCGCACACGATCCTCGTACGTCCTCTCCGGAGCGTGTGCCGGTCAAAGCAGGAAAGGATCACAGCTTCTGTCAGGGTAACATTAGGATGCATGGAGATCTCTCCGGCGCCGGCGCCGACCAGGGGCGCGAGCAGGTCACCGACCCGCACCGGCAGATCCCACCACTCTTCTTCCCACGCCCTCACCCCCCTCCGGTTCCACCTGTCGGCGTATTCCTCCAGGCGGCGCTGAACCCCCTGCGGCATTGCTCCAAGGGAGTTCGAGATCAGGTACGTGCTGTGGGCGAGGATCGGGAACTCCCGTCTCCATGCGAGCAGATCATCCGGCATGGCGATCTGTCCCTTCCAGTGTCCTGACGAGCTGCTGCAGCTGCTGTTCCATCCGATCCATTTGCGTCTGATGCCGGGCCCAGACCTCCGAACGTCTCATGGCCTGCCGTTCTGCCATCTGCGCGGCCCTCACGACCCGATCCATGAAATAGCCGAAGCACCACACACCGAAAAAGCCCAGCGGCACAATCACCAGCAACAGTGACCGCAGCCGCGGGATGCCGAAGAAGATCTGGAGTTTATCACTCGCCGTGATGATCAGCAGCGTGAAATTGACAACGACGAGGAAGGACTGCCCGAGTTCGAACCGGTACTTCTGGGCGAAGAAGAACTCCCGCCAGCGCGCCAGGCGCGGGCGGAGCATCGACGCATCGTGAAGGCGTTTGGTCATGGTGATCTCCCTGAGAACAAGCGAAGGGGACATGGATCTGTCCCCTTCGGTCATTGTTCATCATTGTACTGAGCCGTCCCTGGTGCCGTCGGAAGACGGAGGGGGGGCGAGAAGCTCTGTCAGTCGTGCGGGAGAAAGAGGCGGATGGTTGTTCCCTTCCCCAGCTCACTCTCGATCTCGATGGAACCCTTGTGATCATCAATCACTTTCTTGACGATGGCCATACCGAGACCGGTGCCGTGCTTCTTTCCGTGGGTCACGAAGGGCTCGAAGATCCGGCGCTTGACCTCTTCGGGCATCCCGGTGCCGGAGTCGATGAACTCGATCTTGACCATTCCGTTGCTCTCTGCCGTCGCTACCGTGAGCGTGCCCCCCTCCGGCATAGCATCCCGGGCGTTGCTCGCGATGTTGTAGAAAACCCGGATGATCTTGTCCTTGTCCATGGTAACCTTGCCCGAAAACTCCGCCTTCCGGACAAGGGTGATGTTGTGCTTGTTCAGGTCGTTTTCGATGAAACCGAGGACTCCCTCCATGACGTCCGCAAAGTCCTCTTTGGCCATGTTCAGCGATGACACGCCGCGGGTGAAGTCGAGGATTTCCTGAGCCATATTGACGAAGCGATCGACCTGATGAATCATTTCATCAGCAAGTTTCGCCGCCTCTTCGTTGCCGGATTTCTTCTTCATCACCTGCGCGTAGACGCGCAGGGTGCCCATGGGGTTCTTGATGTCATGGATGATGGTGCTTGCCATCCGTCCCACCGCCGACAGCCGTTCGCTCTGCACCATTTCCTGCGCGATGCGGGCATTCTCGATGGCCACTGCGGCATGAGCCGACAGGGCATCGATAAACTGCTCGTCCGCCTCATCGAAAACGCCGTTCTTCTTGTTCAGAAGCTGGAAGACGCCGATGATCTTGCCGTCCTTGTTCCGCATCGGCATGCACAGAATGGTTTCAGTGTGGTAGCCGGTACGCTTGTCGATTTCAGGGTTGAACCGCGAATCGCTGTAGGCGTCGGTGATATTGATCGTCTGGCCGGTTTGCGCGACCGCTCCCGCAATTCCCTTGCCGATCGGGAGACGAATCTCGACCATGTTCTCGCCCTGGAGCACTTTCGACCAGAGCTCGCGCTTGAACTCATCCACGAGATACACGGTCCCGCGGTCGGCATCAATACTCGTCGCAGCGGCATCGAGAATAATCTTCAACAGCTTGTCCAGGTCGAGCGTCGAATTGATGCTCTTGCTCGCCTCGATGAGCCGGTTGAGCTTGACAAACCGTGTCTGGATGGCCGAATGTTGATCTTCGAGCGCCTGAACGACGGTCCCGTTGGCGTGACGGATGCGCTCACTGAGTTCACGGAGGAGATGAATAGCGACGGAATGATCGGAGCGCAGGACGGCATCAAAGTCCTGCTTCCGGCAGGACAGGAGCCTTGTTGCCGTGACGGTGGTTGCGCGCGCAGACCGACTGGTATGCTGAAGCACGCCCAGTTCGCCGAGGATGTCGCCGGTCCGGAGAATATTCAGAACGGTTTCTTCGCCGTAGCTTGTCAACCGCGTGATCTTGACGTCGCCGTCGAGGATGAAGTAGACGTTCTCGGAGGGTTGGTCAATTTCCAGTAATACTGTGTTTGCGGGAAACCTCTGCTCGCTGGCGTGGGAGGCGAGAACCTGAATCGTCTCGTCCGTGGCGTCTTTGAAGAGGGGCAACGCGCGAAGGATATCGGTGGGACGGCGGGACTCGGTCATGAGGCAGCTCCCCTGGCGGTTTCACACCATAATCGTAAAGAATGATAACAAGTTTGACCTTCTTTAGCAAGGGAAAGGTTGCTGCGGGCGGTGCCAATCTCAAACGGACGTCGGCTTGAAATTAGCTCAAAAAATGTCTACCATGAGCCGCTTTGCTCCCAGTTCCGCCGCAGTGAAGTAATCCTGCAATTCGTTCTCACTTTCGCTCACCGATGCAGGAGCGGAGCGTCCCATCTGTCGTGCCGTACGCACGAGAGGCCCTGGTCTCGACGGGAGGCGCTCCGAGAAACCCGGGCTCATGCGCACATTCTGGTACTGGTCCTACAATCTCGTCGGCTCTCCCCTCTTCTGGATTGTCCTTCATCTGGGAGGACTGGTGAACCGGAAGATCCGCCGAGGCATTGCTGGTCGGAGGGATCTCTTCGAGAAGCTCGCCCGACAGGTGGAGCAAATCGGGTCGGGCAACCGGATCTGGTTTCACTCGTCATCGCTGGGGGAGTTTGAGCAGGCGAAGCCGATCATTGCCGCACTGCGGAGGGCTTCGCCCGAGGTGGGGGTTGTCGTCAGCTTTTTCTCCCCCTCGGGATACGACCACTCACAGTCCTACAAGCTCGCCGACGTCATCACCTATATCCCGTTCGATTCCGCGGCCAACGCCCGGCGTTTTCTCGATATCGTGAAGCCGAGTGCGGCCGTTATGGTACGCTACGACGTGTGGCCGAACCATCTCTGGGAACTCCGCCGCCGCAACGTGCCGATCTTCATTGCCAACGCGACGCTTCGCCCCACCTCGGCCCGTCTCCTGTGGCCGATCAGGAGTTTTCATCACTATCTGTACGAAGACCTGACGGCAATCCTGACGGTGTCGGAGGCGGACCGCAGCGCCTTCGAGCGCTTCGCCCTGCGGGGCCCACGCCTCCAGGTCGTGGGAGACACTCGCTATGATCAGGTGTGGCAGCGGAGCGAGGAAGCGCGGACCAAACATATCATTCCGCCACAGATTCTGCGCGGAAAGAAGACCCTGGTGGTCGGGAGCAGCTGGCCGGACGACGAGGCGGTCATCCTTCCGGCCTTCCGCAGGGTTGCGCAACACGATGCGGGGGCTCTGATGATCCTCGTTCCCCATGAGCCGTCCGTGGAGACACTCGAGCGACTCGAGCTGGAGCTCTCCCGTCTTCAGCTGAGGACCGTTCGCTTCTCTGATCTCAACGACTACTCGAACGAAAATGTCATCCTCGTGGACAGCATCGGCATCCTGATGAGCCTCTACCAGTACGCCGACGTCGCGTATGTGGGGGGGAGCTTCAAGCAGGGCATCCATAATGTGCTGGAGCCGGCAGTCTATGGAATCCCCGTTCTCTTTGGACCGCGCCACGACAACTCTCAGGAGGCACGCGTTCTTGCCGAACGCGGCGGAGCATTCGTCGTCACGAATATCGAGGACACCTTCCGCGTCATGCGGAAGATGTTCAACGACAAAGGGGCACGGAGCGCAGCCGGCAACCAGGCGCTTCAGCTCGTGAAGCAGAACGTCGGTGCCACCGAGCGTTTCCTCACCATCATGAGGGAGTGCATCCCCCTGCGGCGTTGAGACAGCAGCAGGGGGATTCCACACCTCCCCCTCTGCCGTGAGCAGAGAACACCTGTGGCCGACCTCTTCGTCGATATCGCCCTTCCCCTCCCTCTTCAGCAGGTATTCACGTACCGTGTGCCCCCCGAGCTCGCTGCGACTGCAACCGTCGGAAGCCGCGCGCTCGTCCCTTTCGGCACACAGACGCTGACGGGTGTCATCGTCTCCACCTCAGAAACCACGACGGTCCGCACGGTGAGGCCCATGATCGACGTGCTCGACTCCCACCCCTCGTTTACACCTGAACTCCTCCAGCTGACGAAGTGGGTTGCTGAGTACTACCTGGCCCCCTGGGGAGAGGTCTTGAGAACGGCTGCTCCCTCCACCCTGGGGTCCGAAACCAAGCAGATCGTGCGGTTGATCGCAAACGACCCCGCTGCGCTGATCGAGCAGGTGCGCCGATCCGCCCCCCAGCAGGCCAAGGTCGTGCAGGCACTCGTACGGCGCGGCGAGGTGAGCATCACCACCCTGAAGGCGACAACACGCATTCGCCACCTCCACGCCGTTCTTCACTCCCTCGAGCAGGCCGGTGCGCTTGAGATCACACGCCGTCGTTCCCCGGCGTCCCCAAGAGTGCAAAGGCGCCGCACAGTGATCCTGACGTCTGAGGGATTGGCTGCGCTCGACGACAGCCGGGATGAGCATCCCCTCACCCCTCGGAACCTGACGCCGAAACAACGGAGCACCCTGACCGCTCTCCGGGAACTGACCGGAGGCGCGCAAGGCGAAGTCCTGTTGGCGGATCTGCTCGGCGGAGGGGACGCGACTCTGTCGGTTCTGCGAGGGCTTGCGGCAAGGGGTTTCGTGGCCTTTGGTGCACGAGAGGTGGTGCGCGTACCGGAGGAAGAAGAACCCGAACCGCCCGGATCGTTCTCCCTCAACCCTCACCAGCAGGCAGCACTGGAGGAAATCCGGCACGCCGTGGACAGGAGGACCTTCACGACGTTTCTCCTCCACGGGGTGACCGGCAGCGGCAAGACCCAGGTCTACATCGAAGCCCTGCGCCACGTCTGCAGTCTGGGAAAGACGGGAATTGTGCTTGTTCCCGAAATTTCCCTGACGCCCCAGACCGTTCGCCGGTTCCGATCCCACTTCAGGGAACGCGTAGCGGTCATGCACAGCCGCATGTCTGCCGGCGAGCGGTACGACGCATGGAGAATGGCACGGGACGGTGCAGCCGATGTTGTCATTGGTCCCCGGTCCGCCGTGTTTGCCCCTCTGGGCAGGGTCGGTCTCATCGTCGTCGACGAAGAACAGGAGGCATCCTACAAACAATACGATGCCTCACCCCGCTACCAGGCACGCGACGTTGCCGTGGTCCGCGGCAGCATAGAGGGAAGCATTGTCCTGCTGGGGTCCGCAACGCCGTCGGCGGAGAGTTACCAGAACGCCCTCGACGGCAAGTATCGTCTCCTGCGGCTGCCGGAGCGAGTCGACAACGCACAGCTTCCCGCAATCTCGATCATCAACATGGCAGAGGAGAGGATGCGAACACGGCGCGCGGCGGCGGACTCCCGGACACCGCCGGCGGCAGGTCGAGAGGTGAGCATGATCTCAACACGTCTGCGTGAGGCCATCACTCTCCGTCTCGAGCGCCGCGAGGGAACGATCTTGCTGCAGAACCGGCGCGGCTTTTCCCATGTCCTCGAATGCTTCGAATGCGGATACGTGGAGAAGTGTGAGCAGTGCGCCGTAACGCTCACCTACCACCGCACCAAACGGCACCTCCGCTGCCACTACTGCGGCTTGGTGAAGTCCCCGCCGTCAACGTGTCCTTCCTGCCACGGTCTGGACCTCCGGTTTCATGCCTTCGGGACACAGCGGATCGAGGACGAACTGAACGAGTTGTTTCCCAGCGCCACGATCCTCCGCATGGATCTCGACACCACAGCACGCAAGGGGGCTCATCGACGCATCCTTCAGGAATTCGCCGAAGGCAAAGCAGACATTCTGCTGGGAACACAGATGGTCGCAAAGGGCCTGGATTTTCCGCACGTCACGCTCGTCGGGGTCATCTCTGCGGATACCCAGATGCTGCTCCCGGATTTCCGATCGTCGGAGCGGACGTTCCAGCTGTTGACGCAGGTTGCGGGGAGGGCCGGCCGCAGCACCCGGGAGGGAGAGGTGATGATCCAGACGCTGCAGCCTGAGCACTACAGCCTCCGCCACGCGCAGAAGCACGACGTCGAGGGTTTCTACGCTGAGGAACTCGAGTATCGTCGTGAGCTGTCGTACCCCCCGTTCTCGCGGCTCGTGCTGGTGGAACTCCGGGGGGAGCGAGAAGCGGAGGTCATTGAGGCGGCGCGCATCGGTGTCAGCACACTCGCAGCAGAAAACACATCCGGCGCGTTTTCCATCCTCGGCCCGGCCGAAGCTGCAATCCCCCGCCTCCGTGGCCGCTATCGGTACCATCTGCTCCTCAAAGGCAGCAAGGAGCGGGATCCCGGCGGACATCTCATCCGTGCCGCCCTTCGCCGGATGCAGTCGTCATTTCAGGAGAAGCATATGCCACTTCTCCGGCGCGTGCAAATGATCCTCGACGTCGATCCTCAAAGTCTCCTCTGAGTGCCGACGCTTCACGAAGTACTCCCCTTCCATTCAAAACTCCCGATCGTTCCCAGCAAACCGAAGAGCGTCACATAGAAGGGGTGAAGGAGAGCGGTGGGGAGCAAGAAGCGGAGAAGTGAGGCACACTGCCATGTCCGGGCTGCAGGGAAAAGGAACCCCAGTTCGGCCAGCGTTTTGATCCCCCAAGCCACCGCGACAGCCAGCGCCGGCATAGTTCCCGAGAGCGGACCAAGAATGGCGCCCGCGGCGAGGAGTGCGTTCAGGGCATAGACAGCCATGAGTCCCGCAGTAACCGGCCGATCGTAGGCAAGTCCTTTGCTGGCGTAGCGGGTGCGTTGATGCCAGAATTGACGCACTGTCGTCGGTGCGGCGGCGGGGACTGCTGCTTCCGGAGAGAGCGCGAAGCTGATCTCCCCCGCTCCCTTCCTTCGCATCTGGTGCATGAGCAGGTCGTCGTCGCCGGACACCCAGTGGCGGAATCCCCCGAACCCTCCCACCGCTTCATAGGCAGTCTTCCGGTAGGCGAGGTTCGTTCCCGTGGCCGTAAGCGGAAAACCTGCTCCCGCTGCCCCTGCCGCCACCGCCATCAGGGAGAAATACTCAAGGGCCAGCATACCGCGCAGGAGGGGATGAACCTGTCGATCAAAGCGATAGGGAGAAAAACCAATGACCATAGCAGTCCGTTCACCGAAGGAGCCGACCATGGCGCGCACCCACGTCGGCGGAGGAGAGCAATCCGCGTCCGTCAGCAGCAAGATGTCGCCTCGAGAATTCCGAATGGCAGCATCGAGAGCCCTCTTCTTCGGAGCAAACCCCTCCTGGACATCCTCGATCCGCAGCACCCGCAGGTTGTCCCACCCCGCGCCGGCAGCGGCCAACAGCTCAGGGGTGTGATCAGACGACCGGTCGTCCGCAATCAGAAACTCGATTGCGTCGGAGGGATACTGCTGAGATCGAAGGCAGGAGAGGAGCCGTCCGAGGTTTGCTTCTTCATTCCGAGCAGCGACAATTACCGAAACCCGCGGGACTCCCTCTTCCGGCCGAATGCCGGGGACGCTCCTTCGCCGCAGCCGGTGGAATCCCATGGAGAGCCACAGAAGCGCTCCCACATAGAACAGCAACAGGATCGCCAGCAGGATGCCGAGCGCGCTCATCACTACAGGTTCGACCATTGGATGTACGGTGATCCGGAGTTCAATACCGATCCTTTCGGCTTCGTACCGCTCATCTTGCGGGCTGCACGGTTCAGTGCGTGCCAACGCACCGCTTTGCCCGGGAGTCCCGCATCACTCTTCACGGGCCATCGCCCCGTCGGTCGCGTCGGGAGTCGCGGGGACTGTCGTTCTCCAGCTCACGTTCCAGCACGCGTGCAGCCCGTTCCCCGCTGAGGATGGCCCCTTCGATCGTCGCAGGAAGACCCGTCGCAGTCCAGTCGCCGGCAAGCGCAACATTCGCCACGCGTGTCACTGCAGCCGGCCGCACGCGCTCCATGCCGGGAGCGGGCACAAACGTTGCCCTCCGCTCCTTCAGCACGCGGCTGTGCAGGAGCCGCGCATCCCGAGCGGCAGGCAGCAGACGCCTCAAGTCCTTCAGCGCAGTCTCCGTGAGTTCCTCGGCAGTGCGGTCAATGATCTCCGCCGCACCGCTGACGACGAGGGACAGATACTGACCCTGACGTGCCCGTGCAGGCGCCTTCAGAATCGCGCTTCTGTTGAAGATCCAGTGAACGCTCCCCTCCAGAACCGCTGCGACATCATGGTGGATCACCTCCCTGTCGAACCAGAGGTTGAGCGTGATGATAGGAGACCAAGTGAAGCGCCTTCGCATTTCCTGAAGAACATCTTCCCCGAGCACCTCCACCGGCAGCAATCCATCGGCGGCGGGGAACGGTACGGCGCACACGACGGTCCTCCCCTTCAGCTGTCGCCCGTCGGCTGTCTCGACCGCGACCGCCCTCTGGTGCTCGACAACGATGCGTTCCGCTGCCGTCCCCAGGTGAATCTCCCCACCGTGTGCGCGGAGATACGTTTCGGCCGGGTCCACGAACAGCTCGCTGAGGCCCGCGGTGGGGATGAGAAACGCAGCGTTCTCGCGGCTGCCGAAGAAGGCGCTCCTGAGCACCCGGAAGAACAGGAGTGCCGAGACGGCCGAGGGGGCTTCGTTGAGCGCTCCCACGGCAATGATATCCCACAGGTACGTTCGCGCCTGCGCGCCCTGACCCAAACGCTCCAGCCATTCAGCCGCTGAGAGATCATCGAGCTCCTTCTGCCCGCTGGCAGATCGCACGAGCAGATCCCAACCAACCCGGAACAGGGAGATCCGCTGGTCCCGCGGCAGAGTCCGGAGCTTCAGGAGGCCGCTCAGAACATGTGCAGGAGCGGGGAGACTTCCCCCCGTCAGTGCTGCCTCCTGTCCGTCGGCGTGCAGGAAGCGCAGATCGAGCTTCGGCTGCAGCCGCGCGAGGCGGGACGAGCCGATGCGCTCCAGGTAGCGGCGGGTAGCCGCATAACATCCCAGCATCAGATGCTGGCCGTTGTCGAGCACATCACCGGTGGTTTCATCGAGGAAGGAATAGGTCCGCCCCCCCAGGAACCGCCGGCGTTCCAGCAGCAGCACGCGGCGGCCGCGGGAGCAGAGCTGCAGGGCAGCGCTCAGACCGCCGAGCCCGCCGCCGATCACGATCACATCCCACATGGCAGTGAATCAGGAAGAAGTGTCAGGCCGGAAGCTCCGTCCGGACATAGCGGTGGAAGTCCCGGGGGAACGTACGGCGAATCCGGAGTACCATCGCCACCAGGAACTTGGAGAGGGGGGAGAGGCGAACCCTCCTCGAGAAGACATCGTACTCGCACCGCTCAATCCTCCGCAACAGGAGGTAGTAGATGTTGCCCATGATGCGGGCGGCAGAGAACAGGGGTTTGTCCTCTTCCGCCAGATGGGCCTTGGCCTTCCTGTAGAAGGAGCGGGCGCGTTCGCATTCGAACCGCATGAGAGCTCTGAACCGTTCGTCATAGGTACAGCGCAACAGGTCCTCTTCCGAATAGCCGAACGTTCGAAGATCTTCCAGCGGCAGGTAGATGCGGCCCCGTCGGGCGTCCGACTTGATGTCGCGAAGGATGTTCGTGAGCTGAAGCGCTTTCCCGAGATTGATGGCGTACTCCTTCGTCTCCGGATTCCGGTACCCGAACACCTCGGCACAGATCAGGCCGACTGTCGACGCCACGCGGTAGCAGTACAGCTCCAGCTCCTCGAATGTCTCGTACCGTTTCTTGGAGAGGTCCATCCGCATCCCCTTGAGCAGATCTTCGAAATATCCCACAGGGATCCGGAAGCGCTGGATGACCCGTCCAAGCCGGTTCAGTAGATGGAAGCGGGACTCCCCGCGCAGCGCCTGGCGGAGTTCACGCGACCATTGGCGAAACCGACGGTGCTTCTCGTGCTCATCGAATCCTTCATCAACGATGTCATCCGTATAGCGGCAGAATGCATAGATCGTTTCGATCGCGTCCCGTTGATGCGGAGGGAGCAGGAGGAAGGAGAAGTAGAAGTTGCTCAGCCGGTTACCGGAGAAGTCCGGACCAGGAGATGTCAGCGCTTCAGGTTGCACCCGTCAGTCCCTACGCAGTGAAGAAACCAAGAGCTGGATCTTGTCCGCCACGGAAAGAGCAGGGCGGCGCTCAAGAACCCGATAGTCACGCCGCCGGATCTTCCGGAGGATTGCCATCCCCCCCTCCCATGTGAGGCGGAGCTCGCGACGGAGATCCCTCCCCACCTCTCGAAGCAGGGGCTTCCCCTCTTCGAAGAGACGCTCGGTCCGTTCCACTTCGAACGACATCAACCGCCGGAACGAATCGTTGAAGATTGCTCGGAGGAGTTCTTCCTCCGTGTAGGAGAACTGACGGAGATCCTCTATCGGAAGATACACACGATCCTTCTGAAGGTCAACGCTCAGATCCTGCCAGAAGTTCGCCAACTGGAGAGCCGTGCAGATGCTGTCGGAGCAGGAGAACAGATGTTCTGACCGATACCCGAAGAGGTGCAGAACGATGCGCCCGATCGGATTGGCTGAATTCCGGCAGTACCCGAGGAGATCCGCAAAGGTCTGATAGCGCCGCACCGTCACATCCGCCAGAAAGGCCTCCAGCAGCCGATCCAGCAGTTCGACCGGAAGCTCATACCTTCGAAGTGTCTCTCGCAGGGCGACGAACACGGGATGGGTGGCCTCCCCGCGGGAGGCATCGAACAGCAGGGTTCGCCACCTGCGCAGCTGCTCCACTCGCTCTGCCGGCGTCAGACCCGGTTCATCGGCCAGATCATCGGCACGACGGGCAAACGCATAGATCGCAGCCACGTGGGGGCGGTGCTCCGCAGGCAGGAGGAGAGAAGCGACAGGAAAGTTCTCATAATGCCGGCGGGCGAGACGCTGACAGTAGCGAAACGCCTCCTCGGTTGACCACTCCCGACGACGGCCGGGGGCCGCTTCCTGTTGTGGCAGGGCATTCTTCATGGAGTTTCCACCGATTGACGCTGCTGCCTTCAATATCTCGAATCACTCCCCGAAAATCAACGAGTCCGGAAATTCCATCTCGTTGAATCTCTTGCAGAGCTTTTCTATATTGGACGGGTCGGTTTCCGCGGCGTTCCGCTGTGTTCCGTTCCCCTGGAGTCAGACATGGTTCTGCGCATTGCGACTCTGCTCTGTCTGCTGATGAGTGTCGCCGACGCTCAGCGCCCCGGCGTGACCATCAAGATCAAAGAGAAGTCCGGATTCCTCGGGCTGGGGCCGCCTCTCTACGCTGTCGTTTCCCTCGACAACGAGCCGGGGGAGTACCCGCTGACGAGCGTCAACGTGAATGCCGGCACGCAGTACTTCTTTCTCGTGAAGTCGGAGGGAAACTGGATACCGGACAAGGACTTTGTGAAAGAACAGCTCCCGAATCTGAGCATCCTGCAGGGTGAACGCACGTACCCCGTCGCATGGACAGGTGAGCCGACGCCGGAGGACTCGACCCTGCTCATCGGCTTTCCCAAGGATCTCCGTCTCAACGAGCCGTTCATGGTGCAGTTCCGCATCGGCGAACGGCTGGAGCAGGAAACATTCACCGTGCCGACCGAACTCTGGCCGGGCTACGAGCGTTTCAGCCAATTGGAACAGCAGGTGTCCGCGGCGGTGAAGGCGGGCTCGCCCGAAGAGGCAATCCGTGTGAGTGAGGTCGCTCTGGGAGACGCATCTCTCGAGATCTTTCCCGGATTCTCCCAGATACGTCAGAAACGAACGGCTTCGTTTCAATCATACCTCGATACGAGAAACCGCCGGGTCGAGGAACTGCGGGTTCTCACGTCTGTCCCGCTGAAAGACCGCCTCCAGCAACTGTCCGTCATCGAACCCGAATATCGATTCATCACGGATCGGCTGGTCAAGCCGTCCCTGGGCATCAACGCCGACGATGAGGACGTGGCGTCGGTTCTCCGGGAATGCTCGGCGTCCGTCGAGCGCATCCGCGCTCTTCGCGACTCCCTCCAGAAAGCCCTGGAGGAGGAACAGACGACGTGGATCATCGAAGGGGGAGCAACGGGGAGGACCGGTTTTCTCTACCAGTATATGATCGAGGCTCTTGCCTATGCCTTCTCCTCGCTCGATTTCGCCGACACGGCAACCTTCACGATGACTCTCCCGCCCGAGATTCAGGAACGACTGGCGAAACAGAAGGTGCTTGAATCGTACCAAGCCTTCCTGCGGTTCTGCACCGAACGGCATCAGCGGGGACAGGACCTGTTTCCGGAGCAGTTCCTGCGGAATCTCGAGCGGGACAGTTCCGTTTTCAGTCTGCCGTACCATGCCATGCTGCGGGCCGTGCAGGAGTACTACGCCGGCCGGCTCGACGCGGCACTTCCCTCGGTATTTGCCGTGTTTCGTACCTGCCATGAACCGCTCCTGAACGAGCGCTTCGATGAGCTGCGGATCATGATCGAAATCCGCTCCGGACGGCAATCAGGCACGGCGCTGGGTTTGATCCGCGAAGCGCTTGCTGAGGAACGAGCGGGGAACCGAGACGAAGCCGGGGAGAAGTTTCGCCAGGCAACCGCCGTGGCGCCCGACGCCGCGTACGCTGCGTTCATGTTGGGCAGGTTCTATGACCGAAGCCACGATCCCGTCCGCGCCCTTCCGTTTCTCCAGCGGGCCTACGAGCTGGACACCCTCTACCTGAGCGCCTATCGTGAATCCGCTCAGCTCTTCCAGAGGAGCGGCACCTTCAAGCCGATGATTGATGTGCTCACCAGGGCGCTTGCGCGCGGGAATTCGTACTGGGAGATCGAGTACAACCTCGGACGCGCCTACATGGGGGATCGGAACCTCGAAGCAGCCGTTCAGCACTTTCAGCAGGCGCTGGGCATCAATCCCCGGAGCTATGACACCCATATTCAACTGGGAATGGCGTACCAGGCCCTTGGTGACTACCAGAAAGCCCGGGAACGCTACAACAGCGCCATCAATCTCGATCCGCTCCGGCAAACGGCCGTCGATCTGCTCACGAAGTTGAACGAGTTGCAGCGCGCACCGTAATGATCAACGCGACGTCGTGGCGCAGCGCTCCCGTTCTTTGCTTTTCACTCCCTCTCTTGTTATATTGTGGTGGTAGAGGAATCCTCAAATATCGACATTTGAGGATTTTTCATTTGCACGGTGCCGGAGACTGGTCCGCCCCGTCGCTCCGTCGGCGGGGAACGCCGGCAGGAGATCAGAAAGTGTGGCTCCGCCCCCGCCGCGGTGCTGGAATTGGCAGACAGACTGGACTTAGGATCCAGTGTCCGAACAGGACGTGAGAGTTCGACTCTCTCCCGCGGCACACTGTTCAGCCCGGCAGTGGTGAGAGACACTCCCGCCTCGGCGTGAGCCGTGGCCATGCGCGGAGCATCCAACCCTCCGCACCCCAGAAAAGGAACCGATACGTGGAAACAGCCATTACCCATCTCTCCGACGTCTCACGCGAGATCGAGATCATCACCACGGCGGAGGAGCTGCAGCCCCATTTCGAAGAGGCGTACCGTTCGTACCGCCCCAAGGTCGAGATCCGGGGATTCCGGAAAGGGAAAGCTCCCCTCGAGCTCGTGCGCAAGCTGTACGGCGAAATGATCGAGGAGGAAGCACTCCCGCGTCTTGCGGGAACATTCTATGCAGAGGCGGTCAAGGCACAGGACCTGAAGCCGATTGGCGATCCGGTCATCACCGACATGCAGTACACCCGGGGCGAGCGGCTTCGCTTCAAGATCCGGTACGACGTGCGCCCGACGATTGTGCTCAAAGGGTACAAAGGCATCAAACTCGAAAAGACGGTTCACCGCGTCACCGATCGGGGAGTGGAGGAAGAGCTGCTGCGCCTCCGCAAGATCAACAGCACAACGGCAGAAGCAGAGCAGGTCACAGACGCGGAATACCTTGTGACCGCCGAGGCGCAGGAACTGGATCCTTCCGGCCTTCCGCTGGTGGGGCGGAAGAAGCAGGATGCCCGTTTCTATCTCGCCGACCCCGCGCTGGAGCCGCCGTTGCGGGACGCCCTGGCCCATACCACCGTCGGCAGCCAGCACACGGTACGCTTCGAGCAGCAGCATGGGGATCACACCCATCCCGTCCATCTCTCCCTCACCGTCAAGAAAATCGAACGGGTTGTCCTCCCACCACTCGACGATGCGTTCGTGGCGAAGATCACCAAGGAAAAGGTCATGACGGTCGATGCATTCCGGGAGCAGCTCCGGAAGGATCTCGCGGCGTACTGGGAGGAGAAAGACCGGCGGCGATTGGTGAACGACCTTGTGGCGGAAATCCTCCGTACCCACGAATTTGCCGTCCCCGAGTCACTCGTGCGCAGTGTCCTGGACGGTCTCCTGGAGGACGTCCGGAACCAGTACCCGAAGCGCCAGCTGCCCGAGGACTTCGATGAGGAAAAATTCTACCAGGAGAACCGTGCCTATGCCATCTTCCAGGCGAAATGGGCCCTCCTCCGTGAGGAGATTCTGAAGGCGGAGGGCATCACCGTCAGTGAGGACGACCTGACCGCCCTGGCAGAACGGGAAGCCGCCAAGCTGGGAATCGATCGCGAACGACTTGTGAAGTACTACCAGTCGTCCGACCAGATTAAAGACCGACTCTTGGGGGACAAACTTCTGGACTTCCTGCTCAAGAGCGCGAACATCAAGGAAGTCGTCAAGGACGATGTTCCCGCAGCGTAATGCGAAAGGATGATAAACCATGGACTCCCGTGTCACCCTCTACAATCAGCTCGTTCCCATCGTGGTGGAGCAGACCGGCCGCGGCGAGCGGGCCTACGACATTTTCTCGCGCCTGCTCAAGGAGCGGATCGTCTTCATCGGCACGCCGATCGACGATACCATTGCCAGTCTCGTGATCGCCCAGCTTCTCTTCCTGGAATCTGAGGATCCGGACAAGGACATCCATCTCTACGTCAACAGTCCCGGCGGGAGCGTCACCGCCGGCCTTGCGATTTACGATACGATGCAGTACATTCGGCCAGACGTTTCGACGATCTGCATCGGCATGGCCGCCAGCATGGCTGCCGTGCTGCTGGCGGGGGGAGCGAAGGGAAAACGGACGGCGCTTCCGAATGCGCGCATCATGATCCACCAGCCGTGGGGGGGCGTGCAGGGAACGGCGTCCGACATCAGCATTCAGGCGGAGGAGATCCTCAAGACCAAGAAACGCATCAACGAAATCCTCTCGCACCACACCGGTCGAACATTCGAACAGATCCAGAAGGACACCGACCGGGATTACTACCTTGCGGCACTGGAGGCCAAAGAATACGGACTCATCGACAATGTGCTGACACGGCGCGAGGGCAAGGAGACCAAGAAGGACAAAGCGTCTTCATGACACAGAAGAGCCGGCAGGAAGACAAGATCGCGTGCTCGTTTTGCGGGCGCACAGCGGAGGAAGTCGGCAGCATCATCGCGGGTCCGGATGTCTACATCTGCGACCTGTGTGTGGCGAGCTCTGTCGACATCATCCGGAACAACATGGCCGCCATCCGGTCCAGGACCACCCCCGGGCGCGGCTCCCTGACACCGCTGGAAATCAAGAAGGCGCTCGATGAGTACGTGATCGGCCAGGAACACGCCAAGCGAACGCTTGCAGTGGCGGTGTACAATCACTACAAGCGCATCGACTCCGTCGCTCAGTTCCACGCTCTCGATGACGTCGAGATCGAAAAGAGTAATATCCTGCTCATGGGTCCGACAGGAACCGG
>CAYXMK010000027.1:0-19255 GCA_964465905.1 uncultured Ignavibacteriaceae bacterium | reverse complement strand
ATGAACGCAGCACTTCCCGCCAGCGCCGAACCCACCGGGGCCCCAAGGCCTTTGGAGAAGCAGACCGAAACCGAAGAGACCTCTCGCACATACTCTGCCGGCTGTGTTCCCGTTGCCACGCAGGCATTCCAGAGCCGCGCCCCGTCCAGATGGAGATGCAGACCCCGTTCCTCCGTGAAGTTCCGGATCGACCGGATCCGCTCCAGCGGGTAGACCGTTCCCCCGGCTTTGTTATGCGTGTTTTCCAGGCACACGAGCGTTGTCCTGGGGTAGTAGTACGCGGGCGGGCGGATTGCCGCCCGGACGTCTTCAACGCTGAGGATGCCGCGTTCTCCCCGTACCGGATGCAGCTGAACCTGCGACATCATTGAAGGGGCAGCCGTTTCGTACTGGAAGATATGTGAATCGTACTCGACAATGACCTCGTCCCCGGGGCTGGTGTGGCTCTTCAGGGCCAGTTGATTTCCCATGACGCCCGAGGGCACAAACAAGGCCGCCTCCGTCCCCAGCATGGTGCACAGCCGTTCTTGCAGTGCATTGACCGTCGGGTCCTCCCCATACACATCATCCCCCACTTCGGCCTTCGCCATCGCTTCCCGCATCGCCGGCGACGGCCTGGTCACCGTGTCGCTCCGCAAGTCAATCATGACCCTGTCTTTCCTGTTGCTGTTGTTTTTCTCTTCAGCAGCCATGTCACAGCCCCCGCGCCGACGAGGACAACACTTGCTCCGATCGAGAATAAACCGATCAGATCGCCGTTCCTCACATAGAACGTCAACTCCTTCGACGGCATGATGGTGCCGGTGAACCGTGTCTGCCGGAACAGTTCCGTCTCCTGATGCACCCGTCCAGAAGGATCGAACAGTCCTGAGATCCCGCCGTTCGCACAGCGCACGATCCATCGACGCGTCTCCACAGCGCGCAGAGCAGCGAACGCGGCGTGCTGATACGGTCCCGAGGTTGCCCCATACCAGCTGTCGTTCGTAATAATCACCAGGAATTCCGCTCCCCTGAGAACAAACTGCCGGACCAGTGCCGGAAAGATCGACTCGTAGCAGATCATGGCTGAGAAGTGAGCGGCGATGCCGTTCCTCGTCGGCAAGGTGTAGACAACGGTGTCGGATCCTTTTCCCCATCCGCTGATCCCCACCCCCCACTTCAGCGGTTCGATGAGAAATGAGAAGACCTCCGCATTCGGGATGCGCTCCGCAAACGGTACGAGGATCATCTTCTTATAGACCGGAGCGGGTTCCTGGCGAGGAAGAAAGAGGGTCGCGGCATTGTAGTAATCGACTCGCACGCCGGGTTGTTGCGTCGGTCGCGCGGTGACCGGCGCCAGCGCCGAATCAAAATAGACCGCATGCGGCATCCCGGTGAAGACGGGAATGCCGAGGTCGACCATTTCCTGCAACCGCTGGCGGTACGGAGTCGCCGAAGGATGCAGCAGGTAGAAGGGAACTGCCGTCTCCGGCCACACCACGAGGTCCAGATCCGACCGTTGAAGGGCGATCGTCTCACTCGTCAGAAGCAAAAACTGCCGATCGTAGGAATTCCACTTCGATTCGACTCCTTCCCCCCATTTCTCCCATGGATCGATGTTTGGTTGGAGCACGCCGACGCGCACACGTGCTCCCTGCTGTCGATCGTCAGATGCTCGCAGCGTGGATATGCCGTACAGCCAGGGGCCGACATAGAGCACGAGCAGTCCTGCCAATGCCATCCAGACACGGCGCCCCCGGGGTGCACCTCCAACCGACAGATCGCGCACCAGGACGAAGGCAATCGTGTTGAAGGCGAGGAGGACGAGAGAAACGCCAGCAGATCCCGTGTATTCAGCGATCTGGAGACGTGCAAGGTCATACACCTGACTGTTCGCCAGCGTGAGCCACGGAAAGGAAAACTCCCCCATCGCGTGAAACGCCTCGAACCCCAGCCAGAGAAAGGGGAAGGAGAGCCAGGAGACCACCCGTCCGAGTGTCCTCCGAACGGACAGCATCAGCAGCAGGGGGATCCAGAAGAAGAGAGGATGTCCGACGACGAGGGCTCCGCCGGCAATCATCAGGTAGGGATCTCTCCCGTGCGTGAATCCTCCGACCCAGTACAGCGCGATGGCGTGGAAGACCAGCAGCCCCGGGTACGACCAACGCATGATCTCCGTATATCTGTCGAGCCGATCCACCAGGAGGAGGAGCGGGACCAGGGCGACGTACATCAGGCTGTAGAGGGGCGAAGGTGGAAACGAGAGTCCGAGCAAAACACCCGAGAGGAGGGACAGGAACAGCAGGAAGCCCCGTTCGCGACTGCGGGATTGAAACGTGATCGTCGGCGGCATCAGCGTGCTCCCTGCGCGTTGTTCCGCTCATGCCACCACGCCTCCGCCTTCCGATACACCCAGACGATCATCCACCCGCTCGCCGCCCCGAGCAGTGCCCCGCCGATCACATCCGATGGATAATGAACTCCGACGTAGACCCTCGAGAATGCGACGACCGCCGCGAAGGCCAGAAATCCCCATCCGCTCCGGCGGAAGAACGAAGCGATCACCACCGCTCCTGCGAAGTTGTTCACCGCATGGGAGGAAGGGAAGGACCAGCCGCTCCCGCAACTCACCAGCAGGCGCACGTCGGGCAGCGCATGGCACGGGCGCACGCGGTCAAAGACATGCTTGACAAAGGAGCTGTTGAACTGGTCGGTGAAGAGGATGGTAGGGACGAGGAGGAGGGCAACAAGGCGCACGGTGCGGCTTCCGCGAACGACCAGAGCCAGCCATATGAGTCCCACCAGGACGAGCACCACCGGTTCCTTGTTCAGATCGGTGAGCCACGGCATCACGGCGTCGAACACACGGTTCTGGAGCGTGTGATTGATGAAATAGAAGAGGGCAACGTCGAGCCGGGACAGGAAATCCATTGCCGCTGTTCACTTCCTCTCCGCGTCTGCGGGACCGGCGGCCGAACCGTTGTTCCGGCTGCGCTTCACCAGAAGGTGCACGATGAGAACAATAGCCAGCAGGACGACGATCGACGTGACCGTCTTGCTGTAGGCGTCGAGGTAGTAGATAATGTCCTGCCAGTTGGCTCCCAGTTGTTGACCAGCCGACAGAAGGATCGTGCTCCAGACGAGCGTACTGACGGCTGACAGGAGGGCCGTGATGCCCAGGCGGAGTTCGGAGAGTCCTGCAAAGAATGACACCACGGCGCGCGTCCCCGCGAGGAACCGGTTTGCCACGATCAGTGCGTACCCGTACTTCCGGAACCATCCCTCGACCTTGCGCACCTGTTCCACCGGAATAAATCGGATCCTCCCCGTCTCCAGCATCCGGTCACCGAACCAGTCTCCAATCTTGTACATCACCAGGAAGCCCAGCGTGCTTCCGGTGGTCGCCGAGGCAAGTGCCATGCCAAAATCGATTTTTCCGAGTCCGATCAGAGACCCGGCCGCAACGATGACCACATCGCTGGGAAAGGGGGGAAAGACATTCTCCACACACGCAATGAGCGCGATGGCCAGATAGATCCAGAGCGGATTCAGCTGCGAGAGATTCTGAAGAAACTCCTCCACTGCTTCTCCTTCACTTCCCTGCCGTTCGTTGTATCCCTGCCACAGCGAACGCGGCGCATCCTTCCCCCCGTCCGAGGAACCCCAACCCCTCGTTTGTGGTTGCTTTCACCGAAACCCGGGTCACGGGAATCCGGAGCGCGCGGGCAATCCGTCGCCGCATCGCCATCGCCTGCGGCATGATCTTGGGATGATCCAGCACGACCGTCGTGTCAACGTTCACGACGGCATAGCCCCGCTGCTTCAACAGATGGTACACGGCGTCGAGCAGTTTCACACTGGCGATATTCTTGAACCGTCGGGACGAGGGGGGAAAATGCTTACCGATATCGCCGAGCGCGGCCGCTCCCAGAAGGGCATCGCACACCGCGTGCAGCAGAACGTCGGCGTCAGAATGTCCCTCCAGTCCTCGGGGCGAGGGTATTCGGACTCCGCCCAGCATCAGCCGACGGCCCGGTACAAGTCGGTGCACGTCATAGCCGAATCCGATTCGCATCGTCTCCATCAGTTCGTTCTTCTGTCCGGCCATTTCTGCAAACGATTGTCTCGCGGCATCTCTGTTGGCGCGCAGGGGCACCGTGTGAACCACTCCGCACCACCGTCGAAGAGGACGACTCCTTCCGAGAAGTCACGCTAGAAGACGGCGAATCCCGAACGCCCGGACGGTTGCGCCCGCCATTCCACCGTCAGATCCTGTACAACTGCAGCCCGCGGTCCCTTCCGCAGAGCCCGGAGCAGCGCCTCGACATCCTCGCGCTTGCCTTCCGCTAGCACTTCGACGTCACCGTTCGGGAGATTCCTTGCGTATCCTGAGATGCCAAGCTGCTCCGCCTGCCGGAGGACGAAGTAGCGATATCCTACTCCCTGCACAAGACCCCGGACGACGACGAGGGCACTGGCGCTCATGACGTCACTTCCCGACGAAAGTACGTCTTCTCACCAGGAAAAGCAATCCGCGACCCGAACTGTTGCACCCGCACCTCCGGAAAATGAAGAGGGACGATGCCCATCGTCCCTCTCTCCCGTCGCGGATCCAGACTGCTGCTACTTACCCTTGAGCCCATCCAGTTCGTACTGCGCATTCTTCGCATACGAAGGGTCTTTTCGGGCCTCGTTAAAGGCTTCGCGCGCCTTCGCGTACTGCTGCAGACCCTTCAGGGCAACACCGAGTTCAAAGTACTCCGCCCCCCGAGATCCCCGCTTCTTCGTCTTCAACGCATGCTCCGCGGCGTCGAACGCTTTCTCAGGCTGACCCAACCGGTTATAGATGCGCGCTGCCAGGAGGTACAATTTCGGATTGTCATACTCCTGCACCATCGCGCCGTCGAGCTCCCTTCCCGCCTCCTCGAACTTCCCTTCATTTATGAGGTACTGCGCGTTTCCAGCGTAGGCCTCGCTGATTGCCTTGATCGCGCGTTCGTTCTTCGGTTCGAGCTTCAAAACGCTCTTGAACGCCTCAATAGATTTCGCGTACTCCGCCGTCGTGAGGTAGGCCCCCCCCAATGCGAGGTAGCCCACCGTAAAGTCGTTCTTCAGTTTGATCGAATTCTCAAACTCGGCGATCGCCTTGTCCATCTGCCGGGAATTCTTGTAGGACAGACCGAGCTGGTAATGATACTTGTAGTCGGGCGCCAGCGCAATTGCAGAAGAGTACTTCTCAATCGCACCCTGGTAATCTCCCTTCTTGAACAGAGCATTCCCTTCGTTGAACAGGATATCCGCCTGCACCTTCGGTTCCGGCGGCGGGGTGGATTGTGCAAGTGCCGACGCCACGCCGGCGACGATGAGCAGAATCCCCAGCAACTTCCTCATGAGTGACGTACCTCCTTCCTGGTGACCAAGATACTGTGCCCGGAGCGAGACTTGAACTCGCATGCCCTTTCGGGCGCCGCCCCCTCAAGACGGTGTGTCTGCCAGTTCCACCATCCGGGCAACACTGCCGTGCACGGCACGGGGTGCTTCCTGACTTGAGCGACCCGCCCTATTCTAAGAATTTCGGGGAGGAGAAGCAAGAGCACCACGTGAGCGTGGATGGATTCGAACCATCGACCCTCTGCTTAAAAGGCAGATGCTCTACCCCTGAGCTACACGCCCTACCAACATTTTCTTCCAAGATACCGAATCGCGCACAGATTTCAAATCGACGTCTGCGGTTCTGCTCTGGCAGGCTCCTGCGTCGGCGGTTGCGCAGCGACGTTCTTCTGCCGGTAGAGAATCCCCAACGGGATGAGGACACAGTATCCCGCCACCAGAAGAAGAGGTGCGACCACGAGCGGCAGGAAGCCATCCCACGGCTCCTGGGAAAGAGCGACGTAGCCGGCAACGATCACCAGCAGGCCGACGCCCAGGATGATGAAATTAACGCGACCCAGCGGCATCGAAACCGATTCCGCCTTCTTCTTCCGAGTTGCGCTTGCTATCGCGCGGGGCATGGTTGTCCTCCTTCCTCAAAAAAAAGCCCAGCGCTTGGGGGGATCGCCGGGCTTGACCGTAGGCGAACAACAGTCAGGGGAGTAACTGTTGCTCAGGTCGATTGTCAAGATACGATCGCTTCCTGAGAAAGTCAAGCCCTGCCGTTTCTCCTCCCCGGAAGCTCCGATCGAGGCATTTCCCCTTCCTCCTGCACGGGAACAAGGCCGACGCCGCCCTCCACACGGGGAGCCCCGGTACCCGCTCCCCCCTCTCGCCATGGTGCCCCCGGCGAAACCTGCCGAGAGGGGTTGCGCAGCCGATCCTAGTGCCTGTGCGGAAGCAGTCTCCCCTCGGAGAGGCGAAGCACCCTGTCGCCGCGCTTCGTGAGATCCGGATTATGCGTGGCGATCACGAAGGCCACTCCTTTCTGTCGAGCAAGATCGATCAGGAGGCGATGCAGTACCTGGCTGTTCTCCTCGTCAAGATTCCCCGACGGCTCATCAGCGAGGATGAGAGACGGCTCGTTCATCAGTGCCCGTGCGACAGCCACCCTTTGTTGTTCGCCTCCCGACAATTCCGAGGGTCGATGGTGCATGCGCTCCCCGAGACCGACCTCCCGCAACAGCGCCTCTCCCCGCTTTCGGAAGTCGGAAGAGCGATCCTTCCGCAGCAGAGACGGCATGAGAACGTTTTCGAGCGCCGTGAATTCCTGCTGAAGGTGGTGAAACTGAAAGACGAATCCGAGCTTGCGATTCCGGAAGGCCGCCAGGTCTTCCTCAGGCAGTGCAAACATGTCTTCCGTTTCCACGAGCACAGTCCCATGCGTGGGACGGTCAAGACCCCCAAGGAGGTGAAGCAGAGTGCTCTTGCCCGAACCGGAGGGACCCACGATGACGACGATTTCTCCTTCGCGGATTTCCAGATCGACTCCTCGCAGGACCTTCAGCGATTGGCTGTTGGCGACCGGAAATTCTTTCCAGACATCCCGGCACTGGAGCAGGACCTTTCTTCGACTTATTCCCATCGGATTGCCTCCGCCGGCAGGAGCCGGGATGCCCGTCGGGCCGGATACAGCGCGGCAACCGAGCAGAGCAGAATGGCTGTGAGCGGAACGATCAGCACATCCCCTATCCGTAGCTCGACGGGGATTGCAGCGATGATATAGACCGTCGGATCCAGCGGAAAGAGGCGGAACTCCTGCTGCAGCACGACGAGGAGAATGCCGACCACGACACCAATGGCGGCACCGAGGACGCCCACCAGCACACCCTGCGTCAGGAAGATCCTCGTCACCGTGTTCCGTGTGGCGCCGAACGACCGCAAAATGCCGATGTCCCTCGTCTTCTCGATCACCGACATCGTCAGCGATCCCAAGAGATGAAAAGCGGCAACTGAAACGATGAGCGAGAGGAGGACAAACGCCATCCACCGTTCGATCTGCATGACGGAATAGAGGTCACGGTGCAGATCGTACCACGTCAACACCCGAAAGGCGTCGCCGAATTCCTCGGCGATCTTCACCCGGAAATCCTCCGCGGCATCAACGGAGCGGAGCCGGACGTCAAGGCCGTTGACCGCGTCACCCAGTGAGAAGAGCGACTGAGCCGCCTCGAGCGCAATGAAGGCATAGTAGCCGTCATACTCCTTGTTGTTGCTCTCATAGATCCCGGTGACACGGTATCGCCGGATGAGCGGCTGCCCCATGCGGAGGAGCGCCGCTTCAGAGCCGGCCGGACTGATGATCGACACGGTATCACCCACCATGCTGCCCAGTCGATCGGCAAGGGTTAGACCGAGCACGATCCCCTGGCGCTGCGCTCCGTCAAACGTCAGCGCTCCCAGAACCATGCGATCGCCGATGCCCGAGACGCCACCGATCGTGCGCTCATCCACTCCCTTCACCTGGATGACCCGGTTCGCATTGCGCGACACCACCAGTGCCTTGCCGCTCACAAACGGCGAAACACCGGTGACCTCCGCATCGGCGGCAAGCATCTTCACCACACGGTCGTACGACGACAACGGCATCCGCGAGGGAGCTTCGATCCTGAGGTGAGGATCGAAATTCACCAGGATGGACGTCACCAGTCCGTTGAAGCCGTTGAAGACGGAGAGCACGACGATGAGTGCGCCGACTCCCACGGCGACACCGATGACGGAAATCAGGGAAATGACGGAAACGAAGCGCATCTCCCGACGGGAGAAGAGATAGCGGAGAGCTATGATGAAGGGCAGGCGCATCAGGCGAACCGGAGCAGGCGAACAGGATCGAGCCGGGTGGCAACACGAGCCGGCAGGAGCGAGCAGACGTACGTCAGGACCAGCGTCACGAAGCTTACCAGGATGAAGTTCCAGATCCACAGATCGATGGGAACATGCGACATGAAGTAGATGTCGGGCGGAAGCGAGATGAACTGGTAGTGCAGCTCAGCGCGGCACAGCGCGTAGGCCAGGAGGTTGCCGCAGGCAGTCCCGAGCAGACCGATGAACATCCCCTGCGCCAGGAAAATGCGTCGGATCGTCCGGGCGTCCGCGCCGAGACTCCTCAGAATCCCCACATCCTTCGCCCTCTCCATCACCATCATGAGCAGCGTGCCGATGACATTGACCGTTGCCACGATGATGATGAGACCCAGGATGATGGGAATCGGTTTCTTCTGAAGCTCGATCCAGGTGAACAGGTTCCGGTACATCTGGTACATCGTCCGCGCGTAGTACGGATACCCCAGATCCGCCGGAAGTTCTTCGACGAGCGTCGGGAGAGCATCCAGATCATCCACGAGGATATCGTAGCCGGAGATCGCACGACCGAACTCAAAGAGCTGCTGCGCACTCTTCAGATGTACGAACGCGTAGCTTGCATCGTATTCCGCCATGCCGGTTTCGTAGAGCCCCACAACCTCAAACTGTCGAACCCGGCTCTGGGAGATCGCCACAGCGAGTCCCGGCAGCGCGAATACGAAGACGCGATCACCGGGGCGCACCTCAAGCTTCTCCGCAAGGCGGCGTCCGAGGATGATCCCCTGAGGGCCACGTTCCCGTTCTGCGAGGTCGTAGTGCCCCTCCCGCAGGTACGTGCCCGCCGGTGAGATGTCCACCTCCGGATCAACGCCCTTCAGGAGGATGCCGTCAATATCTTTCGACGAACGAATCAGCGCCTCGCGGGCAACGTACGGAGCCATGGACCTGACCTGCGGAAAACGCTCGCGCACCCGCCGAAGGGCAGCTTCGGGATTCTGGAGCGGCTGATTGGAGAAGCCGAAGAGCTGCATGTGAGCCGTGAAGCTGACAGCACTCTCCTTGATACTTCGTTCAAAACCCCGGAGGATCGAGAGAGTTATGATGAGCGTCGCAACACCGAGCGCAACGCCGCCGATGGCGATGGCCGTGACGAAGGAAAGAAAACCGCGGTTTTTGCGGGAACGGACGTACCGGCTGGCAATCGTGATGGAGACGTTCATCGGGCTGCTCTTCCTACTTCCTGCCTCCGGCCTCGAGGAGGTAGCCCTTGATGAACTCATCGATCTCCCCGTCCATCACTGCCTGGACATTCGAAGTCTCAATGCCGGTCCGGTGATCCTTCACCAGGGTGTACGGCTGGAAGGTATAGGACCGGATCTGACTCCCCCACTCGATCTTCTTCTTCGTGCTCTCCAGCGCATCGATGCGTGCCTCCTCTTCCTCCCGCTTCAGCTGGTAGAGCCGCGATCGCAGCATCTTCATCGCCCGCTCGCGGTTCTGGAACTGCGATCGTTCCTGCTGGCACGCGACGATGATGCCGGTCGGGATGTGCGTGATGCGGACCGCCGTTTCCACCTTGTTGACGTTCTGTCCACCCTTTCCCCCCGACCGGTACGTATCGAACTTCAGGTCGGCCGGATTGATCTCGATCTCGATATCATCCTCAACCTCCGGGTAGACGAACACGGAGGCGAAAGAGGTATGGCGGCGGGCGTTGGCGTCAAACGGCGATATCCTCACCAGACGGTGCACGCCGTTTTCGGCCTTCAAGTAGCCGTACGCGTACTCACCCACAATCTCCACCGCTGCGCTCTTGATCCCCGCTCCTTCTCCCTCCTGCACATCGGCCAGGTTGACGGCAAACCCGTTCCGTTCTGCCCACCGCGTGTACATGCGCAGGAGCATCTCGGCCCAGTCCTGAGATTCCGTGCCTCCGGCACCTGAGTGGATCGTCAGAATGGCGTTCCGAGCGTCATCTTCACCCCCCAGCATATTCTTGAACTCCAGGTCGGTAATCCCTTGCTCGAGCTTCTTCAGCTCCGCCTCGATCTCTGGAACAAGTTCCTCACCACCCCCTTCTTCCGCCAGCTCGATCAGCACAGCCGCATCTTGCGCCATCCGCTGGAGCTTCCGCCATCCCTCGATCCAGACCTTCAGGCCGTTGGACTGCTGGATGATCCGCTGTGCTTCTCTGGGATCATTCCAGAAACCCTCAGCGGCCTTCCGCTGCTCGAGATCGGCGTACTCCGTCTCTTTCGCTTCCAGGTCAAAGATACCCCCGGAGAGCACGGAGGCGGCCGGTCTGGGCTTCGAGTCGTTCCTTCAGAGGTTCCAGCATAGCATCTCTCCTTCACGCACGTTCCGTTACTTCTCTTTCGTCACCCTAATATGAAGCTCGCGCAGCTGACGTTCATCAACGGGAGATGGCGCATCGTCCATCAGGGAGAGGGCGCTCGTCGTTTTCGGAAACGCGATCACATCCCGGATCGATTCCTCGCCCGCCAGCAGCATGATCAGCCGGTCGAAACCGAAGGCGATACCTCCGTGCGGCGGAGCGCCGTACCTGAAGGCCTCCAGCAGAAACCCGAACCGCGCCCGCGCCTCTGCCGGATCGATGCCGAGCAGGCCGAACATCTTCTGCTGAAGAGCCCCATCGTGGATCCTGATGCTCCCCCCGGCGATCTCCGTCCCGTTGAGCACGAGGTCATAAGCGCGGGCCCGCACCGCGGCGGGATCCTGATCGAGGAGCGCCACATCTTCCGGTTTCGGCGACGTGAAGGGATGGTGCACGGCAATGTACCGTTTCTCTTCGTCGCTGTATTCCAGAAGAGGGAAGTCGGTGACCCATGCAAAGGCCCACGGCGTCCGTGGAGGGAGACCCAGACGCCGGATCACCTCGAGGCGAAGTGAGCCGAGGATCGCGTACGCGGAATGCCACTCGCCCGAAATGAAGAGGCACAGATCGCCGTCGACTGCACCGCACCGGTCAGCCAGAGCCTTCGTTTCCCCGGCGGCTGCAAACTTGTCGATCGTGCTTTCGATCCTGCCCCCCTGAACCCTGAGGGAGACCAGTCCACCGGCCCCCTGTGTCCTGGCAAATTCCGTCAGTGCATCGATCTGGCTGCGGCTCATCGTCGCCCCGCCGGGGACACAGAGTCCGGCCACCACCCCCCCTTTGCCGACAGTGTCGCTGAAGATCCGGAAGCCGCTCTTCGCTGCAAGATCGGAGCAGTTCTTCAGTTCCAGGCCGAAGCGGAGGTCCGGTTTGTCGCTTCCGAACCGTTCCAGAGCTTCGCGGTAGGTGAAGCGCGGCAGGGGGCGCGGGACCGCCGTACCGGCGAGCGAGGCGAAGAGCTCACCGACGAGGCCTTCCGCCATGGCGAGGACTTCCTCTTCTTCGACGAACGACATCTCGACGTCGATCTGTGTGAACTCGGGCTGTCGATCCGCCCGGTTGTCTTCATCCCGGAAACACTTCACGATCTGAAAATAGCGGTCCATCCCTGCGACCATGAGTATCTGCTTGTAGGTCTGGGGGGACTGCGGGAGAGCATAGAACTTCCCCGGGTGCAGGCGGCTCGGCACCAGATAGTCCCGAGCCCCTTCGGGAGTGCTCTTCATCAGCACGGGAGTTTCGATCTCGACAAATCCGTTTCGATCGAAGTAGGCCCGCGTCAATTGATAGGCACGATGACGGATGAGGAGATTCTGCTGAAGGGCAGGCCGGCGGAGGTCGAGGTAGCGGTACTTCAAACGCAGTTCCTCGGTCGCATCGACGTCATTCTTGATGACAAACGGAGGGGTTTCCGCCTTGTTCAGAACGGCGACTTCGGAGGCCTTGACATCGATCATGCCCGTCGGCATGGAGGGATTCTCGGACTCCGGGGGGCGCCGGCGCACGGTTCCCGTCACGGAGATGACGTATTCGCTCCTGAGCTGTCTTGCCTGTTCGTGGGCCGCCGGATGATCGTCCGGCGAGAAGACGATCTGCGTAACGCCGTAGCGATCGCGCAGGTCGATGAAGATGAGACCTCCGAGGTCTCGGCGGCCGTCCACCCAACCGTTGAGCGTGACGCTGGTGCCGACGTGTCCTTCGCGAAGCTCTCCGCAGGTATGGGTACGTTTTCGAAATCCGTTCACACGATCCTCTCAGGGACGACAGCGTGGCGAGATACCGGTGAAAACAACAATGCGAGAAAACGCCGATGCCACGGCGGGTCTTCTCGCATCGGTACGTTCGCTTCGTCAGCCCAGGTGGCGCGACAGCCGATCTGTCAGCGCTCCCTTGGGCACGGCGCCAACAATCTGATCCACCACTTTCCCGCCCTTGAACACCAGCAAGGTGGGAATGCTCCGAATACCGAAATTCATCGCCGTCTGCTGATTCGCATCCACATCGACCTTGCCCACTTTCAGCTTGCCGTCGTACTCCTTGGCCACTTGCTCCACCACCGGGGCGATCATCTTGCAGGGTCCGCACCACACCGCCCAGAAGTCCACGAGCACAGGGAGGTCGGACTTCAGCACTTCTGTCTGAAAGTTCGCGTCGGTCAGTTCCATTGGTTTCATCGGGGGGTCCCTTGTTGGCGGTTCTATCCCTGGAGCCGGACAGCATTCGGCCCCAGAAGTTGTCTGATCTGATCCAGGAAGTCCTGGCTCGGATGAACCTTGTGCTGTCGGGTGTAATATACGGAATTCATTCCATTCGTTCCACCCACCACCGTGAAATAGCACTCGCATCCGCCCGGATTCCCTTCGATGATCCTGCGTAGTTCGACAACGTTCTCTTCGCGCACCGCGCGGAGATCAATCTCGATATTGACGCGCCGAGCCAGCCGCTGCCGGACCTCCTCCATGGGAATGACTTCGTTCACCAGCACCTTGAGCATCTCACCGGTCGTTTCCCCCTTTCCGACCACCATGATCATGGCATCCGGGACCAGGAGCTTGCCGTACTTCTGGAACGCATCGGAGAACACGATCGCTTCCCCTTTTCCCGTGAAGTCCTCGAGGGCGAGGAATGCCATCATATTCCCTTTCCGGTCGATCTTCTTCTTCACGGACGACACCACACCGCAGACACGGACGGTCGATCCGCTCCGCACCTGATCAGCCATGCCGAACTTCGCCGTGGCAAGCCCTTCGATATCATCCGCGTAGCGAAGGAGGGGATGCCCCGTGACGTAGAAGCCGAGCACTGCCTTCTCCCGGGAGAGCTTCTCTGCACTGCTCCAGGGCAGGACTTCCGGCAGTGCAGGACGCGTCTGGAGGACCGCTGTGGCGCTTTCGAAGAGGCTCGACTGGCCCCGCCCGGCTGCTTCATGGGCGTTCTGGCCGTACGCCACGGCCCGATCGATCGACTCGAAGAGCTGCGCACGGTTCTCGTGGAGGGAATCGAATGCGCCCGCCTGGATGAGACTCTCGAGCGTTTTTTTGTTCACGGCCCGCAGGTCCACGCGCGCACAGAAGTCGAAGATGTCTCTGAAGGGTCCGCGCTCGTTCCTCTCCGCCACGATCTGCTCCACTGCCCCCACACCGACGTTCTTGATGGCGCTCAAGCTGAAGGCGATGCCCGCCGGCGTGACGACGAATTCCGTGGAACTCTGGTTCACGTCGGGGGGAAGGACCTCGATACCCATCTTGCGGCAATCATCGATGAAGAGCACGATCTTGTCGGTGTCGCCGATCTCGCTCGTGAGCGTTGCCGCCATGTACTCGGCGGGATAGTGCGCCTTGAGGTACGCCGTCTGATACGCCAGTACCGAGTACGCCACGCTATGGGATTTGTTGAATCCGTACGACGCAAACTTTTCGATCAGGTCGAAGATTTCGGAGGCGATCCGCTTGTCGATGCCGTTTTCGACGGCACCCTGCGTGAACTCCTTCTTCTGCTCCGCCATCAGGTTCTTGTCCTTTTTCCCCATGGCGCGCCGCATCAGGTCTGCCTTCGCTAGACTGAAGCCCGCGATATCGCTCGCGATCTTGATCACCTGCTCCTGATACACGATCACCCCGTAGGTTTCCTTGAGGGTGGCCTCGAGCTTGGGATGGAGGTATTCGATTTTCTGGCGGCCATGCTTCCGCGCGATGAAGTCGTCGATCATCTGCATCGGACCAGGTCGGTAGAGGGCATTCATGGCGACGAGGTCATGGATCGACGTGGGCTTCAGCTTGCGCAGGTAATCCTGCATCCCTGAGCTTTCAAACTGGAACACCGCCACCGTCTGGCCCTTGCAGAAGAGGTCGAGCGTCTGGGGATCATCCATGGGAAGCTTCCGCAGGTCGATCTCCACCCCGTGCCGGCGCCGGATGAGGTCCAGTGCCGTTTCGATGACCGTCAACGTCCGAAGGCCCAGGAAGTCCATCTTCAGCAGGCCGGCATCCTCCAGGTCCTTCATGTTGTACTGCGTCATCAGCTCGGTCTGCGGAGTCTTGTACATCGGTACGTAGTCGCTGATTTCCCCCGGCGCAATGACCACACCGGCGGCGTGCGTCGAGACGTTGCGGTTCAGGCCTTCGAGCACGACCGCCGTTGTCACCAGCAGCCGGATCTTCTCATCCTGGCTTTCGCGGACCCATCTCAGGTCGGGAATCGACTGGAGAGCCTCTTCCAGCGGGGTAACTTTTCCGAGGACAACGGGAATCTGTTTCGTGATGGAATCGATCGTACTCAGGGGAATCCCCAGAACCCTCCCGACGTCCTTCAGCACCGCCCGGCTGGAGAGCGTACCGAACGTCACGATCTGGGAAACTGAGTGTTCTCCGTACTTCTCCCTCACGTACTGAATCACCTGCTCCCGTTTGTCATCGGCGAAGTCGACGTCGATGTCCGGCATGCTCACCCGTTCGGGATTCAGGAATCGCTCGAAGAGGAGACCGAATTCCAGCGGATCGACATCCGTAATACCGAGCGCATACGAAACGAGACTTCCCGCCGCGCTGCCGCGACCCGGACCCACACGGATTCCTCTCGCTTTGGCGGCATTGATGAAATCCTGCACCACGAGGAAATATCCGGCATACCCCATCGAAGTGATGACGGCGAGTTCATGGTTCAGGCGAGCTTCCACCTCGGGAGGTACCGACGGATAGCGTTCCCGCAATCCCTTACGCGACAGATCATCCAGGTACTCCTCCAGAGTCCGGAACCCATCGGGAAGCGGAAAATGCGGCATGTAGTTGCTCTTCAGGTCGAGCTCAAGATTGATCTTCTCTGCAATCTCCAGCGTCGACTGCAGAGCCTCGGGGAAGTCGCGGAACGCCGCATGCATTTCCGCTCCCGACTTGAAATAGAGCTGATCCGTGCCGTACTTCAGGTTGCGATAGTCCGGAACGCTTGTGCTGCTCGCTTCCGGGATGCAGAGCATGATGTTGTGGGGAATGGCGTGTTCGCGCTTGATGTAGTGGACGTCGTTCGTGGCCACCAGTTTCAGACCCATTTCCCGGGCGAGCCGCGGCGCTTCGCGAAGGATCGGTTCCTCGATGGATGTGCCGTGGTTCTGAAGTTCGATGTAGAAATCTTCCCCAAAGATGTCTTTGTAGATGCCTGCAGCTTCTCGTGCCGCCTCGTAATCCCCCTGAACTAGGTGTGCCGAGACAACGCCGCCAGGACACGCCGAGGTCGCGAGGAGACCCTCCCGGTACTGCGAGAGGACTTCCGCATCAATGCGCGGTTTGTAGTAGTACCCCTCTTCATGCCCGATGGTGCAGAGCTTCATGAGATTCCGGTACCCGATCCGATCCTTCGCCAGGAGGAGAATGTGGTGGTAGGGGCTCCTGGTCCGGCCGCGCTGGGCAAGATCTGCTGAGACGCTCCGTTCCCGGCGGTCCCCTTTCGTCAGAATGTAGGCCTCGAAGCCGATGATCGGCTTCACGCCGGCTTTCCTGGCCTTCTTGTAGAATTCAATGGCGCCGAAGAGCACGCCGTGATCGGTGAGGGCAACTGCAGGCATGCGCTGCGCGACCGCTGCCGCAACAAGACCTTCGACCGTTGCGGCGGCGTCCAGCAGACTGTAATGGGAATGTGTATGGAGATGAATGAATTCGTTCATCAGTGCAACGCCGGGTTCTCCGGAGAGGGTGGTGCTAGCCGCGATGGATGGCGAGAAGCCGCGGTTCGGTCATTTCCTCGATGGCATACCGGAGCCCCTCGCGTCCGAATCCGGAGTCCTTGACCCCACCGTACGGCATGTGATCGATTCGGTAGGTGGAATTGTCGTTGACGATCACGCCGCCGACCTGAAGATGTTCATACGCGTAGAGAATGTTCCGGAAATCGTTGGAGAAGATCCCGGCCTGCAGCCCGTACGACGAACGATTCACCCCCTCCACCGCCTCTTCGATCGTGCTGAACCGATGCAGCGTGACCACAGGACCGAAGACTTCCTGAGACACAACTCGTAAGGAATCGGCAACGTCCGTCAGCACCGTCGGTGCGATCACTCGCCCATCCCTCCCTCCCCCTGTCAGGAGAGACGCCCCCTCCTGCACGGCTTCCCGGATCCACGACTCGATCCTGTCCGCGGCCTGGTCATCAATCACCGGACCCACCACCGTGTCCTCCTTCCTCGGATCGCCCACTCCGATCCTTGCCGCAGCGTCGACGAATCGTTCCTGATACTCATGGAACAGACTCTCGTGGACGAAGATCCGCTGGACCTTGATGCACACCTGTCCCGCGTACCCGAACGCTCCCATGACATTTCGGTGAACGATCGAGCTCAGATCTGCCGACCGGTCGATGATGATCCCTGCGTTTCCCCCCAACTCGAGCACCACTCGCTTCTTTCCCGCCAGCGCCTTGAGCCTCCATCCCACCGCAGGGCTGCCCGTAAACGTCAGCATGTTGACCCGTTCATCGGTCACGAGGGATTCGGCCGTCGTTCCGCCACAGGGAACCACAGCAAACGCTTCGGGAGGAACCCCCGCCTCGAGGAGGATTTCCGCGAGCACAAGGCTTGTGAGGGGGGCCTGCGAAGGGGGTTTCAGGATGAAGGCGTTCCCGCTGGCGATGGCAGGAGCGACCTTGTGGGCAACCAGGTTGAGCGGAAAATTGAACGGCGAGATGCAGAGGATGACGCCGACGGGAAATCTCCGAACGACGGCCCAACGGTTGCGCGAAGCGCTGTTGAGATCGAGCGGAAGAATTTCGCCGCCGATCCGCTGCGCCTCCTCCGCAGCAATTTGGAACGTCAGCGCACCACGATCGACCTCCTGCCGCGCGAAGGTCACCGGCTTGCCCGCCTCAGCCGTAATGAGCGCAGCGATCTCTTCCCGGCGCGATCGCAGACGATCCGAGGTTCTCCGGAGGATTTCAGCCCGCTCGAAGCTCGCCAGACCCGATGCGGCGGCGGAACCACGGCGCACGACGCTGACGGCGTCCTGCAGGTCAGCCGATGTGGCGAGGAAGACGCGACCCACGATCGACCCGTCAAACGGGTTCAGGACATCCAGGGTAGGCTGGTCTGAGCGAGGATCTCGCCATTCCCCACCGATCAGGAACCGGCGTGCCTCCATGGCGCTCACACCTCCTCGTCGAGCATCCGGCGGACGCTCGTCACGACGTCGTCCGCGGCCACCTTGGTTCGCGCCCCCGTCCGTCGGTTCTTGATCTCCACGGTACGGTCTTTCATTCCCCGCTCTCCGACGACAATCTGAAGCGGCATGCCCATGAGGTCTGCGTCCTTGAACTTGAAGCCGGCCGTAACGTTCTGACGTTCGTCATACAGTGTTTCGACTCCCGACTGCACCAGGGCGGCGTAGACACCGTCAGCGACCCGGACGGCATCGGGGTTGTTCATGCTTGCGGCGATCACATGAACCTGGTAGGGGGCCAGCGCCTTGTCCCAGATGATCCCGTGCTCGTCGTGATTCTGTTCGATGTGGCAGGCGATGATGCGCTCCACCCCGATGCCATAACTCCCCATGAGGATGGGCCGCTCTTTGCCGTGTTCATCGAGGAACGTTGCACCCAGCGCATCGGCATACTTGGTGCCGAGCTTGAAGATGTGCCCCAGCTCAATGCAGTGAGAAATCCGCAACGGTTTGCCGCACGCGGGGCACGGTTCACCGTTCTGAACGGTCCGCAGGTCATAGTATCCGTCGGGGGTGAAGTCCCGTTCAAAGTCGATGTGGGCAAGGTGGAAGTCCGTCCGATTTGCACCGCTGATCATGCCATTGGCACCCTTCAGCCGCTGATCCGCGATAATGCGGAAATCCCGCAGCTTCACCGGTCCGATGGACCCCCCCTCCGCTCCGGTCAGGGCCAGCAGATCCGCCGCGTCGAGGGGAGCCACGTCTCCGCCGCCGAGAGCAGCGGCGAGCTTCGACTCGTTCAGTTCATCGTTCCCCATCATGAGGGCGAGCACGGGTTGACCGTTGTGGCGGTACACGACGGATTTCGCCAGCCGGGACGTGTCCACCTTCAGGAACTCGGCGAGCTGGTCGATGGTCCTGATGTTCGGCGTGTGGATCTCCTGCAGGGGCTCCGGATCGTGGATCCGGCCCACCGGTGGAACGGCGGAGGTGGCAATCTCCAGGTTCGCGGCGTACTCGCACGCGGAGCAGCGCACGACCGTGTCCTCCCCCTCTTCCGATTCGATCATGAACTCCTGGGATCCCGATCCGCCCATCGCACCGCTGGAGGCGCCCACCACGAAGAACCTCAATCCCGAGCGGCTGAAGATCTTTCTGTAGGCCCGCGCGTGCGCCTCATAGGCCTGATCCAGGCCTTCGGGCGTCGCATCGAGCGTATAGGAATCCTTCATGATAAACTGCCGACCCCGGAGCACGCCCGAGCGGGGGCGCGGCTCGTTGCGGAACTTGGTCTGGATCTGGTACCAGATCTGCGGGAGTTCCTTGTAGGATCGTACATGCACGCTGGCGATCCATCCCACGACTTCCTCATGGGTCGGAGCGAGGACCAGATCGCGTTCCTTGATGCTCAGGATGAAGTTGGGGATGTTGCGCCGTTGTGTCTGAATCCAGAGCGACTCGGGATTCAGCGCCGGCATATGGAATTCCTGTCCCCCGATGGCATCCATCT
>CAYXMK010000026.1:0-19255 GCA_964465905.1 uncultured Ignavibacteriaceae bacterium | reverse complement strand
TGTCCCTTCCGGCTCACTTCCCGCCGGAGAATCAGATCCTCCTGCCAGTCGATCTCGTAGCGATCGAGCAGGCCGCGGATCTTCTTGTTGGCAGACACGCCGAGTACTCCCTCCACCACACACTTCTCCGCCCCCTTGCGGACGACCTCGGCCGCAGCCCGTTCCCCCAGCAGCAGACCGAGCGCGTCGACGATAATCGATTTGCCCGCACCGGTTTCACCCGTGAGGATGTTCAGGCCGGGCTCGAACTCGGCGCGGAGTTCGTCGATGATTGCATAATTGCGGATCAGAAGGGATTTCAGCATAGACGAATTCGGTGCAATCTATGGCAAATTGCGGGGAGATTCAAGGCACACCGGAAGGCGCCGGGTGCGGGGGGAGTCCTCAGGCCTGTTCCGAGGAACCGTCGGCGCCGTAGAAGTTGAGGTCAGGCTTGTCCGGGAGAATGCCGAGGTAGAAGGCGTAGTGGAAGAATTCTTCGAGACTCTCGATGCCGGTGTCGTCGAGTTCATAGGAGAACGCGGCAAGGTACTGCTCGACGGCAGTCAGCGGAGCGCCGGACTCCGCCGCCGCTTCGCGGGCTATCGCTGCTCTCGCCTCAGGGGCAGCATCACGCGAGGCCAGCAGGGCGCGCACGACATCATCCGTCAGTCCCTCTTCACGCGCCACCCACATGCCGTGAACATAGGGAAGCCCCGTGAGCTCCCACCACTCCTGCACAAGGTCAAGATGAAAGATGTCGTAGGCCTGGGGAAGGGTCGCGTCGGCATGCCCCAGCACGGCGGCATCAGCGCGCGCCAGCATGGCCGGGAGGTCCGGCATCATGGGGATGTAGCGCAGGCGTGACGTCTCAGAGGGGAGATTCGGATACCGTTCGCTGAGAATAATGCGGGCGAGGATAATGTCCGATGTGATCCGCAGATCCACCGCCACCGTGGAGATGTTCCGGACCTGCGGATTCACGAACAGGCGGGCTGTTCCTGTCGCTGACGACGAGGAAACTGCCACCCCCGGCACAATTCGGAAGTCGCCGCCCCGGCGGCCGTAATCGATGGGGGACAAAAAAGCACACTGGAATCTTCCAGTGTGCTCATTCATTTCGTACGCCAGCGTGGCGGGATGATCGCTCATCACGTCGAACGGCATCTCCCGGCGTCCGAGTCCTGCCAGCAACGGCTTGAGATAGAGGGCACGGGAGACGCCGAGGCGGTATCGCGAAGACATCAGACGCTCGTCTTCTGGGTCACCGCCTTGGTGGCAAGATCGCGCAGGTAGTACAGCTTGGACCGGCGCACGCGTCCTTCTTTCACCTTTTCGATCTTCGCGATGCGGGGGGAATAGAGGGGGAAGATCCGTTCAACGCCCACGCCATCGGATACTTTCCGTACGGTGAATGTCGTGCTTGCGCCGGCACCGCGCCGACGGATGACCACGCCCTGGAACTGTTGTATGCGTTCCTTGTCACCTTCGACCACGCGCACATGGACGTTCACCGTGTCGCCCGGTTTGAACTCCGGGATATCGCTCCGGAGCTGTGTGGCTTCAACCAACCTGACCTTGTTCATGACCTCTTCTCCGCTGAATAGTAAGTTTTCTCGTCCGTCACGCATCCGGCCCGAGGAGATCCTGGCGCCGGAGTTCTGTGCGGCGCCGGCGTTGTTCCTGCCGCCAGCGCTCGATGTCTTGATGATTGCCGGTGAGGAGCACCTCCGGCACCCGCATTCCCCTGAATTCGGCCGGCCTCGTGTACTGCGGGGCACCGAGGAGGCTGTCCTGGAAGGAGTCGCTCAATGCCGACTCTGCGTCGTTGAGAACGCCCGGAATCAGCCGGGTGACGGCGTCGACGATCACCGCCGCACCGAGTTCGCCGCCGGTGAGGACAAAGTCACCGATCGAGATCTCGCGCGTCACGAGGCGTTCCCGCACCCGCTCATCCACCCCCTTGTAGTGTCCGCAGATGAGAATCACATTCTGCAGCAGGGAGAGCCGGTTCGCCATCTTCTGGTCAAACCGTTCTCCGTCGGCCGTCAGCAGGATGACCTCATCGTACGACCGTTGCGCCTGCAGTGCCTCCACACATTCAAAGATCGGCTCCGGCTTCAGCACCATCCCCGCCCCGCCGCCGTACGGCGTGTCATCGATCTGCTGGTGTTTGTCGTGGGTGAAGTCGCGCAAATCGTGGACAACGATCTCGACCAGCCGCCGTTCGCGCGCCCTCCGCAGGATGCTCTCCTGGAACGGGCTCTCCAGCAGTCTCGGAAGTCCCGTGATGATATCCCATCGCATCACTCGAGAAGCCCTTCGATGGCCCTGATGACAATTTTCCCCTCGCGAAGATCCACGCGACGGACGAGCGCCTGGACGGCCGGAATCATGATTTCCCGTCCCTGCATCTCGACGCACCACACATCTCCACCGGGGAGACGGCACACATCACGTACCCTTCCGACGGCATCCCCCTCTTCCGTTACCACCGTCAAACCGACAATCTCGTGGACGTAAAAGGATCCTTCCGGCAGGGGAGCAACCGAGGCCGCCTCCACGAAGAGGAACTCTCCGCGCAGCTCATCGGCCGCAGTGCGGGAATCGACGCCCCGCAACTTCACAACGGGAGCGTCCCGCAGGAATCGCACTGCTTCGACAGTCTCACGCCGGGCCGTCCGACCGTCGGACCCGACCCATACCTCCCGCAGTTCCCGGAACCGTTGCCGGCGGTCAGAGAGAGCTTCGAGTTTCACTTCGCCCCGTACACCAACGCTCTTCGTGATCCGTCCGACAGCAAGCAGATCCTGTTCCATACCGCTCTTGCCCTGCTGCACCGCTCGACCCGTCAGCCGACAATATCCAGAACCGCCCGCTTTCCCTCCTTGGCGGCGACCGCCCGCAGCAGCGTGCGAAGCGCCGACGCTGTTCTGCCGCTCTTCCCGATCACCTTTCCCACATCCGTATCCGCGACTTTCAGCTTGAGGATGTGCTTCTCGTCCTTCTCCTCAACCTCGACCGAAACCCCGTCGGGGTGATCCACCAGGTGTCTGGCGATGAACTCGACGAATTCCTTCACAGGCCACCTCCTGTTCTGGACAGGGAGGGCAGCCGGCGGGATTGCACAACTGAGTCGTCTCAGCCGGTGCCGACCCGTTCCGCCTTGTGGAATTCCTTCGTGTCGCGGAATCTGCGTCCGGCGTTGTGGAGAGCACCAGCGCCCGCGGCGCGGCCAGGCGTTCAGGACGCTGCAGGAGCTTCTGCCGGTGCCGCTTCGCCTGCCGGCGCCTGCTTCTGCTTCTTCTTCTCCAGCCGGCGGGCCTTGCGGTCCGCTTCACGACGCGCCTTCTCTTCCTGCGCCATCTGCCACCGCTCCAGGATCGCCTGAGTCTTCGCTGCATCCGCGCCGCGCTTCAGGAGTGACCAGCGCAGCCACAGCCCCTTGCGGCGGAGCAGCGATCGAACCGTGTCCGTGGGCTGGGCCCCTTTGCGGAGCCAGTGGAAGACCCGGTCCTCTTTGAACGTCAGGTGCAGCGGATGGATATTCGGATCGTACGATCCCACGGCTTCAAGATAGGCGCCGTCGCGCGGCGCACGGATATCCGTCGCCACCACTTTGTACACCGGGTGTTTCTTCTTTCCCACCCTTCGAAGACGTAGCTTAACCACCGGTTCGACTCCTCATGAAAGATTAGTGATAGTTGCCGTCTGCCTGCGGTGAGTACTCATACAGGGAGCGAGAGTCCTCGCATCGCCCGCTGGAAGTTCCCTTTGCTGAACTTCTTCATCATGCGCTGCATTTCATCGAACTGCTTGAGGAGGCGATTCACCTCCTGAACACTTGTGCCGCTCCCCCCTGCGATCCTGCGCCGACGGCTGCCGTTCACGATCGAGGGGCGCAGGCGCTCCTCCCGCGTCATCGACTGGATGATGGCCTCGACGCGGACGAGCGAGCGCTCGTCCAGCTCCGCCCCTTTCGGGAGACGGCTCAGGCCGGGGATCATGCCGGCCAGATGATCGAGCGATCCCATCTTCTTGACCTGCCGCAGCTGTTCCAGAAAATCCTCCAGGGTGAATTGCGCTTTCCGGAGCTTTTCTTCGAGGCGGACAGACTGTTCCCGATCGAACTGCTGCTGGGCCTTTTCCACCAGGGTGACGATATCCCCCATGCCCAGAATACGCGATGCAATCCGCTCGGGGTGAAACGGCTCGAGGGCATCGAGCTGTTCTCCCAGACTCATGAACTTGATCGGTTTCTCCACGACCGAGCGGATGGACAGCGCCGCGCCGCCGCGGGCATCACCGTCGAGCTTCGTGAGCACCACGCCGTCGAAGTCCAGCCGGTCGTGGAACGCTTTGGCCGCCTTCACGGCGTCCTGACCGGTCATCGCATCCACCACGAAGAGAATCTCGTGCGGCCGCACCGTTTCCTTGATCGCCACGACTTCCCGCATCATCTCCTCATCGACGTGCAGGCGTCCCGCCGTATCCAGCACGACGGTGTCCCGGACGTTCCTCCGGGCATGGTCGATGGCATCAGCCGCAATGCGGAGAGCCGGGTTGTTCCGATCGGCGTACACCGGGATGCCGATCTGCTCGCCGAGTAGAACAAGCTGGTCAACGGCGGCAGGGCGGTGGATGTCCGCAGCTACGAGGAGCGGATTCCGTCCGCGCTGGTTCAGATAGCGCGCAAGCTTGGCGCAGAAGGTCGTCTTACCCGATCCCTGCAGTCCCGCCACCAGGATGACCGTCGGCGGTGTGGGTGCCTCCCGGAGCTCCACACGCGAACGTCCAAGCAGGGCGACCATTTCATCGTAGATGATCTTGACGATGAGCTGCCCCGGTGTGACGCTCGTGAGAACCTCGACGCCCAGGGCACGCCGCTGAACGTCCTCGACAAACTTCCCCGCGACCTTGTAGTTCACATCCGCGTCGAGCAGCACGCGGCGGACCTCGCGCAGCGACTCCGCGATGTTGGCCTCGGTCAGCTTGCCGTGCCCCCGCAGCTTCTTGAAGACGACTTCGAGCTTGTGGGTCAGGGATTCGAACATAGGAACAACCTGCCGCACGGGTGTACCGACCGTGCGAACAGCTCCTCTCAACTAAAGGATTATTAAGTTAACGAAATTCGACCTTCCATTCAAGCTTCCCTCTTCCCTCCTCCACACGCTGGACGCTTAAACGCAACCGCCGCCGGAGATTCTCCGACGGCGGTCGCAAGCCGCTCTCCTGTGCAGCCGATCAGCCGCTCTTCCTCAGCGCTTCCGCCCCGCTGACGATCTCCAGCAACTCCTTGGTGATCGCCGCCTGTCGTGCGTTGTTGTACGCCAGCGTCAGATCCCGGATCAGCTCCCTCGCATTTTCGGTTGCGTTCTCCATCGCCGTCATGCGTGCCCCCTGTTCGGCGGAATTCGATTCCAGGAGCACCCGCCACATCTGAAAACCGAGATGCCGCGGGACGAGAGCGTCGAGGATCTCGCCGCTCGTCGGCTCGTAGATGTACTCGATCTGCGCAAGCCCCCTTCGCCCCGGCAGGGGTGTCAGTTCTTCCGGCGGAACGGGAAGGAGTTGCTCGATGACGATGTTCTGCTGAACAACAGACTTGAACTCATTGTACACGACATCCACGCGATCAAACGTCCCCTGCAGGTACTCCTTCGTCATCCTGTCGACGATTCCCTGGGCGGAGACGAAGGAGAGGTCCTGGAACACCCCCACGTACTTCGCCAGGACGGGATAGGATCGCTTGGAGAAGAAATCGGACCCCTTCTTTCCGACCGTCATCAGGTGGAGGCGCCCGCTGCGCCAGTGCTCCGCGTAGTGATCCTCGATGTGTTGTACCGCGGCTTTGATGATATTCGCGTTGAATGCGCCGCAGAGTCCCCGGTCCGCCGTCACCACGATCACGCAGACACGACGGACCTCCCGCGGGGTCAGCAAGGGGTGCAGGCGAAGATCAACTTTGGTCACGAGATGGCGCAGGAGTTCAGAGATCTTCCGCGCGTACGGACGTGCCGCCATGGCACGTTCCTGCGCGCGCCGCAGCTTCGCCGCCGCGACCATCTTCATGGCCTTGGTGATCTTCTGGGTATTCCGGATGCCGGAAATGCGTCCCCGGATTTCTCGAAGCGTCGCCACGCACGACCCCTAGGCCATCACCTCAACAGGCCGCCGGGCGGCCTTGAATTTCGCCACGAGCTCTTTGCCGATGGCGTGCAGCCGTTCCTCCACGTCCTTCGTGAGATCTTTCGTCGCCACGATTGTCGCCAGGAGATCGCTGTGCCTGGCGTCCATGGTCTCCAGCGCTTCCCGTTCGAACCGCCGGACCTCTTCCAGAGGAATCTCGTCCAGATAGCCGTTGGTGCCCAGGAAGATGACGGCCACCTGCTTCTCGACGGGGAGCGGAACGTACTGTTCCTGTTTGAGAAGTTCCACCAACCGGGAGCCCCGCCGGAGCATCTGCTGGGTCACCTTGTCAAGGTCCGATCCAAACTTGGCGAACGCCTCCAGCTCGCGGTACTGGGCCAGTTCGAGTTTCATGCGGCCCGCGACTTTCTTCATGGCTTTAATCTGCGCGCTGCCGCCGACGCGCGAAACAGAAATGCCCACGTTGATGGCTGGACGGACGCCGGAATTGAAGAGATTGGATTCAAGGTAGATCTGTCCGTCGGTGATCGAGATGACGTTCGTGGGGATGTAGGCGGAAACGTCCCCGGCCTGCGTTTCGATGACAGGAAGGGCCGTCAGGCTCCCGCCGCCGAGTTCGTCACTCAGTTTGGAAGCCCGTTCCAGCAGGCGGGAATGGAGGTAGAAGACGTCGCCCGGATAGGCCTCGCGTCCCGGCGGCCGCCGCAGGAGGAGAGACATCTGGCGATACGCCTGCGCCTGTTTCGTCAGGTCGTCGTAGATGACGAGGGCGTGCCGGCCGCTGTCGCGGAAAAACTCGCCGAGTGTCGCTCCGGCATACGGGGCGATGAACTGCAACGGGGCGGGATCGCTGGCGGTAGCACTGATGACCGTCGTGTACTCCATGGCGCCGGTCTCTTCAAGTTTGGCCACGACCTGCGCGACGGTGGAGCCCTTCTGGCCCACGGCAACGTAGACGCAGTACACCGGCTTGACACCCGCCTGCTTCGCCTCCTCCGTATGGGTGTAGCGCTGATTGATGATCGTGTCGATGGCGATCGCTGTCTTGCCGGTCTGCCGGTCGCCGATGATCAGCTCACGCTGCCCGCGACCGATCGGGATCATCGCATCGACCGCCTTAATGCCTGTCTGCAGCGGCTCCTTCACCGGCTGCCGCTGGATCACCCCGAGCGCCTTCCGCTCGATGGGGAGATACTTCTCGACAGTGATCGTCCCCTTCCCGTCGAGCGGCTCACCCAGGGGACTGATCACGCGGCCGAGCATCGTTTCACCGACGGGCATGGAGGCGACCCGCTTCGTACGCTTGACGAGGTCTCCCTCCTTCACGTGGGAGCTGTCTCCGAAGATGACGCACCCGACGTTGTCCTCTTCCAGGTTCAGCGCCATCCCGAAGATGTTGCCGGGGAATTCGATCAGTTCCGACGCGAGGACCTGGGAGAGTCCGTAGATGCGCGCAATCCCATCACCCACCTGGAGAACCGTACCGACGTCGTAGATGTCGACTTCCCGTTCAAAGCCCGACAACTGCCGACGAAGAATTTCCGATACTTCATCTGGTCGTACTTCCGCCATACCCGATCCTCTCTGACATGACAACGCCGTACTACGTAAGACCGTTCGTTCCGTGCGCAAGCCGCTGGCGCAGCACCTCCAGCTGCCGCCGCAGACTGCCGTCGTAGACCGTATCCCCCACGCGGACCACAACGCCGCCGATAAGACTCGGATCCTGCCGGACCTCGAGGCGCACGCTCTTGCCCGTGAGACGCTCGAAGGACTGTCGCATCTTCTCTTCATCGTCCGCCGAGAGGCGCACGGCGGACCGCAGATCCAGACCGACAACGCCGTTCTGCTCATCCAGCAGTGCGGTGTACTGATCGACGACGTCGGGAATCATCTCCTCCCGCCCTTTCTCAAGGAGGAAGAGCAGGAACGAGAACGTCGTGCTGTGGATCTTCTCCCTGAACAGCTGGGCGATGATTTCTTTCTTCTTCTCTTTCCTGATCACAGGGTTTTTGAGGAAGAGATCGAGCGCGCGCACGCCGGCAACGGCTCTGCGCACCACCTGCAGATCCGCCAACACCTGGTCCAGCTCGCCGGACGCTCCTGCAAGATCCAGCAGTGCCTGGGCATAGCGTCGGGCCACCCGCGCGTTCTTCATGCCGGTCCTCCCCAGGCCCCCCGCCATCTCTCAATTCTTCGATAATTGCTTGAGGAAGCCGTCGATGACGTTCTTCTGTTTTGCCTCATCCATCGCCTCGTTCAGCAGTTTCTCTGCAATCTTGACCGCCAGGTCGGCCGCTTCACCGCGCAGCTGCTGCCTCGCCGCATCCAGGTTGCGGGCGATCTCCTCCTTCGCCGACTCCACTTCCCGCTGTGCCTGTCGCTTCGCCTTCGCCACCATATCCTCTTTCAGCTTCTCGGCCAGCGAACGGGCCTCGCGCACGATGGCCCGATACTCCTCTTCGGCCCGCGAACGATTCAGTTCGTTCTGCCTCAGGAGCTCTGCCGCTTCCGACCTCGCCCGATCAGCCTGCTCCAGCGAGATCCGGATTCCCTCTTCCCGTTCCTGCAGCGACCGGAGGAGCGGTTTCCAGGCAAACTTGCCGAGCACCCACAGGAGCACCAGAAAGACCACCGTCGTCCAGACGGTGAGTCCGGGATTAATGTCAAACATGTCAGGTCCGTCCTTACTTGAGAGCGAGCAGAATACAGATGGCCAGAGCGAAGAAGGTGGCTCCCTCGATGAGGGCAGCCGCAATGATCATCGACGTCCTGATCTCACCGACCACTTCGGGCTGACGCCCGCTAGCTTCCATGGCGGCCGAGGCCAGCTTGCCGATACCGTACGCTGCGCCCAGAATGACCAGGCCCGAGCTGAATCCAGATGCGAGATACGCCAACGCGGTTGCATCCATGTGTTTTCCTCCTGTTGATGAGTGTTCGTACCGATTGCAGAATGCTTCACAGGTTCGTGTCAGTGACCATGCCGCTCCTGTCCTTCGTGGCTCCCAGCCATGCCCAGACCCATGAAGAGCGACGTCAGCATCGTGAAGATATAGGCCTGAATCAACGCCACCAGCAGCTCCAGCAGATAGATGGCAACGGAGAACAGGACCGGGACAGGGGCAAACAGAAAGGAACGGGCAAGGAAGATAAATCCCATGAGGGAGAGAAGCACGATATGCCCTCCGGTCATGTTGGCAAAGAGACGCATGCAGAGAGCGAACGGCTTGGTGAAGAGCCCCAGAATCTCGATGGGAATCATAATCGGCCAGAGCCACCATGCAACGCCTCCGGTGAGGTGCGCCAGGTAGTGCTTCACGCCATGAGCCCGGATGGCCGAAACCTGGATCATGACGAACGCGATGAGTGCCAGCCCGGCGGTCACTGCCAGATTACCCGTCGCGGTGGCGCCGAACGGAACCAGGCCGAGCAGATTGAGAATGAGGATGAAGAAAAAGGTCGTCAGCAGGTACGGCAGATAGCGGAGGCCGGCCGGACCCATATTCGCCATCGCGATCTCATCCCGGATGAACACGACAATGATTTCCATCAGGTTCCCCAGACCGCGCGGGACTCGCTGCTTCCGGTTCTGACGGGCGGCGCCGTACGCCATCAGGAACACAATCATGCCCCCCACAAGCAGGAAGAGCATGTGCTTGGTGATCGAGAGATCGAGGGACAATCCGCCGACCTGAAGCGGCGGGAGGGGAACCACCACATGATCATTCAGGTGCTCCAGCAGGTGCCGAAAATCGAACTCTCCCTGGCCGTTGGCGTGGAGACTGTCCGTCATGGCCCGCGCCGTTGTATCGATGGGAGTGTTCACGGAAGATCGTGGGAAGCGGTCTCTGTGTTATTGCTGATGGCGGAGGGCGACTTTCTTCTGAAGGAAATAAACCTCCAGCGCCAGATTCATGCCGTAGAAGAGGAGCAGGGAGAGCATCAGCGCGAGCGCCGGGAAGTGGAGCACTTCCACGAGGATGACAACGGCCGCCCCCATACCGATGAGCCGCGCAAGCATGCTCCCGAGGATGACCTTCAGGAACATCGTATTGGATTTCGGGAACGAATACTCAACGGCGAGGTAGCCGATCACGATGTTGACAAAACTCAGCAGTCCCGCCGCGAGGAAACTCTTCATGACCGCCGGCGGAAAGTACTTGACCAGGGGATACAGAGCCGCCGCTGTCACACCGACGAACCAGTATCCCGCCAGACGCAGAAATCCCCAATCCCACTTCACGGCTTCTTCTTTCGGTGTTTTTCCAGTTCCGAAACGGTCTTGAAAAACTTGATGAATCCCCCCGTGATACCGAGCAGCAATCCGGCAAGCTTGAACCACGGGGAGCTGTCGAGCCGGTTGTCCAGCCAGACGCCGATCAGGAGAAACACAACGACTGCGGCGGCGAGCTGAAAACCGAGCGTGAGGTACGGCGCGAACTCCCGCAGCGCTGATCCGAGCGGCGTACGGCCGGCCGGAGGGGCGTTCTGTCCTCCGCCATCAGGAGCAGGCATAGTCCCCCTCTCCCGCAGGCCTCAGTGACGCTGTTCGTAGAGCGGGCCCTTCTCAGTCATCGATACTTTCCCGTCGAACACGGAGCCCTCGTCAATCACGAGCCGGGCAGCGCGGACGTCACCGCGGACGACAGACTTGCTCTCGAAGACGACTTTGTCGGCAGCATTGATGGAGCCGCGGATCTTGCCGCCGACCGTCACGTTCTTCGCGGTCACGTTGCCCTCGATCTCTCCTGCAACCCCGACCGCGAGCGTTTCACTGACGCTGACTTCGCCGATCACCTTGCCGTCGATGCGGACGTTCCCCTGGCTCCGGATCTTCCCTTCGATGGAGGTGCCGGCACTGATCATGTTCAGCTCTTTCAGACTCTCATTCTTGCCTGCCATGAGCACTCCTCACGAATTGATATTGAGAAGGTACAGAGCCGGATCAACCGGCGTCCCGTCTTTCCAGATCTCGAAGTGCAGATGGGGACCCAGACTCGTATGCCCCGAGCTTCCGAGGAGAGCGATGGGCTCGCCGCGCCGCACAAACGCGTTCGATGACTTCAGGAGCGCCTGGTTGTGCTTGTAGTACGTTAGAAATCCCCCCGCATGGGAGAGGATGAGCACATATCCGTCGTCCTGGGTCCAACCCGCAAACACCACGTGCCCGTCGGCTGCCGCGTTGACCACACTTCCGGTTCGCCCCGCAATATCCAGGCCGAAGTGACGGCGTTCAGCGCTGAACCCCTGCGTGATGTATCCTTCGGTGGGCATCACCGCCGGGAACACGGCGTCCATCTTGCCGGGGCGCTGCTCCACGGTTGCGAGAGCGAGCGACATGCTCGGCAGCACGGTCTCGGGCTGCGGAGCGGCTCTGGACGCTTCCGGCCTGCGGATCGCCTCGGGACCGCGGGAACTCCGCTCCGGCTCCCGCCGACCGCCAGCAGCTGTGTCCGCGGGTCCCACCAGCTCCCCCAGCGCCTTCCGCAGCTTCAGGTTGTAGGCCTGCACCTCGAGAAGCTGCTCCATGATCGATTCCATCCGCCGGTTGATTGCCAGCAGTTCCCTGCTGTAGCGATTCTCCAGCGTCGGGTTCGGAATCTCGATGATCGTAGCGACGGGGGTGAAGAACAGCACGGCGAGTACCAGTGCTACGCCGAGCGACGCAAGAACTAGAAGCCCCACGGCGACCTGCCAGGGGGCAACGTGGTAGTTCCTGGAGTCCCCCGCATCGCCGCTGGGGACAAGGATGATCGAATAGCGGCGCCTCTTCGAGGCGTGATGCAAATCCTTTGCCGGCATAGTCGCGGTTCCATCGGACCGGCCTCCCCTGTACAGGGGGGATTCACGGCCAAAACAGGTGTTCAAAATAGAAAAAAAAGGGGGAAAGTCAAAGAGCGACGGGCGCGTCAGGGGGAGGTTGAGGGAAATAGACTCTGCGCAGCGTCTGGACCGAAGTGATGCTCGACCTTCTCGCTCAGCAGAGTCTTGAGACCCCGCCGGAAGGTTTCGGTGTCAAACTGGAGCGCGTGCGCACGGATGGTGTACGGATCGTAGTCCGTCGCTGCGCATTGCTCCACCGCCGCGATGAGGGCCTCTTCCGTCTGTTCCTTGAAGAAGACGCCAGTCTGTACCGGTCCATGATCAACAATGGTCTCGAGTGCACCTCCCCGGGCGAAGGCAACGACAGGGCGGCCGCTTGCCATCGCCTCGAGAGGCACGATGCCGAAATCCTCTTCCCCCGGAAAAATCAGCGCCTCGGCCCGGGCATACAGGCGGGGAAGGTCACGGTCGGGAACCCATCCGAGGAACGAGATCGTCGGACCGGCAATCCTTTTCAGTCGACCGGCCTCCGGCCCGCTTCCGGCGATCACAAGGCGCCGTCCCAGACGCGTGAAGGCCCTCACCGCGAGATCCACGCGCTTGTACGGAACGAGCGCGCTGACGACGAGCCAGTAGCCCTCCCGTTCGGCAGAGATCCCGAAGCGCGATGTCTCCACAGGGGGATAGAGAACATCGGCATCCCGGCCGTAGTGGAGCCGGATGCGGTCGGCCACGTTCCGGGAGTTGGCGATGAAGGCATGAACACGCGTGCTGGTTTTCACATCCCACTGTTGGAGCGCGGGACGAAGGATGGACATCCCTGCCCGTGTGAGGAGCCCCGCCCTCCCCTTCCCGAAATACTCGTCGTACATCTCCCACACGTACCGCATGGGGGTATGACAGTAGCAGACGTGGAGGGCTCCGTCAGCCGGCCTGGCCCCCTTTGCGACGCAGTGACTCGTGGAAACGATCAGGTCGAATGCCGAGAAGTCGAACGACTCGATGGCGAGGGGCAGAACCGGAAGATAGCGACGATACTGCGAAGTACTGAACGGGAGGCGCTGGACGAAGGACGTGCGGATGGTCATCCCCTCGATGCGCGAGGAGAGCGCCCCCTTCGTATGGACGAGCGTGAAGAGCGGGGCTTGCGGAAAGAGCTCGCACAGAACCTCGAGCACCTTCTCTCCCCCCCGCATGCCGGTCAGCCAGTCATGAACGAGCGCAACGCGCAGAGCCATCCGTGGTTTGATCGCAGAGTGTCGGCCAAGATACGAAGAACACGAGGGAGAAGCAATCCGGCGGTTGCTTCATCGTGAGCGTCGTGGTATATTGAGGTCCGGCGCCATCCGCCACACGTCGGTCACCTGAATACGCAGACAGCCCAGACGTACCCATGTCGATTCTTCTCGCCCTGATTCTCATCGCCATCGCCTTTCTGATTTCCGCGGCGATCGCCGTGCTGCTGGTTGGCCCCCTCATCCTGCTGCAGCCGCACCGCCGGAAAGCCGAGTGGTATCTGCAGTACACAACGCTCCTTCAACCGTCGGATGCGGGTCTGGCGCAGGAGAACATCATCCTCACCACGCCGGACGGTGTGGCGCTCGATTGCTGGTTTGTGCCGGACGGGCGCCGTGCCCGCGGCACCATCATCTACCTGCACGGGGTAGGAGACTGCAAGACGAGCGGTGTAGCCCTCGCACAGCTCTTCCACCGGCACGGTTATCATGTCTTCCTCTACGATTCGCGCCGCCACGGCAACAGCGGAGGGGCGTACTGCACCTACGGCTACTACGAGAAGCTCGACGTCTCACTCATCATCAGCTACCTTGAGAGCCGGACCGATCATGCCATCGGTCCTGTCGGACTCTTCGGAACCTCCATGGGAGCGGCCGTGGCGATCCAGGCCGCCGCCATTGATCCGCGGGTGCGCTGCGTCGTCGCAGAGGCGTCCTTCACGGATCTGCGCACCATCACGGTCGATTACCAGCGCCGCCTCATCAAACTCCCGTGGCACTTCCTGCGCAACGTTGCCCTCAGCCGCGCGCAGCGCCTGGCCCGCTTCAAGGCGTCGGAGGTTTCACCCCTGCGCGACGTCGCCGCTCTGCACATTCCGCTCCTGTTCCTCCACGGCTCGGATGACTCCTTTGTGCGCTATCAGTATTCCAAGAGACTCTACGATCAGGCCAACGAGCCGAAGGATATGCTGATCGTTCCCCGTGCGCACCATACGAACGTGTGGGAGGTGGGGGGAAAGGCGTACGAGGAATCGGTCATGGAGTTCTTCGATTCCGCTCTCCGTCCCCGGAAGGGCACGGGCCGACATGGTCCACAACGCAAGGCAAGGAAATGAATCTGACAAGAATCGTTGTCACGCTGGTCCTTTCCCTGGCAATGGCACCGAACGGTGCGCCGGCTCAGAACGCCGCTGCGACGCCGTTTTCGCTCGATAGCGCCGCTTCCTACCTGCGCGTGCTGGCGGAGGAGATCGGTCCGAGAACCATGGGATCTCCCGCAGAACGACGCGCCATGGAGTTCTCCCTCGCCAAGTTCCGATCGTTCGGACTGGACGAGGCCTACCTGCTCCCGATGACGACGACCACCTCCTCGTCGGGACGATCCCTCACCATCACCTCGAGCGGCACGGCTGTGGGGGTTCTGCGTGGAGCGAACGAGCGCATCATCGTGCTCGGAGCCCATATCGACTCCGCCGCTCCCGAGATCCCCGGAGCCAATGATGACGGATCGGGTTGCGCGGTCGTCCTGGAGCTCGCGCGTGTGCTGGCACAACGGCAGAACCAATCCACGATCGTGTTCGCTCTCTTCGGCGGCGAAGAACAGGGCCTGCGCGGATCGCGGCACTTCGTCGGGCATTTTGCCGACATCGACAAGGTTGTCCTGATGCTGCAGGTCGATATGGCCAACGGAAGCGGCTGGCTGCTTCCTCTCCTCAGCGCCGGACAGAAGAAATCGCCCGAATGGCTGGTTCGGTCCGCCTACGAGGAACTCCGCGACCTTGGCTATTCAGGGCTTTCGTATCCCACGCATTTCATGTCATTTGTCGGCGGAATGCCGGGCGGAGGGATCGGCTCCGACCACATGCCGTTCCTGGAGCGGGACATTCCGGCGATCGACTTCACCACCGACATCAACGATCCGATCCACACCCAGCAGGACACGTATGCGGCGTTCTCGCTCTGGGGACTGAAGCGGTCGGGCGATCTCGTCTACCGGCTCGTGGAGCGATTCGACGGCGGAGTTCCGGAGCAGAAGACCGGCTCATATTTCCTCTGGGAACTGCTCGGCGTACCGTTCTTCTTTCCCATCTGGTCCCTGGTTGCCTTCGCAGCAGCCGCGGTTGTCCTCGCAGTGGCCGTTCTGCTATCCCTGCGGAAGAAGAGGATCATCGAATCTCCTCACAGAACCGTCCCGGGTCTGAAGCTCTTCCTCATCATGCTGATCATTCAGACGTGCGTGTGGCTCTCCCCGACGCTTGCCGGCATGATGATCGGTTCGACGATTCCGTGGTATGCGGATCTGGACGGGATCGTCATTCTGGGTTTCGTAGCGGCGACGTTCGGAATCTGGATCGGGCTTCAGCTGACGCGCAGGCTCGGACTGACACGGGACGCATACCGGTACGCTCTGAGGACCTTTGTCTGGCTCATCGTCTTTGTCGTCGGCATGGCATTGCTCATGCCGGAGCTTGCCCTCTACCCTGCCTCCGCTCTTCTCGTTCTGGCGCTCGCGAGGCTCGTGCGTCCGACATGGCTGCGGCTGCTGCTGTGGGTCGCTTCTCCCTATTTCATGACACGCCTGTTCTTCTCGGAGGGTTTTCCCCTGTTGGCCCGTTCGCTCGCCGAGGCACCGGTCGAGGGGTTTCTGCAGAAGTTCATTCTCCATCTCGTACCAATCCTGCTCTTCTCCGTCTGGCTTCTTCCGTTTCTCCTGGGTTTTGCCGCTGTGTATGTTTCCCTCAACTCGGATCCGCTGAGACTTTCGTCGTTCAGGAAGGGCTGGGGTGCTCTTGCGTCGGCCGGTTCCTTCCTCGTCGGCGTTCTGTATCTCTCGACGATCCCCGTCTACACCGAGAGCTGGCGGCAGAAGATCAGAATTGAGCAGGAGTTTGACCTAAGCCGCGGAACCGGAACCGTCCAGGCCCGGAGCGCCGACTACCTCGACGGACTGAGGGTAAGATTCCCGGATCGGGACACGCTCATTCACGGGAACACCCTGACGGCCCGTCTGATGGAGGATGTCCCGCCCCCCGAGAGATTCCTGGTTATTGACAGGACTGTGGAGCCCTCCGAACCCGGAAGAAGCGCGCTGAACCTCCTGCTGACGCTCAGGATGAAGTACAGGCCGTATACCCTTCGGGTTTCGTACACGGCCCGAAGAGGATCAGAACTGAAAGCATCGTCGGTACTTCCCCTATCTTCCGACGGCAAGGGCGCAACCTTCCGGTGGTATTCCTTCCCGGACACTCTGCTGGTTGTGCCGGTGACCCTGGAGGGGGGGAAAACGGACACTCTCTGGGAACACATCGAGGCCGATTTCATTGAGCCGGTCGTTCCCCTGCAGGGAGAAAAAGAATTTGCCGAAGTCGCCTACCGGACGCGCATCCGGTCCAGCCAGATCCTCCCTGTGCTGCGGCAGCCCTAGGATGCCGATTGCTGACGATTTCGCATTCCGAATCTTGACATTCACTGTGGAATTGATTATATAGGCGCAGAAGACGCCGGAAGTTGCTTTGTCGAGGATATCAGCATGACACTGATGGCCTCCCGAGTCATCTCATCTCCGACATGCTCTCTGCACCTTCGCTTCGGGGAGTCTGTTCTCACCCAGGGCGCATCGCCCTGCCCATCGAGAGTCCATCCTTTCTTGAAACTCGCACCAGACGGAATTCTCCATCAACACGGTCGAAGCATTCTGTTCTAGTGTTTGCCTCTCACAAACCACCAACACACCAACCATCCACCTCTCTCAAGAAAGGAGGAGATATGAGTCAACGAAAGACAGTATGGTGGTCGCTGCTGGTGACAGCGATTCTCCTGTCGTTGATTTCATCGCTCGCCGTCGCCCGGCAGCTTACGGGCGAAATTCGAGGCGTGGTGAAAGACCGAGCGACCGGGGATGCCCTCATCGGCGCGAACGTGCTGTTGGAGGGGACCAACCGGGGAGCGGCAACCAACTCGGAGGGGGCATATTTGATCCCGAATATTCCCCCGGGGGACTATCGGTTGACGGTCCGCTTCATCGGCTACACATCGGCCCGGCAGGCAGTTCGAGTGGTGGCCGGCCAGACGCTCGAGATGAACTTCAACCTCACTGAGGATCTCCTGAGAATCGACGAGGTTGTCGTAACGGGACTCTCGGGGGAAATTCCTCGTGCTCAGCTGGGCAACTCCATTGCGAAGATCGCCGGCAACGATATCGAAAAAGTTGCGGTGACATCCGTGATGGATGCTCTGGCAGGAAAAGTTGCGGGCATGCGTGTAACGAAGAACTCCGGCACACCGGGGGCAGGCACGTACGTCACGTTGCGCGGCCGCCGGACAGTGACCGGAAGCTCTCAGCCGCTCTACGTGGTGGACGGCGTACCGATTGACAACAGCTTCGTCTACTACGGATCGGGAAACGTCCAGACCCCGAACCGCGGCAGCGACATCGACCCGAACGACATCGAGTCGATCGAGGTGTTGAAGGGCGCCTCGGCGGCGGCCATCTACGGGGCCCGCGCCGGCAACGGCGTGATCCTCATCACCACCAAGTCGGGCAAGATGACCGAAGCCGGCAAGCTTGCCAGGATCACCTACACCTCGTCCTACAGCATGGACGACGTCCCGACGTCGGTTCCGGTGCAAACGACCTACGGCCAGCGAATCCCGTACAATGAAGCAACGGGGGCCGCCGGTTCGACCGATTCCTGGGGAGCAGCACTTCCCGCCGGCACACCGACGTACGATCACTCCACAGACGTCTTCCAGTCCGGATACATCGCAGAGAACGCGCTGTCGGTTTCCGGAGGCGGGTCCACCTTCCGGTACCTTGCGTCGGGCAGTTTCACCGACCAGAAGGGAGTGATCAAGAACTCGAGCTACGCACGGCAGAACATCCGTGTGAACCTGAACTACGTGCCGTTCAACAGTCTCGGCATCCGCAGCAATTCGAACTTCATCAACCAGTCGGGCAATCTTCCGCAGGACGGCAGCAACGTTGCGGGCATTCTGCTCGGCTCTCTGCGAACGCCGCCGGAATTCAACAACAAAGTATTTCTCCGGCCTGACGGCGTTACCCAGAGGCGGTTTGCCTCCTACGACAATCCGTTCTGGACGATGGAGTTCAACAAGTACAAAACGGAGCTTTCGCGCTTCATTCACAGCACGGGCTTCGATTTCGATTTCTACGAGGGGATGCGTCTGACGGGCAACGTCGGCTGGGACCGGTACAGCCAGTTCTACTCCCGCCGGCTGTTCAACGGCTCTGCCGGCTCGACCCCTTCCAACGCCGGCCAGGTCGATCAGGACCGGTGGACGAACGACGTCGTCAACACAGACCTGATGCTGACCGGGAAGTATCAGTTCACGGAAGACATTCTGGGGACCCTCATCCTCGGACAGCAGCTTTCCTTCTTCGTGTCGAACTACACGGGGGCAAATTCAAGCACGACCCTTCCATTCTACAACGAGATCGGCGCTGGCGTGACGAAGAACGCTGGTTCGAGCCGCTCGGAGAGCCGCATCTACTCGTACTACGTGCAGGGGACGGTGAATGCCTGGGATCGCCTGACGCTGACCGCCGCTGTCCGTCGCGACGCGGGTTCGACGTTCGGCAAATCGTCGCCCTTCCACTACTACCCCAAGGCGAGCCTCGCCTACCGGCTGTCGCAGGAGTCCTTCATGCAGGATCTGAAGGGCATCGTCGACGAGTTCAAGCTGAGGGCGGCCTGGGGCCAGGCCGGAAGAACACCCGGCACGTATGCGACGAACTACCTGTACGAGACGAGCGGGTTCTTTGACCCGTGGGGTCGGGGAGTCAGTGCCGGACGGTCACCGCAGCTGGGCATTCGTCAGAACACGGCCGCCGGCAACGACGAGATCAAGCCGGAGCTGACGGCAGAAATCGAGGCCGGATTCGACGCGGCATTCTGGGATCGCCGCATCAACTTCGAATTCTCCTACTACCGGCAGGATATCTCGGAACTTCTCCTCTACGTCAACGTTCCCACCTCCACGGGCTACTCCACGCAGTACCGGAATGCGGGGAAGATGTGGAACAAGGGGTTCGAGGCGAAGCTGGA
>CAYXMK010000025.1:10112-19891 GCA_964465905.1 uncultured Ignavibacteriaceae bacterium | reverse complement strand
GTCCGGCAGAGAGAAACCGGGTGCCGGACCTCCGGGTCCGTCTGGATCAATCAGGTATCCCTCTGCCGTTCGGGAGAGCGTCGAAGCCCCCCGACCGTAGACGTTGAAGGCAAAGGAACGCGGGCGAGCGAGCTCCTTGATTTCAACATAACGACCTGTCGAGAAGAGGGGCTGGAGGTAAAGTTGGAAGCTCAGGGTCGGTGTCGAGATCCAGTTCACCCGAAGCGATGCCGACAGTAACGTCTGATCAAGGGTACCAAACAGATACCGCATGCCGAACGTTTCGGTCGCCAAGGGGTCGGAGATCTTGCCGACCCACTGCGCGATGGCGCGAACGCGTGAGTACTCAGGTCCTCCGCGAAGCGACAACACGCGGGAGGCCTTCCAATGGAAGGACAGTGAGCTCGATGTCTGCCAGGCGCCGGCGTCACTGTGCGCACTCACGAGGCTCAGCGACCCGCTCAAGGGTTGCCGCGTGTCCGAGGAGACGGAGGCGATGGCGTAGCGACTGCTGGGATATCGGGTGACCGGCCCTCCACGCGTGAGCCGGTCATCGAACGTCTCGGCATTGTAGCCGCCGTCGAGACGGATCTGCCAGTAGCTCGGTAGCTGGCCGTACATCATCAGCACGTAGGTCTCCGCCACTTTCAGTCCGCCGAAGTTGTAGTTCTGGTAGACTGCAGCACTCACCCACTTCGTGAGGAAGATCGGATCAGGATCGTACCAGGCATAGCCCACATACAGATGCCCGTTGATGAAATCTGCAGAACGGAGATACCCGGCGTCGTTCACGTCGAAGCCGGGACTGATAGCTCCCAGACCGACATTGAAGAGGAAATTGCCCGACACTTTGTCGAGCCAGACGCGGGAGGCCCATCCGGAGAGCGCTGTGGCGGACGAATCGAGTCGAACGTGATCAGCGTCCGGACGCTGAAAATAGTGCTGCGGTGATTGCTGGAGACTGAAGATCCGTTCGCGTGAACCGCTTGCGTGCGATGCCCCTGCCCAACCGGTGACGACCCACACACGCTGCTCGTCGAGAAACGTCCAGCCGTCGACTCCGCCTGTAACAGCCCTGTTGTTGAGGCGCGCCGAAAGCGCATCTCCCCTCATGTCCCGCTCCGTCAGCGTGGCGATCATCCCGATCCCCTGCCGGGCGCCATTGAACTCCTTGAGCGTGCGCGCAACGCCGTAGAAGGCAAGGGGCTCTACCTCTTCCCGAAACTCCGTGCCGGCGGAGTCGACGCGGGCATACTCCCGATCGGTAACAGCAGTCAGGGCAGCGAAGGACCAGGTTTCGCTCATCTTGCCGCTGACCTTGGCCGCGCCGAGAATGGTTGTCCGGTCAGGAATGTCTTCGTAACCGGCGTGGGTTGTCGAGCCGTGCGGCTTGTGTCCGATCCTGCGGCTGTAGAAGAAGTCGGGGTCACGCCAGTTGAAGTCCTGCAGGAAGGCGGCGCCGCCTCGTCCAAAAGAGAGAATCCCGGCTCCCTCCGTGAAGAACGGGCGCTTCTCGGTGAACTGGATTTCGTACGCCGTCAGGTTGACGACTGCTGGGTCAACCTCGACCTGGGCAAAATCGGGATTGAGGGTGAGGTCCAGCGTCACATCCCCTGCCAATCCCACCTTGGCATCGGCGCCGATGCTGGCGACGTAGTCGCGACCGAGAACGTACGGATCGGTTCTCCCCTGGTTGAAGGGGTGAACCGGCGGCGTGCGGAGGTACTTCGCGGTAGCCGCAAGATAAGGGAGAAGCTCTACGCGAGGCGGGGGAACGAAGCCGGAGAGTCCGTGAAGCTCCGACCAGCGCGAGACGCGCACATAGTCGCTGCGCGGATGCATCGCGAGATAGCAAATCTCATTCTTGCGCTTGATGGAGCGGGCGATCTCCACGCCCCAGACGTAGGAATCGGACTCATGGAAGCGGATCTGGGAAAAGGGTATCCGGAATTCGGCGGTCCATCCAAGGGTATCGATGCGTGACCGCGCTTCCCACACACCGTCCCAATCCGTACTGGTATGGAGGTCGTTCGAGAAGGTGCCATCCTGGATTGCGCCGGCAGGGTTGATCACGAAGTAGTAGCCCGTGCGCCGGTCGAGGGCGGGATCGATGGCGACGAGAACGTAGTCGGACTGTGAGTCTTCATCGCGGCGCGCCAGCAGGCCGACTATGGAATCGGGTGCAGTGTCGAAGAGCCGAACCGCGACGTACAGGGCGTGGTCATCGTATCCGAACATGACCTCCGTTCTCTCGCTGGGCGGGGCGCCTTCCACGGGTTCTCGCTGAATGAACCCGTTCTCTCCTGTTCCCTCCCATACGCGTTCGTCAAGCACACCGTCGACGGCAACGTGCTCGTTGAGGCGAAGGGCGCGGAGGATTTTGCGCGGCGAGTCTCCCGCTTCAAGAAAGGGAGCGGCGGCGAGCAGCGATACGATGAGGAGGATGGCGGCAGAGGGTCTCATACGACCGTGGCAACATTCGCAGAAATGTGGGAATTTTTGACCCGAAAAGCAAACCAAAGCCATCCTGCTTGTGCTTCCCCAATTTGCCTCCGACCGTATTTTTGGCTATCATAGCTCGGTTTTTTCACAGTTCCCCTCCCCACCACAAACCGGCGGACCCTGGCCAGGACGGGCTGCCGGCTACGCCGGAGTTTCTGCTGTGGGAATGATCCTCGAGGTCGATGGCGTCGGATTCACCTATCCCGGTACCCCCGTGCTGGAGGAAATCTCCTTCTCAATCCCCCGCGGCGAATTCCTCGGTGTGGTGGGTCCCAACGGCTCAGGCAAAAGCACTCTCCTTCGCTTGCTGGACCGGATTCTCCTGCCGGACGCCGGGTCTATCCGTCTGAAGGGGAGAGACCTGGGATCCTTCACCCGATTGGAGCTCTCCCGCGTTCTTGCCTACGTTCCTCAGGATCTGCCCTGGGTGTTTCCCTTTACCGTCGAGGAAGTGGTGCTGATGGGGCGTTCCCCTCACGTTGGCAGGCGTTTCTTCGAACGGTCGGTGGATCGGGACATCGCCCGGAGTGCCATGGAGCGAGTTGATCTCCTTCACTGTGCCGATCATCCCATTACGGCGGTGTCAGGGGGGGAACGCCAGCGGGCGCTCATCGCCCGCGCGCTGGCGCAGGAACCCGAAATTCTCCTCCTCGATGAGCCCAATGCTCATCTGGATGTGGCGCATCAGATCACGATCTTTCAGATCCTGCGGGAGCGGAACATCGACCGGGCACTTACCATTCTCTGTGTCTCCCATGATCTGACGTTGACGGCGGCTTTCAGCACGAGCATGCTCCTCCTGGGGAAATCGCATGTGGAACCGCGCGGTGCGGTTTCGGCGCAGAGAGTTCTGGCATGGGGAAAGCCCGACGAGGTGCTCACGGCTGAGACTCTTCGGCGCGCTTTCGGGACGCCTGTTCTGGTAGACCGGCATCCCACGGCCGGCTCCCCCCGTGTGACCTGTGATACCCGCCCGCACTCACCAGCTTCGGAGCGACCATGAACCTCTTCGCTGAACTCGAACGACACGATCATGAACAGATTGTCTACTGCACCGATCGCCGTGTCGGCCTGCGTGCCATCATTGCGATCCACAACAGCTCCCTGGGTCCGGCCCTCGGCGGCACACGCATGTGGCCGTACACTTCCGATGAAGAAGCGCTGCGGGACGTCCTGCGGCTTTCGCGGGGGATGACCTACAAAGCCGCCGTGGCGGGACTGAACCTCGGAGGCGGGAAGGCCGTCATCATCGGCGATTCGAACAAGGATAAGACGGAGGCCCTGTTCCGGATGTACGGAAGATTTGTGGAAGGGCTTGCCGGACGCTACATCACGGCGGAAGACGTCGGCACGACCGAGCGGGATATGGAATGGGTGAGAATGGAAACGAAGTACGTGACGGGAATTTCCCGCGCCCTCGGTGGAAGCGGGGATCCCTCACCGGTCACCGCCCGTGGCGTGTTCGTCGGTATGAAAGCCTGTGCCCGGCAGGTCTACGGAAGCGACTCTCTCAAGGGAAAGAAGGTCGCTGTTCAGGGGGCCGGGAGTGTTGCCTCGTACCTCTGTGAGCACCTGGCGCGGGAGGGGGCCCGCATCGTGGTGAGTGATATCTATGAGGAGAAGGCCCGGCGACTCGCCCGACGTGTGCGAGCCACCGTTGTTAAACCCGAGAGGATCTATGACGCCAACGTGGATATCTTCGCACCCTGTGCCCTCGGCGGCATTCTGAACGACGAAACCATCCCGCGGCTGAAGTGCGCCATCGTGGCAGGAGGGGCGAACAACCAGCTGCAGAACGAAAAGAAGCACATGGGCATGCTGATCGAACGAAAGATTCTCTATGCTCCGGATTACGCCATCAATGCCGGCGGACTCATCAATGTCGCCAATGAGCTGGAAGGGTACCGTGAAGACCGCGCCCTGAAGCAGGCCGATGGAATCTACGATACGCTCCGACAGATCTTCGATATTGCAAAGCTCGAGAAGATTTCGACCTCCGAGGCAGCCAACCGGCTGGCGGAGTCGCGCATCAAGGCCATATCGCCGATCAAGCAAATCTATGCCGGCAGTTCACACTTTGCCGGTCGACTCGGTGAGCGGACGATGAGCGGACGATAATCACGGGATGTGCCCATCACACCACAGAGGCTGACGGATGCCCTCGCGGCGACGCAGGATACGGGAAAAAGTACTCCAGGCCCTCTATGCCTACGAGCTGGCCCGCGAGCCGCTCCCCTTTGTGCTGGACACCGTGCTGGCAGATCTCAAAGGAGATCAACAGCTCTACGGCTTCGCCCAACAGCTCGTTCAGAAAGTGGTGGAGACGTCGGACATCCTCGACGGCTGGATCCGGGAACGGGTGACGAACTGGGAATTCAGCCGGCTCGCCATCATCGATCGTCTCATCCTCCGCATGGCGATCTGCGAAATGCTGTACTTCGAGGACATTCCCCCCAAAGTCTCCATCAATGAGGCCATTGAGATCGCCCGCCGGTTCAGCACCGAAAAGAGCGACAAGTTTGTGAACGGAGTGCTCGATTCCGTCCTCGATTCGCTCCGGACCAACAAGACGCTCAAGAAGAGCGGACGCGGACTGCAGGAGGCCTCGCTCCGCAAAGCAAAGCCCGCATGACGACCTACCCGTCACACACCCGCCGAACCATCTTCGCCTGGACGTTGTTCGATTTCGCAAATACGGCGTTCTATGTTGTCGTTCTGACGGTCGGGTATCCCACCTACTTTCGCGAGGTCGTTGCCGGGAACACGCCCGATGCGGACCTCCTGTGGAGCGTATCATTCAGCTCGTCCATGTTCCTCGTGGCGCTGCTGTCTCCCGTGCTGGGAGCGGCGGCTGATTCGGGCGTCGGCAAGAAACGATTCCTCGCATCCTTCACGGCCCTCTGTATTGCCGCGACGGCGGCGCTCTTCTTCGTCGAAGGTTCCATGGTCCTGATGGGAATGCTGTTGCTCATCCTTGCGAACGTGGGTTTTGAAGCCGGCCTTGTCTTCTACGATGCCTTTCTGCCGGAACTGACCACGGAACGCAGCTATGGACGGGTCTCGGGGTATGGATTCGCCATGGGATACGTGGGGTCGCTTGCCATGCTCCTGATCGTGTATCCGCTCTATGAAGGAGGATTTGACGCAGCAAACCTGACGCACGTTCGCTCGAGCTTTGCGGCGGGGGCGCTGTTCTTCCTGCTCTTTTCGCTTCCGCTCTTCGCATTGGTCCCCGACCGGCAGAAGAGAGAATCGGTGGCCGGCGATATCCTTGCGACGGGCCTGCGGCGGGTCCGTTCTACGTTCCGCGAGATCAGCCGCTATCGGAACATCGCCCGCTTTCTGCTCGCCTACTTCGTCTACATCGACGGCGTCAATACGATCATCGTGTTCTCCGCCATCTATGCCCGGGAGACTCTGGAGTTCGGGCTGGGAGAAATCGTTGTCTTCTTCGCCCTCGTGCAGACTGCGGCAATGGCGGGCGCGGCCTTCTTCGGCGTCCTGGCAGACCATTTCGGGCAGAAGAAAATGCTGACCGTCACGCTGGTGCTCTGGCTCGTGGTGGTGGCGGCCGCCTACGGGACAACGGAGAAAGACATCTTCTATGCGATCGGAGCCCTGGCCGGCGTCGCCCTCGGCTCTTCGCAATCCATCAGCCGGAGTCTCATGTCTCTGCTGACGCCGGCGGAGAAGAAGACGGAATTCTTCGGATTCTTCTCGTTCTTCGGCAAGGCATCCGCCATCATCGGTCCGCTGGTCTTCGGCATTGTCTCGGCCTCTTCCGGACAGCGCCTGGCGATCGTCTCCATCGGCTTCTTTCTCGTTACCGGACTTGTGCTCCTGCAGTTTGTAGAAGCGCCGCTGCCAGTGCGGACTTCGTTGTCCACCGACAGCACGAAGCACCCGTCGTCATCCCGTCACTGATGCCCAGAGGACCTCCTATGGGGTTGCGAGATCTGTGGAAGCGCATTCCTCTCCATCATCAAATCCTGGGCGCCCTGGTCCTCGGAGCCGCCTTCGGTGCTTTCTTCTCGGTCGGCAGTCATGAGCTGAACGTATCGTACCGGGAGGGCACGGAAGAACGCACGGTTCGTCTCGCGCGCTGGATGGAACTCCGCTTCCTGCGCGGTGACAGCGTTGTGGCTTCCTTCGGTCCGGAGGATCAACTCAACATCCTCAAGTACTTCCGCTCCAGAACGGCGGACGAGCGGTCCGTGCTGAAACTGGAGGTTGTTGTGCCGGCGGACGGCGGCGGAGAGCGGGTTGTCACGGTTTCCTCCGGCACTCTCCGGACCATCGAGAAAGTGAAAACCGTTGCCGTTCTGATCAAGCCGGTCGGCACCCTCTTCATCCGTCTCCTGATGTTCATCGCGATCCCGCTCGTGCTGGCCTCGCTCATCGTGGGGGCGGCCAGTCTCGGGGACATCCGGAGCGTCGGGCGCCTGGGAGGCAAGACGCTCGGGTGGTACCTGATGACGATCACGGTGGCGATCACGATCGGTCTGGTTCTCGTGAATCTGCTGGAGCCCGGGAAGCGGGTGGCCCCTGAGGCGCAGGCGAAGTTGCTCGCAGAGTACCAGGTGGACGTCCGCGCTGAGGTGCCGCCGATTGATATTGTCGACATGCTCGTCACAATCGTGGCCACGAATCCGATCAAAGCCCTGGCCGACGGTGAGATGCTTCAGATCGTCTTCTTCGCGCTGATGGTGGGCATCAGTCTGACGATGGTGGAGGAGACACGCGCGCGTCCGGTGATAGAATTCTTCACCGGCCTGAGCGACACCATGATCAAGATGGTCGGCATGATCATGCGGATCGCTCCCGTCGGCGTGTTTGCGCTCATCGCGGCAACGGTGGCGGAGTTCGGGTTCGACATCCTCCAGACGCTCTTCTGGTATGCCGCCACGCTCATCCTCGGACTTCTGCTGATGACGTTCGGTTTCCTGGGGCTGGCCGTGCGAGTCCTGGCGAAGATCCCGTACCGGAAGTTCTACGCCGGCATCAAGGATGCCATGCTCGTGGCGTTTACGACGAGTTCCAGCGGAGCCACACTGCCTGTCAACATGCGCTCGGTGGAAATGAATCTCGGAGTTCCGAAGACCATCTCCAGTTTTGTCCTCCCCCTGGGCGCGACGATCAACATGGATGGTACGTCAATGTACCAGGCTGTGGCAACCGTGTTCATCGCTCAGGTCTACGGCTTGGATCTGAACCTGACCCAGCAGCTGACGGTTCTCCTGACGGCAGTCCTCGCCTCGATCGGCACGGCGCCGGTGCCCGGCGTCGGTATCGTCATGCTCATCATTGTGCTCCGTTCCGTGAACGTGCCGGAAGAAGGCATCGCGCTCATTCTGGGGATTGACCGCTTCCTCGACATGTGCCGTACCGTTCCGAACATTGTGGGAGACGCGGCGGTGGCGACGGTGATTGCGCGTTCAGAAGGAGTTCTGGAAGAGCGGTCGTAGGATGCTGGGGGCTCAAACCCTCTGGGAGAAGGCAGGGGGGAAACGTGACGGGAGGGCGGAACGCAATGCGCCCCGTGCTTCGTCGGCACGGGGCGCTCTGCTGTACATCACAGGATCAGATCTCGGGCCCGAGCGAGAAGTAGTAGACCGGACTGGAGAAGCCCCGCCAGTCGAACCTCCAGGCCACGTCGATGCGAAGGGGGAGACCCAGCAAGACCATACGGGTACCGACTCCCGTACCGATGAGCAGGTCCCGGGTCTTCGTCGTGCCGGAAGGTGTGGTGTCGAACGCGCGCCATGTGCGGGTGTTACTCCAGGCGGAGCCGATATCGAGGAATCCCGCGCCGAGAATATTCTGGAAACCCAGGGGTAGCGTGGCAAGGATCAGGTAGCGAACCAGCGGGAAGCGCAGTTCGAGATTGATCAGTCCGAACCGCGTCCCGTTCTGAGCGTTGTAGTTGTAGCCGCGCAGGGGCATCACGGGGGTGAGGAAGGCATAGTCTTCCACATTGAAGATGGGGAAGACGCTCCCGTCAAACTGCCGGTTGATCCATCCCTCCGTGCCGCCGACGAAGAAGTTCTGCCGATCCACGCCGTTGCTGAGGCCGGCCGTGGCGCGGAACACGAAGACCAGTTCCTGGGCCAGACGCGAGTAGTCACGATAATCGGCTGTGAAGGTCTGCAGGTCAAGCGACCGGTCGTTGAACTTCGCACTGCCGTAGAAGGTGAAGTTGAACCTTGAGCCGTTGTTGGGACCGAACCAGCCGCCCTGCCAGAGGGAGTTGTCGTGCACGTAGCTGAGGACGGGGAGGATGAAGGAACGCCGCTGCGGTGGATCAAAGGGATCGTCGAGGTTCTCGCGTGAGAGGTTCAGCCAGAGCGCGGACGCATCGATTCGCTGGAACCGGTCAATGGGGTACGACAGGGCCACGCCGAGGGCCCACTGGCGGAACCGGTAGAGCGTGGCGTTGCCGAAGATGTTGCTGAGAAACAGAAACCGCGCGCTGTGGTACCCCTGGAACCCGTAGTCAATGCGGTGCGGGAGGTAGAAGTAGGACAGACCGTAATCACTGTTCTTGAGATCCAGCAGGAGGTTCGTCTGGAAGATGATCTGATGATCGCCGAGCATATCGCTGAACGCCATCAGCGTTGTACCCTCGACGCCGTAGAAGGTGCTGTAGGCAGCGGTACCGTAGATCAGGTCGGGTGAGAAATTCAGCTTGTAGGCCCGGGGGATGAAGTTACCCTCTTCATCCCGGTTGTGAACCGGTTTTCGCTCCGCGAGAGGAAGCGGAGGGCGCAACGTATCCCGGAGAGTCTCTTCAGAGAAGATGAAGCTCTTCAGATCGACGTTTCCGGCGGAGCGGTACCGCTCGTCCGTTCCAACGGTATCTGCGAGGATGATGACGTTCTGACGGACAGCGACCGTGTCGGATTCTGCCGGTGCCTGCGTGACCAGTGTGGGCTTCTGCTCGCGCGGGAGGTTGAGACGCCCCTTGATGAACTCGGTCGGCTCCAGTTCGTCCACGGAGAGACGTCGCTCGAACGGACTGCGCATGAGGTACACGTTGAAGCCGGCGCCGTTCATGGAGGAGAACGCCAGTTTGGAGCCGTCGCTGGAAATCGACATCTGGTACACGCCGCTGAGGGAGTTCGTGATCGGCCGATCCTTCCCCGTTGTCAGGTCGTGTTCGTAGATGTTGTTGATCCCGTTCCGGTCTGAGATGAAGAGCAGCTTTCGGCCGTCGGGAGCAACGATCGGAAAGGTGTCGTCGGCCCATGCCGAGCCGGTGATGCGCGTGACGCGACGGG
>CAYXMK010000025.1:0-10012 GCA_964465905.1 uncultured Ignavibacteriaceae bacterium | reverse complement strand
GACCAGTCGACTGACGTAATCCCTTCCAACTCGAACTGCAGCTTTTCGGTGGCGCCGCTCTCAACATCGACGAGCGCGATGGCATCCCGCTCCCCTGCCTTGACGGCCAGCGCAATGCGCTTGCCGTCCGGCGACCACGTAATCCGCGGGGTCAGGAGGTGCAGCTCCTCGAAATCCTTCGTCCGCTGCCCCTTGACGACGCGGTCGAGGATTTTTCCATCAAGCGACGACATGAGCAGAATGTCGAAGTAATCATTGCGGTCGGAGATGAACGCGATTCTGTCTCCCTGCGGCGACAGGGCCGGACTCGTGTTGTAGAAGTTGCCGTCCTTCGTGTGGTCGGTCAGCCGGCGGGCGTAGTCGGCTGGATCCTCCCGCTTCGCCACGTCGGGATAGTAGAGCACCTTCTGTTCCTTCTGCCACCGTTCGGAAAGCTCCTTGACGTTCAGGCCGATGGTCGTCTTGAATCCCTGATCGACGCTGCGGGTCGCGCGGATGCGATTGAGAATCTCGCTGATCTTCGGCTCACCGTACTTCGTGGCGATGTAGTTCCACACGGACTGACCGCCTCGGTACGCGAAGTAACCGCTGAGGTATTCGATCGGCGGAAGGTAGTTGTTTACCGTGGCGTCGCGCAGGAACATATCGGAATTCGTATCCCAGCGGAGGGCGGAGTACTCACAGATGCCCTCGTTGAACCAGAGGGGGAGGACGAGCGGCGAACGGCTGGCGAGGAGGGCCTGGATGGACCCGCCGTAGAACATGTCGTTGATGACCGCATGGACAAGTTCATGGTGAACGACGTGGCGGAACTGGCGGTAGCTCCCCTCGAACGGAATCACCACGCGGTTCTTGAAGAGCTCGGTGACACCGCCGATGCCCTCCTCCAGGTACTCCCCGATCACGTTCGTCTGCTGGAAATCGTTGTGGGAATTGTGCACGACAATCGGAATCCGGTTCGTGATCTCGTACCGGAAGAGATGACGGATGGAAACGTACGCGCTTTCCGCGGCTTCGGCGGCAAACACGGCCAGGTCATACCCCCCCTGCGTGTAGTAGACGTCAAAGTGATCGCTCTGAATGAACTGCCAGGAGAACCTCTTATACTGAACCTTGTTCTTGCCGAAGACGGAGTTCTGCGCTTCCGCGATCGGCGCACTGAACGAGATCAACAGCAGGATAAGCATGAAGCGCTTCATGGTGACTCCAGGAATTTCGGGTAACTCTGCCTCATCGTACAGTAGACATTTCGGCCGGAAATTGCAACGGTACCGTGCCTCCCGGCCCCGGGGCAGTGACCCCTGTCGACAAGGCGCTTGTTCTCTCAACAGTTGCATCCGACGGCTGAGTTCCGCCCCTCCCCGAGTGCTCGGACACACGAGGTTTTACCGGGGTTTAACGAGGGCAAGATCGATCTGGCGCTCTTCGGGATTCACCCGAATCACCTTGACGGTGAGCCGGTCGCCGAGTCGGAACCGCTTTCCCCGGTTTCGCCCGATGAGAGCGTAGGTCCGCTCGTCGTACACATAGTAGTCATCATCCATATCCCGCACGTGAATCATCCCTTCCGCCAGAGTCTCTGTCAGCTCAATGAACATGCCGTAGCGAGTGACGCCCGAGATAATGCCGTCGAACTCATCCCCGATGCGGCGCTTCATCAGTTCAACGTGCATGACCTTCTGAGCGGCCCGCTCGGCTTCCATGGCGGTGCGCTCCCGTTCTGACGACTGCTTGGCGATGAAGGGAAGTCTCCGGACGAGCTCCGCCCGACGCTCGGGCGATACCTCCCGATCGTACTCTTTGAGAAGCCGGTGGATCACGAGATCGGGATAGCGGCGAATGGGTGAGGTGAAGTGGGCATAGTGAGTGAAGCCCAGTCCGAAATGGCCGATGTTGCGTTCGGAGTAGATGGCCTTTGCCATCGCGCGCAGGGCAACCTCATTGATAACATTCTCAACCTCCGTTCCCTTCACCTGGTCCAGCAGACGCTGCAGGGCCTTGGAAGAGACACCCCCCTCGATGTTGAGGGAATGCCCGAACTGCCGGACGAAGACCGCGAGTTCACGAATCTTTTCCGGATCCGGAGAATCGTGCACCCTGAACAGGAAGGGCTTGGGATGTTCCTCGCGGCGCGCGAAGCCGATATGCGTTGCCACAACCCTGTTAGCCAAGAGCATAAACTCCTCGACCAGCCGATGACTGCGAAGCCGAACCTTCTTCACAACGCCCACCGGCCGCCCCTCCTCGTCGAAACGGAACTGGGGCTCAGCGGTCTCAAAGTCGAGACTTCCTTCCCGCATCCGTTTCGCCGTGAGCGTTGCACTGAGCCGCTGCATCTGCATCAGCATGTGATCGATTGTCCCCGGCTGCGGAGCAGCGGCTCCCCGCTCCTGCTGCGCCAGGATGTCTTCCACCTCCTCGTACGTGAAGCGCCGGCGGCTGTGAATGACGCTCGTACGGATCTCGTGCCGCTCCACGTGGCCGCGCGGCGTGACGTCCATAAGGACAGAGTATGTCAGGCGGTCGCTCTCCGGCCGGAGACTGCAAACGACGTTGGAGATCTGTTCGGGAAGCATCGGGATGACAACGCCCGGAAAGTACACGCTCGTTCCACGGTTCAGCGCCTCCCGGTCCAGGGGCGACCCCTCGGTCACGTAGTGCGAAACGTCGGCGATGTGCACCCCCAGACGGTACAAGCCCCCCGGGAGAAGCTCCAGCGATACGGCATCGTCGAAATCCTTCGCGTCTTCGGGATCGATGGTACAGCAGAGAAGCGGACGGAGATCGAGGCGCCGGCGAATCTCGTCGTCGGGGATCGTGACAGGCACGCGCTCGGCCTCCTCCAGCACGTCGGGAGGAAACTCCGATGGGAGCTGGAAATCCCGCTGAACGGACTTGAGTTCCGCTGACCATTCGCCTGCCGTTCCCAGGACCTCGACCACGCGGCCCTGCGGCTGAGGGATCCCCCGCCCCCACGATTCGATTTCCACCACCACCTTGTCCCCTTCCCGTGCTTCCCCCCGTGCAGAAGGGGAGAGCAACACACTGACACCGATCCTGCGGTCGTCGGGAAGAACGAAATACGCTTTGCGCACCCGTTCCACGGTGCCGACGATCAGCGAGCGCCCCCGCTCGAGCACGCGAACGACTTCTCCCTCACGCCGCTTCCCCTCCTCGCGCTGCCTGCGACTCGGAGCGAACAGTGCCACCTCGACACGGTCGCCCGGGAGAGCCTCGCCGATGTAGCGAGGCGGAATGAAGACCTCCAGCTCATCCTCTTCCGACCGCACGAAGCCGAACCCCTGACTCGATACATCCAGTCTGCCTCGCACCACGGTGGGAATCTGCGCGGCGCCGACCCGGTTCCTCTTCAGCGGACGGATCTCCCCGGCTTCCCCCATCTGAACGAGGAGAACCTTCAGCGCCCGGATTTCGTGCGCTCGCTTCAGACCGAGGTGGTGGGCGAGTTCCTGAACCGTGAAAGTCTGCAGCGGAGAGCGGTTGATGAGAGCAAGAATCTTGTCACGCATGGGGATGAACACGTACTCCTTTCCGCGACGGAACGGTACCGGCAGGAGTCAGAAGGTCAGACGATAGAGAAGTTTGATGGCGTTGGTCGGCTCGCGGCGCTGATCGCTGCTGCCGAATTCCTCGACGCGCCGCTCATACTCCAGAATGAAGTTGCGCCACGACTCCGACCGGAGGATGCTGCTCATGGGATACTGGACATTGACATTCGTGTTACCGATGTCGCTGAAGACCTTGCCCCCCAGACGGTACACGGCGTCCCCCAGCTCGCCGGTCAACCGGATATCCGTCGACTCCTGAATCGGGCCGCCGTAGTACAGCACATCGACTGACTTGATGAAGCCGACCTCCCGTCGCACGAATTCCGTCAGAGGACCTGAGAGGATCGTGGAACCGATGCCGGCCAGACTCGTGGTAAGCAGAGAGCTGCGTTCCTGTGACGTCAGCTCGTCGCGAAACTTGCCGCTGACAAGGAACGAGAGCGCATCTGCCTCGATGTCCTGAGAAGGGAGAGGGAGCTGCTCGCCGCCGGGTCCCGCCAGGGCCAGTTGCATCGTGACCTTGGGCTCCTGCCGCGTCCCCTCAATGTTCAGGGTCACCGTCACCTTCTTGTCCGGACCGACATCCGCACTGTCAGAGACGAGACCGGCCGTACTCGGGCGATGGAACCCCTCATAGACGGCCTTCACGGCAAGCTCAGGATTGGTCGGATCGCCGGTGAATCGGAGCTGGCCGGAGGCCTGGAACTGACGAATGTAGTTGTAGTACGATTGCTGCCCCACCTGCACGTCCCCCGTGAGCCGAGTCTGCGCCTTGTCCTTGAGAAAGACGAGACGCCCCTTCAGGTCGGCAAAGAGGAGCTCGTTCGTCAGCTGGTTCATGATGATCCACAGCTGGGTGACCCCGCGTGTTTCGATGGTCAGGTTGAACACAATATTGTCCAGGAAACTCGGCTCTTCTCGCTGGGAGGAGACGGCCGGGGGAGTCCTGCTGCCTTCCGAGGCCGGCACCTGCGCCATTCGCTCCGAGATCCGGCGCGAAAGTGACTTTGGCTGTTCCGATGGTGCGGCGAGCACGACGGAAGTGTCATCGATGAACACGACGCTGATCTGCCGGTCCCGGTCGGCAAATGTCTCGCGACCGGGAGGAAGAAAGAGATTGGCGCTACGGACCAGCACATCGCCGCTGACTGTGGAAGCGGAGGGTGTTCCGCGCCAGGCAATGCCCGCAGGACCAGTGCCGGCGATGAGGTCTCCGTAGAGGATTTCCCGCGACAGGGCTGCCGATTCGCGCATGACGAGCAGTTGCCCGCGGGCCGTCAGATCAAATTCCCTGAGGCGCAAACCCTCCAGGGTCAGCGAACCGTCGACGCTCATGCGCCCATCGGCCTGGTCCGCGGGTACGTTTCGAATGACGACATTCTGCAGTCCGATCCGCTCTCCCTGAGGAGTCAACTGACCGTCGACAATGTATTCCAGATTCAGCGGCGTGAAGAGAAACCTCGCGTCCTGAATTCTCAACGATCCTTCGTACACCGGACGGCTGAGCGTACCTCGGATCTTGGTGTTGCAGGTCAACGTCCCCGAAAGATTGGTGAGAACGGGAATGAAGGGATCCAGCACCTCCAGGCTGAAATTTGAGGCAAGGACATCGAGATTCATGACATCATCCGACGAACGACCCTCGCCGGCGCGATCGCCGCTGCGCAGCGGAATGGTCCCGCGGATCAGCAGCTCCGGCGGAATGAAGGCGAATTGGGGTCGCCGACGGAAGGAGATATCCAGCGTGGCAACACCGGCGGCGTACGAACCATAGCCCCGTAACTGTCCGAGGACGCTTTCGCGGGCACGCACCCCCTCTGCGCTCAGGGTGAATGAAAGGCGGGGATCCGCCGTTGGACCCTCAATGTCGACCGACGCGGCGAGAATGCCCGCGTAACGGCTGAAAGTCTCCACCAGCACGGGGTTGTGAACGAACCATCGGAGATTGCTGAGGAGGAAGTTCTCGACCTCCACACTGATGTTTGAGGATCCTGTGGGATTCAGGAGTCCGCTGACGGCGAACATCTCCGCCTCGCGTTGGAAGGACGCACTCTGGATCAAAATCCCCGCCTGGCTCCAGAGAAGATCGACCGGTTCCTGGTTGCTGATGATGTAGTCGCCGAAGGATGCCCGGACAACCGGGAAGACTGCGTGCAGTCCCGCGGACGTGAAGGCCGCCGAGCCCCCCACTTCTGCATGGAAGAAGGAATCGACGAGCGCTGTGACGGAAAGAGCAAGGGAGTCCGGTGTGATGGCCAGAGAGCCGCGGGGGGAGGTGAATCCCGTCTCGCCCGCCGTCATCCTGTCGGCAGAGAACTCCAACCCGCCGCTCCATGCCGGGAGCGGCGCGGACCGCTGCAGGTTCGCCAGGCGAAGTTCGAGCGTACCCACATCGAGTGCAAACCGCGTTTCCCCCTCAAGGGCGAACTGCGGGGTGTTGAGGGTTGCCTGCAGACTGACGTTATCCTGCGTCCCTGCCAGAAGGCCCTCAAGGAGGAGCGCTCCCTCCATCGGCTGGCCGGCAACGACCCCGAAGGGATATGCATCAGCCACTGCGAGGATGAAACGCGCGTTCACCGGGGCGGGGTGAGTTCGGTCGGTTGCGGTCAGGGTCGCTCGGGGGGGCGGGAGCGTAGAGTCAATCTGGTGCGACCGGAGCTCGATCGTCCGACTGACAGCAACGAGGCCCCCCTCCAGCGTGCTGATGAGCGATGCCGGCGTGAAGAGTCCGTCGAGGTACACCTCCGCGACGTCGGAGAGGAATGAAAATGAACGGTTCAGCGAGTCGGATCCGTTGTACGCAAACGACACCCTGGCGCCGTCAAACGCGTCACGTCCGAAGGAAGAGCGTGAGAATTCCACGCTCCCGTCCACCTCGGAAACGTCTCCTGCCGACAGGGAACCTCCGGCCGTCAGCCGGAACGACACGTCGCTCTTCCAGCGTGCATCCCGGAGAACTTCTCCGAAATCCAGCCCCTGAGCCGCGGCTTCGAGCTGGAACGTCATGTCGTTCGAGCGGTGTAGTGACAGCGAGCCGTTGAGCCGCAGGCTCGAGAGACCCGCTTGGAGCGTTGCATTGGATCGGAGAGTCCCGTCGGCAATATTGGCCACAACGACGGACCGTCCGACCTCAACCCCCCAGAAGCGGGAGCTGTCAACTTCAGTCCGCAAGACTGCGCGCATCCGGCGGGGGTCGAATCCCCTTCCCTTCAATGTTGTCGTTGCATTGATACTCCCGGCAAGGTCGGGGTCACCTGTGAACAGGGCAGGGTCCAGATCCTCCGTGATGAGCTTGCAGTCATAGTCAGGATTCCCTCCCTCCCACTTCATTCGCGCCGTTGCCCTCACGCGGCCTCCCTGAGTGCGGACGTCGAGCTCAGCGCTGAAATCGAGCGGGCGGCCTGAGAAGGTGAGATCACAGGCAACACTGCCCAGAGGGGTCAGGTCGGGCAGGTGAAGGCCTGGGAGGTACTCTTCCGCGTCGCGGAAATCGACGATGGCATTCCGGGACCGCAGTTCTATCGTCAAATCCTCGGGGCGGTCGAGATTGCTGAGGAATCCTTGGAGACGCAGGAATGTCCGGGGCGTCCGCACGAGTGCCTCTTTCACCTCGAGAGAACGCAGCGTGCCGCCGACTCTGCACTCTACACCGAATTCCTTGCGGAGGAAATCTACGCTGTGGGGGAGAAAGAGCTGCAGTTCCCGGCTGCTCACACGGTCGGCAACGAGAGTGAGGGATAACGGGGCATCGCGGAGATCAGCGAGGGAAAACAACTCATCCGCCGCCGCTCCCTCAAGGGACGCGTCGAAGCTGATGCGGGAACTGCCGGTGACCAGCGTGACGTTGCGGGCGAACGCACTCTGCGCACCCACCGAGAACGAGCCGCGGAACTCCCGTACCGAGAATGCCGGTGTGCGCACATCCAGGGAAAGCTCACTGATGGTCCAGGCAGTGCTCCCCGGCGCAATCTCCGCTGATGCCGAGAGGTTGAAGTGATCGATCTGCAACGATGCGTAATCGAGCGCTTCCACGGGAGACGTGGCCCGTGCCGTATCCTGTCGGGCGAGGCCGAGGGAATCGGTGAAGAGAAGGGTACCGTCGATAATGCTGATCCTGCGCGCCCGTAGTCTGAAGGAGGACGCCGACGTATCTGCCTCAGAGGGCAGGAGTAGATGCTCGAACATCCACAGACTGTCTGTTCCTCTCCAGACGCGGATCTCCGGGTTCAGGAGACGAGCGGAACGGATGTTCCAACGCCCCGTGATCAGAACGAAGGGGTCGTAGGAAAGCGCCAGCTCATCAGCCCGTAGAATGGGAAGCCCGTCGACGGCGAGGGTGATGTCGGTGAGGCGGACAGAAGTAAGGAGATTGCCCTGCAGAGAGCCCAGGGTGAGCGTACCACGCGTGTTCTGGGCGACAGCGGCTGTGAGGTACTCCCTCAGGAAAGAACGGAAGGCGTCTGTTTGGGTGATTCCCGCAAGGAGAATCAGCACGAAGACCGCGATCACGCCGGCAACGTATGTTCTTCGGAGGATTTTCCTCACGGGCACTTCCTGTGGAGTATCGGGCGACACGCTGAGATGGGCGGCCCCGCTCGCGTTGTGAGGGGGGAAGGTTTCAGGATACGGGGTGCGCCGGGCCGGCGATCTTCTGCAGCAAGAGCGTCGTCGACCGGCCCGGGACAATATCGATCGTCTGCACAGATCCGCCCGCGGCTTCGACGACATCTCTGCCGACGACCGCCTCCAGCGGCCAGTCGGCTCCCTTGACGAGAATGTCGGGGACCAGAGCTTTGATCAGCTCGTACGGCGTGTCCTCGGTGAAGAGGCAAACGTAGTCCACCGCCGCGAGGGCGGCCAGAACGTGCGCCCGGTCTTCTTCGCCGACGACCGGACGCTGAGGACCCTTCAGGCGCCGCACCGAGGCGTCGGAGTTGAGTCCGACCACAAGTACGTCCCCGAGGGCGCGTGCACGCCCCAGGTACTCGACGTGACCCCGGTGGAGAAGATCGAAGCACCCATTCGTGAAGACCAAACGCTTTCCCTCATGCTTCAGATGCTGGCGGATGCTGAGGAGTTCCTCCCGGGATACGACGCGTCCCATCGTCAGGCCTTCATCTCGTGCTGACGGTCTTCTTCAATCGCCTGCCGGAGCGCCTGCGGTTCGATCGGGACAATCCCCACTTCCCCGCAGACCACTCCCCCAGCATAGTTCGCCAGCACGGCGGCCTCCGGCACAGTGGCGCCACCTGCCAGCGCAATCGTCAGCGTGGAGATCACCGTGTCGCCGGCGCCGGAAACATCCGCCACCCTCCGGGCTTTCGTCGGGATCCTGTGAAGCCGGCCGTTCCCCTCAAACAACGCCATGCCCTCTTCGCCGAGGGTCAGAAGAACACTGCTCGCCTCCAGCCGCTTCATGATCTCCAGTCCGGCCTGTTCTACGACGGCTGCTGAATGAAGCCGGATCCCGAGGGCCTCCTCGGTTTCCTTCCGATTCGGCTTGAAAACGGTCACATTGCGGTATTCGAAGAAGTTGTTGAACTTCGGGTCGACGGTGACCGGGATTCCCTGCTTCCGGGCCCTCTGAACCACGGCCTGAATCAGAGGGCGAACCACAACCCCCTTGTTATAGTCTTCAAGGACAATGGCCTGAAGGGATTGAATCCGCTCCTCGAGAACCTCCAGGATCTTTCGGACAGCCGTGTCGTCGATATCCGCTTTCGATTCCTGGTCAATCCGGACAACGTGCTGGTGGTGGGCAATGACACGCGTCTTGACAGTGGTGGGGCGATGCGGATCGGTGATGATCCCCTCATCGGAAAAGCCGGCATCCCTTGCCAGCCCTCTGAGAAGAGCTCCCGCCTCGTCATCCCCCGTCACGCCGAGCATCAACGGAATCCCCCCCAGAGAGGCGATGTTGTTTGCGACGTTGGCGGCTCCCCCCAGACGGGTGGACTGGGAATCCACTTCGACGACGGGAACAGGCGCCTCCGGCGAGATTCGGCTCACGCTCCCCCAGTAGTAGCGATCGATCATGAGATCGCCCACGACGGCAATGTGCTTCCCCCGGAAGGCCGAAAACAACTGATCCAGTCGCTGTGTCGAGATACGCACGGTGTGCAGTCCCCGGACTTTCCAAAACCCCTTGATTTTCAGCAAGATACCCACTTTTGGACCGACAAGCAAGCTACCATGGCGGGTTCCCCACGCGGCGATTCGGAGGCATGTTGATCAGGGTCACATGCCTTCTTAAACCGGAGTAAGAAATTGTTGTCGAACCGGATAGAGAATCCCCAAGGATCATTCACCATCAGAAAGGAAATGAGCGATGAAGACGACAAAGGCTGCCTGGGTTCTCCTTGCGGCGGCACTCGTTCTGGCGGGTTGTTCGAAGTCGCCGACAGAGCCGGACCAGGGCGCGCTGACTTCTGCAGAGATCGACC
>CAYXMK010000024.1:8113-20166 GCA_964465905.1 uncultured Ignavibacteriaceae bacterium | reverse complement strand
CTAAACAAACAATAAACCAACACCACTATCATCCCAACTCCAAACTAAAAAGCCAAGGATCAGCGGCTTTCCCGTCACCACCGCTGGCTCGCTCTTCCTGGCGTGCATGGAATAGGTGTCCATGATCCACGCCATGATCTGTTCGTTCGTGTTCATGTCGGGAGCGGGCACGTCGCGATCCGGACCGAGCACTTCAAAGAGATTGGCAGTATAGCGCCGCGTAATTTTCTCGATTTCCAGGGGTGTGAGGGAAAACGGATCGCAGCGGACACCTCCTTTGGCTCCGCCGAAGGGGATACTCATCACGGCGCACTTCCAGGTCATCCACGCCGCCAGTGCCTTCACTTCATCCAGATGTACATCGGGAGCGTACCGGATACCCCCTTTCGACGGACCAAGAATATCGTTGTGGATGACCCGAAACCCCGTGAAGACCTTGATCTCGCCGTTGTCCATCGCGATCGGGATGGAAACGATCACCTGCTTGACAGGAGTCTTAAGGTACTCGTAGATTCCCGGCTCCAGCTTCAGGAGCTGAGCCGCGATGTCGAACCGCTTCATCATCGATTCGAAGGGATTTTCCTTGTCGAGCGGCGGAGCAGGTTCTTTGTAGAGCGCAGGTTGGCCGAGCACAGGTTCCTGGGGGTCAGGTTTCATCGTCGTCTCGCTCGTTTGAGTTCGCGTACATCGTTCTCCCCGCTTGCGCGGGGATCGTGGCACAGGTGTAACGTACGCAAAAGTGGGAGTCTATTCAATCAGCTTCGGCGGCAGGATCATCATCTCTCCGGAATCTCCTCTGCAACACGTGGCGGAGGTTCTCCTGCAGGAGTTCGGGTCGCTCATCCAGCACGTGCCGCGAGAACCTGCGCGCACGGGAAGTCTCATTGGAGTCAATGGAACCGATGAGGAGCTCCTCTGTGAAATAAGGGGCCTGGGCGGTGATTCTGCCGAAGGGATCGATGAGGCAGGATCCTCCCCAGAAACTGACGCCGTCTTCAAAACCGACCCGGTTCACGAAGATCACGGCGGAACTGAGCAGTCTGGCATAGACACGGTGGTGCTCATGGTTCACCGCGGCATTTTCCATGCGGTCGCCTGCACTTCCAATTCGTGTCGGGCTTGCCGTCAGCGACAACAAGATCTCCGCTCCGTCCATGGCCAGGAGGTATGGAACGGACAGATGCCAGAAGTCCTCGCAGATCGCCATCCCCATCCGGCCGTGGCGAGTATCGACAGCGTGGATCGAGGATCCCGGACTGAAGTAGCGTCCCTCTTCGAACATGCCGTAGGTGGGGGGATAGATCTTGCGGTGGACGTGCCGGACGTTGCCGTCTTCAAACAGCACAGCGGAGTTGTAGATGCCGTGGTCCTCCCCGGCTTCCACGAGACCCGCCACAACCGAGATTTTGCTGCTGGCTCTCCGCAGGGTCTCCAGGCGGGGATCGCGCTCAGGATCGAGCGCCAGATCCCACACCAGGTCTCGCACCGTGTACCCGGTCAGACTCAACTCTGGAAACACAATCAGTCCGGCTCCCTGTTCCCGCGCCCGTTCGATCATCTGAAGGTGATGATCGCAGTTCCGCACGAGGTCACCGACCTTGGCGTCGATCTGGGCGAGTGCAACCGTCAACTTCATATCACGCCGTCCTCAGTGTCAGGAGAGATCGATCATCCTGATGTCTTTGATGTACTGCACCGTCTTATCTTCCTTCAGGTTCTTGAGCCGGTCCATTTTCGACGAGATCCTCTCCAGGTTCTCCCGCATGATGTTGAGATAGCGAAGCACCTTTTCATCCGTTTCACGTTCCAGCAGTTCCCGGACCAGCTGCTGCATGGTGGCCAGCGGTCCTGCGACACGGTTGGTGATGCCCACAACCAGTTCCTGCATCGCTTCAAGACGCTTGTTCCGTATCTCCAGCGCTTCCAGCTCGTCGGCGATCTTCCTCTTCTCCACGATGGAGAGGAGGGTCTTGGGAAACACGGGCGTCGTGATCTCCTCCTTGACGAGGTAATCCTCCACACCCAGTTTCATCACTTCGACGGCCAGGGCGAGGTCCTTGTTGACAGTGAGGAAGATGACCGGTGCGCGCACGCCTTTTGCCTTCAGCGTCCGGGTCACTTCCAGGCCGTTCAGGCCGGGCATGAAATAGTCCATGAGGATGATATCGATGGAGGGATCCCGGAGAGCGAGCTCGATGCCGGCGTTGCCGTTGTCCTTCCAGATCACTTCAAACGCAGCGTCTTCCGCACGGCTGAGATAGAGTCCCACGAGCCGGGCAAAATCCGGATTGTCCTCGATGACGAGCGTTCGAATCGGCCGCACGTCCGACATGCTACGTTCTCCTCTTAGGAAGCCGCGCGATCCGTGACCAGTAGTCGAGAATACTGGTCAGTGATGAGCTCATCTCGTTCATGACGACGGACTTGCTGATGTAGGTACTCGCTCCCAGGTCGTAGGCCGTCCGGACGTCCTCCTCCCGCTCTGAACTGCTGAGAACAATCACCGGCACTCCGCGTGTGGCCGGATCCTCCTTGAGGAACCGCAGCACCTGACGGCCGTCCATTTTCGGCAGATTCAGATCGAGGAAGATCAGGTCGGGAGAACTCCCCGGCCTGCCGGTGGCGGCATGGAGGTGCTCGACAGCGCTCTCGCCGTCGGGGAAGAAGGTAATCACGGCCGGACGTTTCGTCTGCTCGAACGCCCAGCGCAGGATGCGCGCATGATCCTGGTTGTCTTCGATCAAAACGATCCGCAGCGATGTTGCCATAGCTGTCCGTCTCCCCTGGTTACGCCAACGGCAGCGTGAAGAAGAAGGTCGAACCGCGACCCGGTTCGGATTCGAGCCAGATGCGACCGCCATGAGTCTCAATGACCTTGCGAACGATACTGAGTCCTGCCCCTGTGCCTTCGTACTCATCCCTCTTGTGCAGCCGCTGAAAGATCATGAACACCTTGTCCCGGTGTTCGGCATCGATCCCGATCCCGTTGTCCTTGACCGAGATGCGGGCGGCCGCGCCGTCCCTCACCCCTCTGATCTCCACCTCGGGAAACGGCTTATCACAGAACTTGAGGGCGTTTGAGAGCAGATTCCGGAAGACCAGCTTCAGATGCGGAGTCACCCCGCGCACTTCGGGAAGATCGGCCTGCACGTCGATGCGCGCCTTCCGCAGCGAAATGGTGTAGTCGAGTTCCTCCAGCACTTCCGCAATGATGTCGGAAAGCCGCACAACTTCGATGTGCTCCGCTGTCCGCCCGACACGAGAGAGCTGCAGCAGATCGTTGATCAGGCTCTTCATATGCGAACAGGAAGAGATGATCGATCCAACGTACTCCGCTTCGGCCGGTGCTCCACGGCGCGCAAGCTCCTGGCCGAGGATGCGCGCATACCCCTCGACGCTGATGAGGGGCTCCTTGAGATCATGAGAGACGACGTACGTGAAATCATCCAGTTCCCTGTTGCGGGCCTCCACTTCCCGCGACTTCGCGACCGTCTGTTCATGCAACCGGGCCTTCTCCATCGCGTTTGCCAGGAGACTCGAGACCCCCTCCAGCATGGCTTCGTGCTCGTCGCTCGCACGGCTCACACCCCGTAAGAGCGCACTGAGCAGGCCGATAACGTGCCCCGACGAGAGGAGGGGGACATGGACAAGGCACGTCGGCTCCGCCTGCTCCCGCGGCTTCCGGCCGTTAAGCTGGCTTCCCATGCCCTGCTGGACAACAGTACGCAGGTTGGAGAGGACACTCTCTTCGGGTGACCCCTGGATCAGCGGTTCAGCCGCTGTGTCCACGTGCAGAGTATGATCACTCTGTTCGTCGGCGCGAACGGTGATCGTACCAGAGAAGGACCGCAGGGCCGCATCGAACGGCCGGATGCGCATCGATTCGAGCGGAAGGACACGCGTCAACAACCGGAACGTCAGACGCGCAATGTGCTGCTGATCCAGCGTGGCACCGAGTTCTTTGCTCAGCTCGTAGAGCACTCCCAGCATCTGCAGCTGGCGGTCAAGCTCTCGTCGCGAGTTTTCGCGCTCGGAAATGTCACGAGCGAAGTGCAGCATGATCATCGGATCGCCAATGCTGTTGCGGAGGAGCGTCGTGTTCAAACTGACCGACATCCTCCTGCCGCTCTTCTTCAGCCACGTCATGTCGGCATCGCGGAAGGAACCCTCCGATCGGAGCCCTTCGAGCCACTGCAACGACCGACGCAGATCGTCCTCATCGATCCAGGGATACGGGAAAACCGCACCGACCGCCTCCGACCGCGGATACCCCGTCAGCTTCTCGAACTCGGCGTTCACATCGATGACTTTGCCGCGCAGATCCGTGATGAGGAGAGCGTCCGCCATCGAGTTGACAACGTTCTGAAACAGCCGCTCCGAATCGATGAGGCGCTTCTCGAGCTCCTTCCGATCATGGATATTCACCAGCGAGATCAGGAGGAGACGGTCTCCCTCTTCCTCCATCTGCGTCAGCGTGACTTCCGACGTCACGCTGGCGCCTCCGGCATGGAGCATCTGAATTTCCATCCGGGCGGGAACGGCCTCTCCGCGGGAAAGCCGCTGCATCATGAGCGAAACATACTTCCGCGATCCCCGATCCACCAGCATCAAAAAATGCGTTCCGACGATTTCCTGCCGCGAGCTGTACCCCAGCATCCGGACGAAGTGGTTGTTGGCATACACGATCACCGAGGAATGAACCATCGCGGCGCCGATGGGGAGTGCATCGAGCATGAGGCGGTATCGCGACAGTTCGGTCGCTGTGGGATCGACGCCCCCCTGCTGAGGACGGCCTTCCGCATCCAGCGGCATGGGCCGATCACGTTGCGCCCGGGCTCCGCCAGCCCGCGTTCTCCCGAGCCGGCCATGAGTCTTGCCGCCGTTGCGGGTTCTCTGTGTCTTTCTCGAAGCCATCAGTTCCTACCATCGACCCGTTGCTCCGCCCCCGCCGGCAAATCCTCCCCCTCCGCTCCAACCACCTCCCCCCCAGCTGCGGCTTCCCGAACCCGACGCCCAGCCGGTATGTCCCGACCATCCTCTGCCAGCGATGAACGGACCCCTCGTTGCACGGCGCAACCTGAGAGCCGAGGTGAAGAGAATGAGCACAAGCAGGAGGAGGAACATGCCGATCGTCCTGCCGGGACGCGGGGCATCGTCTGCACGGTACTCCCCCTTCGTCGTTTCGATGATCGCCGCAACAGCCTTCCGGATCCCCTCTCCGTACGCCCCCTGCCGGAACGAGGGTTTCAGTTCTCGTTCGATGATGAGGGCGCTGCGCGCGTCCGAGAGCACCCCCTCCAGACCGTATCCCACCTCGATCCTCACCGTCCGTTCCTGCAGCGCCACCAGCAGGAGAACGCCGTTGTCCTTCCCCTTCTGGCCGATCCTGTTCGCCTCGAAGACCTCCATCGACACCTCTTCTGCCGCCCGTCCGCCGAGATCCGCGAGGATGAGAACGGCAATCTGCGTCGATGTTTCTGCTTCGAAGCGGCTCAACAGATCTTCCAACTCCGACCGTTCTGTCGCGCTCAACAGTCCGGCCTGATCCGTCACGTGCTTCGTGAGCATCAGAGGCACCTGCTGAAAGGCAAGAGCCGGTCCGGGCAATGCTGCCAGCATCATGAAGGCGACCGGCAGTGTGATGCACCTGCGCATCAGAATCGGACCTGCGGCGGTTGCTCTGCCCCGCTCACGGAACGGAAGTACTCCGCTTCACGGAAACCCGCGATCCCCGCGATGATCGTCCCGGGAAAGCGGCGGATGAGGGTGTTGAAGTTCTGTACGCTCTCATTGAACCGGCGTCGCTCCACGGCAATACGGTTCTCCGTCCCCTCCAGCTGTGCCTGCAGGGTCAGGAAGTTCTCATTCGATCGGAGCTGCGGGTAGTTCTCGACCACTGCCAGAAGCCGTGAGAGGGCGGAACTCAACCCATCCTGCGCCTGCTGGAAGCGTGAGAAGGCCTCGGGATCCCGCAGGACCTCGGGCGTGACGGTGAGCTGACCTACCCGGGCGCGGGCCGCCGTCACATTCTCGAGCACCTCGCGTTCCTGTTTCGCGAATCCCTTGACGGTTTCGACGAGGTTGGGCACGAGGTCGTAGCGACGCTGGTACTGGTTCTCCACCTGGCTCCATGCGGACTTCACTCCTTCGTCCGCCGATACGATCCGGTTGTAGACTGACACACCCCAACCCACCACCACCAGCGCACCAACGAGCAGCACGGCGAGAACGACGCCCACAACGGTCAGAGTCCGCTTCATGATGATCTCCCTTCTTCTGGTGAATCCTGAAATACCAAGATCGTTCCTGAATAGCAGGCAACCCACACGCGGAGGGTCTCGGGATCGACGGCGACCCCGATCGGATGGTGATCCGTGGGTACGGTTTGCACCACCCTGAGAACGTCGGTTCGGATCTTGCTCAGCGTATTCGATTCATAGTTCGCCACGTAGAGGTACCGTCCGTCAGGGGACACAGCCATGCTGCGCGGCGCGGCGCCGGTCGCAACGGCGGAGACGACCTTCCCCGATGTCAGATCCACCTTCACGACCTTTCCGTCGCCGTTGAGAGATGCATAGAGGAATCTGCCACCCGGATCCAAGACAAGATGCCGCGGCGAACGTCCAATACCCCGCAACCACGAGACGCGGAAGTCGGCCAGATCCATCACTGCAATGTCGTACGACCCCATCACCGCGACGAACGCCCGGCGACCCCCTTGTTCCACAACGATTCCCCTGGGGTAGCGTCCCACCTTGATGCGACGCACTTCTTTCGCCGCGTCCAGATCGACCACGCTCACGCTCCCTCCGCACCAGTTGCTGACCAGGGCAAGCCGGTTGTCCGGCGTTACGGCCACGACTTTTGGGACCGAACCAACGCGGACAGCCCGGTCGACGCGCAGCTGCTCCGTATCAATCCGATACAGAAAACTCTCGTCGAACGGACGCGGATCGCTTTCGCAGGTGTCGTTGCCGGGATTCGTGAAGCCCGGACCCGAGATGAGGTAGTTTGTGACCCAGACGTAGCGCCCCTCGTGAGATGCAGCGGCCTCCACGGGAGCACCGCGATAGGTGGCAGAGGCGCGGCTGGAGTCGATCAGAGCTCCCGGTACGCGGTCGGAAATTGTCCCCAGAAGCCGGAAATCTCTGTCGTACACCGTCACGGTGTGCCGGTACATCATATTCTGCGCGAAGAAACGGCCGCGGCCGGCGTAGAGAACGGATTTCGGCGTAATGCCGCCGCCGATTCGGGCAAGCAGCGTGAGACCGGAATCCGGCGTCGCGTCCTGCGGGAGGAAGATCAGTGCTGCCGCCTGAATCGCGTGCACGATGAGGCAGAAAATGCGCATAGATGACGAAGTTTACCAAATCTTCGTCCGAAATACAACCGGCCAGCCCTGACGCAATCCATTCCGCAGTTTCATCTTCCCCCCTCCCCTCGTTGCCTTTGCGCAAACATCTCGCTATGTTGAACGTGACGTTGCATCGCTTCCAAACCCCCGTTGACCATGAGGACATTCCTCCGCTCAAAAATCCACAAGGCTCGGGTCACCGAAGCCAATGTTGACTACGTTGGTTCCGTCACGATCGACGCAGCGCTGATGGAGAAGGCCGGTCTGCTGGAGTACGAAAAAGTGCTCATCGCCAGCAACACCAGCGGGAACCGCGTTGAGACGTATGTCATGAAGGGCACGAAGAACTCCGGGACGATTTGCATGAACGGCGCCGCAGCACACCTCATCGCAAAAGGTGAGGAGGTGATCATCATGGCCTTTGAGACCTGTGCGCGCAAACCGGGAAAACCACGCAACGTGCTCGTCGACCGCCGCAATCGTTTCGTGAAGTATCTGTAGCACCCCCCGCCTGTACATGCGCGAGGCGATCTCTCGATCGCCTCGTGGACGTACACCTTCGCAGCAGCTGTCCCTAGCGCAGCAGCGACCGGGCGATAACGATCCTCTGAATCTCCGATGTTCCCTCATAGATCTCTGTAATCTTGGCATCGCGCAGATAGCGTTCGACGTGATATTCCCGCACGTATCCATAGCCGCCGTGAATCTGGATCGCCTCCAGAGCGTTCTCCACCGCGACTCTCGAGGCGAAGAGCTTCGCCATTGCGGCCGCAGCTCCGTACTCACGACGCTGGTCTTTCAGCAGAGCCGCCTGCAGGGTGAGAAGCCGGGCGGCTTCAAGGTTCGTCGCCATTTCGGCGAGTTTGAACTGAATACCCTGGAATTCAGCGATCGGATGGTCGAACGCCTTCCGTTCTTTGCTGTAGCGTACGGCAGCGTCCAGAGACGCCTGAGCAATCCCGACCGCCTGAGCGGCGATGCCGATCCGACCCCCATCGAGGGTCTTCAGGGCGAACTTCATGCCGAACCCCTCCTCTCCAATCCGATTTTCCGCCGGCACACGACATTCCTGAAATGAGAGGGAGACTGTATCAGAACTGCGGATGCCCAGTTTCCTCTCTTTCTTCGCGACGGAGAAGCCGGGAGTATTCTTTTCGACGATGAAGGCACTGACGCCTTTTGCCCCCTTTGACCGGTCCGTCGCCGCCATCACGAGCACGACATCCGCCGTCGATCCATTTGTGATCCAATTCTTCGTTCCGTTGAGGACGTACATGTCGCCGTCCCGTTGCGCCGTCGTCCGCTGGTTGGTGGCATCGCTTCCCGCCTCGGGCTCTGAGAGGGCAAAGGCACCGAGCTTCTTGCCCGACGCCAGATCTCGAAGGTACTTCTCCTTCTGCCCATCCGAGCCGTACTCCTCCAGTCCCCAACAGACCAGCGAATTGTTGACCGACATGATGACGCCTGCGGAGGCATCGGCGCGTGAAATCTCGATCATGGCGAGCACGTACGCGATGGTGTCAAGCCCGGCCCCGCCGTAGCGCTCGGACACCATCATCCCCATGAAGCCGAGCTCGGCCATCTTCCGAACGGCCTCGGCGGGAAATTCCTCTTTCTCATCGCGCTGCTCAGCCGTCGGGGCCAGTTCCTCGTCAGCAAAACGCCGGGCGGTTTCCTGGATCAGCAGGTGCGTTTCCGTGAAAGGAGGGATCATGACACACCTCCGGCCGGCTTCGCATACTCATAGAAGCCCCGCCCCGACTTGCGCCCGAGGTGACCCGCGGCAACCATTTTGCGGAGAAGCGGACACGGACGGTACTTCGGATCTCCCAGACCCCGGTGGAGGACTTCCATGATCGAAAGACAGACATCCAGTCCGATAAAATCGGCCAGGGTCAGCGGACCCATGGGATGGTTCATGCCGAGCTTCATCACGGTATCAATGGACTCGGGAGTGGCGACTCCTTCCATGACGCAGTACATCGCCTCGTTGAGCATCGGGAGGAGGATCCGGTTCGAGATGAATCCCGGGTAGTCGTTCACCTCCACAGGCACTTTCTCCAGAGCTTCTGCGATGCGTCGGACGCTCCGCACTGTTTCTTCAGAAGTCGCGAGGCCCCGGATCACTTCGACGAGCTTCATCACGGGAACCGGATTCATGAAGTGCATGCCGACCACGAGGTCGGGCCTGCGCGTGGCCGCACCGAGTTCCGTCAGTGAAATGGAGGAGGTGTTGGAGGCGAGAATCACGCCGGGTCGGGCCGCGTCGTCCAGCGTGCGAAAGAGTGTTGTCTTGACCGCGACGTCTTCAACAACAGCCTCGACGATGAAGTCCGACGAAGCCGCCGCGTCGGCAATGTTGAGGGACGTCCGAAGACGGCCAAGCGTGGCCGACTTTTGCTCTCCTGTCAGCGTCCCTTTCTTCACCTGCCGATCGAGGTTCTCGCCGATCGTCCGGACCGCGCGATCGAGGTACTCCTGCCGGAGGTCGGCGAGCACCACATCGCAGCCGTACTGGGCAAAGACATGGGCAATGCCGTTACCCATCGTCCCGGCCCCGACGACCAGCACCGACGAAACGGGCACGTTTCCCATCAGAGATTCCTTTCGTTAGTCCAGTCGTTCCACGATCATTGCTGCGGCCTCTCCCCCACCGATGCAGATGGCCGCCATCCCGAAACGCTTCCGCCGCTGCCGGAGGGCATGGAGGAGCGTCACGAGGATCCGCGCTCCACTGGCACCGATCGGATGTCCCAGCGCCACAGCACCGCCGTTCACATTCACCTTCTCAGGTGGAAGCCCCAGAAGCCCGTTGACGGCCAGCGTCACAACCGCAAACGCCTCGTTGATTTCAAACAGGTCGATCGAGTCCTTTTCCATGCCGGCAATGGAGAGTACTTTTGTGATCACATCGGCAGGCGCAGTCGTGAACCACTCCGGTTTCTTCGCCGAGGAGGCCGAGGCGATGATCCGGGCCATCGGACGGAGGCCCATGTCCCGCGCTCGTTCGGCCGCCAGGACCACCACCGCGGCAGCGCCGTCGTTGATCTTCGAAGCGTTGGCGGCTGTCACGGTTCCGTCCTTCTGAAAGGCCGGCTTCAGGATCGGGATCTTGTCGAAGTTCGTCTTGAACGGCTCCTCATCCCGATCGACGACGGTTTCACCTCCCTTCTCCGCGACACGGACAGGCACGATTTCCTCCTGGAACTTTCCCGCCTGGACGGCTTCCTGTGCGCGGCGGTAGCTCATCACCGCGAACGCATCCTGGGCCTCGCGCGGAATCGCACACTCGCGGGCACACAGTTCTGCGGCGCTCCCCATGTGGAAGTCGTTGTAGACATCCCACAATCCGTCGCTGACCATGCTGTCCAGGAGCTGTCCGTGTCCCATCCGGTAGCCGGTCCGGGCGCGCGAAAGCAGATACGGGGCGTTCGACATGCTCTCCATGCCGCCGGCAACAATCACGTCGGCATCGCCGACCTGAACGGCTTGGGACGCCAGCATGACGGCCTTCAGGCCGGATCCGCACACCTTGTTCACCGTCGTGCAGGGTATTGAATCGGGAAATCCGGCAAAGAGGGCTGCCTGGCGGGCGGGCGCCTGTCCGACTCCAGCGGAGAGCACATTCCCCATGATCACCTCGTCCACCGCGGCGGGCTGGAGCTCCGCCCGGCGCACCGCCTCAGCCACGACGACGGCCCCCAGACGCGGCGCCGTCAGCGCGCTGAGGGTCCCCAGAAACGAGCCGATCGGCGTACGGCATGCCCCTGCCAGCACGGCTTCACGCACTGTCTTCTGCATAGCAACCTTTGTGGGATAGATGGATGGACCTCAGGTCGACGCCTGCACCAGAGAAAGCGTCCTGCCGAACTGCGCTACGCGCTCATCGACTTGAGGAATTCCTTGTTCGACTTCGTTCCCCGCATCTTTTCGAGGACGAATTCCATGGCCTCAACCGGCGTGAGGTCGCTGAGGAGTTTTCGCAGGATCCAGACCCTGTTCAGTTCCTCCTGATCCAGCAGGATCTCTTCCTTGCGGGTTCCTGAGCGGTTCACGTCGATGGCGGGGAAGACGCGCCGGTCGCTCAGCTTCCGGTCGAGCACGATTTCCATATTGCCCGTGCCTTTGAACTCTTCGAAGATCACTTCGTCCATCCTGCTGCCGGTCTCCACGAGAGCCGTCGCAATGATGGTCAGGCTCCCCCCTTCCTCGATATTCCGGGCCGCCCCGAAGAACCGTTTGGGACGGTGCAGGGCGTTTGCATCCACACCGCCGGAGAGGATCTTCCCGCTGTGAGGCACCACGGTGTTGTGCGCGCGGGCAAGACGCGTGATGCTGTCCAGCAGCACAACAACGTCGCGCCGCGCCTCCACGAGACGCTTCGCCTTGTCCAGCACCATGTCGGCCACCTGCACGTGCCGCTCCGGCGGCTCGTCGAACGTCGAGCTGACAACCTCGGCGTTCACCGTCCGCTCCATATCCGTGACCTCTTCAGGCCTCTCGTCGATCAGCAGCACAATGAGCTTGACCTCGGGATGGTTGCGCGTGATGCTGTTGGCCATCTTTTGGAGAAGGATCGTCTTGCCGGCCTTCGGCGGCGACACGATCATGCCTCGCTGACCCTTCCCGACGGGCGCCAGCAGATCGAGAATCCTCATCGAGTATTCCCCCGGCACCGTCTCGAGCTTCAGACGCTCCT
>CAYXMK010000024.1:937-8103 GCA_964465905.1 uncultured Ignavibacteriaceae bacterium | reverse complement strand
AGAGCGGCGTCAGGTTGTCGAACAGCACCCGTTCCCGGATAACGTCCGGATGATCGTCATTCACAGCCTCGACGCGCAGGAGGGCAAAGAACCGCTCCCCCTCTTTGGGGGGACGCACCTGACCGCTGACGGTATCACCCGTGCGGAGCCCGAACTTCTTGATCTGCGAGGGTGAAACGTAGATGTCGTCCGGCGAGGGGAGGTAGTTGTAGTCGACCGAACGGAGGAATCCGTACCCGTCAGGGAGCACCTCGAGCACACCCTTGCTGAAACTCAAGCCGTCCTTCTCGGTCTGTGCCTCCAGGATCTTGAAGATGAGATCCTGCTTGCGAAGGTCGCTGTAGCCGATGATGTTGAGCTCTTTCGCAATATTGTTCAGCTCAGCGATCTTCTTGGACTTCAACTCCGTGATGTCCATTGCCATGGGGGTACTACCTTGGAGAAATGAATGAAAGAGTGGGAATCACAATGGCTTCGGCAGCGCCGGAAAACACAACGTTCGTCTTCGAGGTCTCGAACAACAGGTTGGGAGAATACGGTGATTAGACTAGAAGTGCGACGGCTGGCAAACTGGCGGAATGGAACGACCGAAGTCCATGTCCACGAGTAATATAGGCCATCACTGATTGATTGTCAAGTACTTTTTCCCGCGGAGAGCGGCCAGCGCCTCCCCCACCACGAAAAACGAACCCGTCACAAGCACAGGCCGCACGCCGGACGACTTCTGCAGTGCCGCCGACAGTCCCTCTGCAACGCCCCCGCCGACCATTGCCCGCAGGTTCAGCGCCCGGCACATTCGTGCCAGGTCCGCCGCCGGCCGCGCACGTGGCGTCCGGGGGCTCACGACAATCATGTTCGAAGCGATACCCTTGAGCGCCCGCAGGATGCCCCGCGCATCTTTGTCCGCCATCACGCCGAAGACCGTGGTCAGTTTCGACCAACCCTGCGCCCGGAGCGCCGTCGCCAACGCCCGCGTAGCTTCCGGATTGTGGGCAACATCGCACAGCACGGGAGGGCGGCGCCGGACCAGCTGAAGCCGGGCAGTGATTCCGCTCAAGCGCCTGATTGCGCGAAATCCGTTCCGCAGAGCGGTCTCGGACAGGCTGATCCCCAGCTTCGCCGCCGCAAGGTCCGCTGCCACGACGGCAATCCGGACATTCTTCAGTTGAAACAGACCAGGAAGCGAAAGGCGGACGCCGCGCAGATTCCATCGGTCGCCGGCAAGATCGAAGAGCGTGCCCGAGAGCGAATGCGACTTCACCCGAACGTCGACAGCAGAGGCGTCGAAGACTGGTGCCCTGCGGGACCGGGCTATTCCCACAATCTCGCTCCTGGCGGAGGGCGGAAGCGAGCCCAACACACACGGCACCCTTCGCTTGATGATTCCCCCCTTCTCACGGGCAATCGAACGCAGGGATTTCCCCAACAACTGTGTATGGTCGAGCGAAATGGTCGTAATCACGGAAACAAGGGGAACAAGAACGTTTGTTGCGTCCAGTCTCCCTCCCAGTCCCGTTTCCACGACAGCAAGATCGACCTTCTGATCCGCAAAGTACCGGAAGGCCATCGCCGTCGCTGCTTCAAAGAACGTGTTCCGATTGTGATCCACATCCCCGCGCATCTCCCCCAGCATCTTCATGACCTCCCGCCGGGGAATCGGACGGCCGTCGATGCGGATACGTTCTGTGAAATCGAGCACATGAGGTGACGTGGTGAGACCTACGCGGTAACCCGCTGCGGTGAAGATAGAGGCGATCATGGCAGCCGTGGAGCCCTTGCCGTTGGTGCCGGCGATGTGCACGGTGCGCAGGTTTCGCTCCGGATGCCCCATCGACGCCAGAAGTCGCCGAATGCCGCGGAGCCCGAACTTCATCCCGCGGGTCTGTAGCCCGTAGAGGTACCGCAGGGCTTCAGGGTAGGACGTGAAACCGGCTTGAGGCGAGATCACAGCCACGATTGAAGGACGGAGAATTCCAGCTTCGCATCGAGCTTGCCCACCATCTCCCCCACATCCCTGCACCCCTGCTCGCGGGCGAGAGCATGGAGACCATCGATGACCTCCAGGGCGGCCGCAGGGCGCACATAGTTGTAACTGCCGACCTGAACAGCCGTAGCCCCGACAAGCAGGAACTCGGCGGCATCCTCCCCCGTCCGAATTCCCCCGATACCGATCACCGGAATCTTGACGGCTTGCGAGGCCTCATAGACTTTGGCAAGCGCCACCGGTTTGATGGCAGGTCCGGAGAGCCCTCCGGTGACGGTCGACAGCCTGGGCTTCCGGGTGCGTACATTGACGGACATGCCGATCAACGTGTTGATGAGAGACACCGCGTCCGCGCCGGCATCTTCGGCGGCGCGGGCAAACTCCGAAACGTGGGTCACGTTCGGCGTCAGCTTGATGATCAGCGGTTTTGGCGTCAGGGGTCGGAGGGATTGGGTGATCAGTCCCACCATGGCGCGGTCCGTTCCGAAGTTCAGACCCCCTTCCTTCACATTGGGGCATGAGACGTTGATCTCATACGCTCCTACACCTTCCTGGGTTTCCAGGAATTCGAGCACACGGCAGTACTCCTCCACCGTGCTCGCCGCGATGTTGACGACGGTGACTGTTTGGAGGTTCCGGAGGTACGGCAGTTTCTCCTGAACGAACCGGTGAACACCGATGTTCGCCAGTCCGATGGAGTTCAGCATACCGGAGGGTGTTTCGACGATCCGCGGAGGCGGGTTGCCATCCCTCGGCTTCCACGAGAGGGATTTCGTGACGATGCCGCCGAGCCGGTTGACGTCGACGAGATCTTTCACTTCGTCGCCGTACCCGAACGTGCCGGAAGCGACCAGGACGCGGTTCTTGAACGTTACTCCCCTGAGCGTGAACGACGTCGTCAGACTCATCGCAGGTTCACCTCCCGGCATTCAAAGGCCGGGCCGTCGGTGCAGACGAGCGCGTACTTCTTCCCCTCCCCTGTGCGCTCCACCGGGCATCCCTGGCAGAGACCGATACCGCACGCCATATCCCCCTCGAGGGATATCTCACACGGCAGCTCTCTCTGGATCGCGACGGTCTGCAGAGCCCGCAGCATGGGGGTCGGTCCGCAACCGAAGATCTTGCTGCGCCCGGTCTCGTGCCGATCCAGGTACGATGTCAGGAGGCCCACCACGGTTCCGCGGAATCCCGCTGAACCATCGTCTGTCGAGACCTGGACATTCTGCAATCCCCGGGTCACGATCTGATTCTTCGTGCGGGCACCCAGGAAGGTCACAACCTCCTTTCCGCTCCGAGCCAACGTCTCCGTGAGGAGGGGAAGCGGGGCCACACCGAGGCCGCCGCCGACCAGAAGGGCGGTCGTAAACGTTCCGTCGACATGAAACGGTGTGCCGAGCGGGCCAAGGACATCGAGCTGATCTCCGGGACGGCGGGACGCCAGGAAGCGCGTGCCGTGGCCCACGACGTTGAAGAGCAGTTCGACGGAGCTTCCCTCCACGCGGGAAATACTGAACGGCCTGCGGAGGAACGGGCCACACCCATCACCGGCCAGCACATTGACAAACTGGCCGGGCTGAGCACGGGCGGCAAGTTCGGAAGAGGTGAAGGTCAGGACGAAGATCCCGTCGGCAATCTCCTGCCGGCTGGCAAGAGTGACGACGTCGTTGATCATCCGGGGCGAGATCCGCTCCACTAGTCTTTCCTCTCATCGGTCTTTGCGCGACCCGGCGGTAGAGCGCGTTCCCGCAGAGTCCCGCGCTCGCCCCGCGGACGGTCTGTATCGTCGGGCGCCTGCACTGCCGGCAGAGAAGTCGTGTCGGCAGGAACGGACTCGCTCGCCGGCCCGATCCGCTGCCGCACGGCCTGAGCATAGCGGCTGGACGCGTAGAGGTCCACCAGCTGCCGGTACTGTGCCAGGGCGCTGTCAGCCTGCTGGAGCCGATGCTCGTAGATCCATCCAGCCGTGTACAGACTCTTGGCAGCCAGAGGGGACTCAGGGTGATTGCGGAAAATGGACGAGAAGGTTTGGAGAGCTTCCTTGACCTTCCCTCCTTCCAGCTCAGCTTCTGCCTGTGCATACTGACGTTCGGCGGGGTCTGCCGCCAACGCGTCGCGCTGCCGGCCCAGCCGCTCTGCCGCCACCGCGGCAAAGGGAGATCGGGGATTCTCTTCGAGAATCTGCTCGTAGTACGCCCTGCTCTGCTCCTGGTCAGCCGTGGAACGATCGGAGAGGATTTCGGCAGCAACGAACAATGCCCGCGAGCGCCGGTTCAGATTCGTATCGCTTTCGATGATCACCCGGTACCAGACGAGGGCGGAATCCGGCACTTCCAGCTCTGACGCGAAGATCTCCGCGATTTGGAAGACCGTCTGGAGTCGGACGGCACGGAGGGAATCACGCGCAACCACCGGGGGCTGGACATCAACCGAATCAGGGAGCGGCGCCCGAGGCGTTTCATCCACGGCGAGCACGCTGTCGATCCGCGCGCGCGCCTCGGAGAGCGCGAGGTACCGTCCGAGGGCCGACTCCCGCGCCTTTGCCGTTGGGGCAATATCGACCACATTTGCGAGGAGTGCCCGACCGTACGCCGCCCTTGCACGCGGGTAGTCCGCCAGGCGACGTTCCAGGAGTCCGCCGAGCTCAAACGCAGCGCGCGCCCCGACCTCCGTCCGGCTGCTGGTCGTATCGATATCGGTATATGCGGCCTCAGCTTCCGCAAACCGCCCCTGGGCCGCCAGGGTACGAGCACGCTCAAGCCGAAGCTCCTTGACGTAGGGAATGAGAAGGTAGTCCTCAGCCAGTTCGTCTGCGAGGCGGAGCGCGTCTTCGTGCTGTCCAAGATCTCGCAGGATGCGCACCAGTTGGACACCCGCGACGAAGCGGCTGGCGGCATCGGAGGTCATGCGCAGGGCTTCGCTGTACGACTCTCTTGCCCCCGCCAGGTCTCCCTGCTCGCGGCGGATCTCCGCCATCTTCACCGCGACATCCACCCGCTCTTCTCCTCCGAGGTTCTCCCGAGCACTGCGATAGTACGCGAGAGCCCGATCCGGATTCCCGTCGGCGCGACTCACAGCCCCGAGAGCCGCAGCCGCACGACCGGCGGTCCGGTCCTCTCCTCGCTCCTGAGCCTTTGCGAGCAGATCTTCCCCCGTCACCATGGCCTCACCGAGTTTCCCCTGACGCTCAAGGACCTGCAGCAGCCAGAGCTGCCCCTCCAGTGCGGTCGGTCCGTCAGGAAACTGCAGCAGGAGCTCTGCGAACTTCCGCTCGGCCTTGACGTACTCACCGAGATAGTAGTAGGATTTGCCCACAAGCAGGAGAGCATCATCCACAAGGGAACTCTCCGTATGCAGGGAGAGGATCTTGGAGCACTTATCGATGACGGTTGTCAGCTTCTGGCGTGCGCCGGCCGGCACTGCCACGGGGGTGGGAGGGGCGAGAGGGGACCTGGCTCGTGCACTCTGCTCGGCCGCCAGGAATTCCGCTTCTGCTTCTCCGAAGAGCCGGTCGGCGTTGTAGTAAACGTTGAAGTACGCAATGGTATTGTCGTAGGCGGAAGCAATGGCGTCCCCGATCGCTCGAGTGACCGCACACCCGCCGAGGGAGAGGAGAGCCGTCAGAAGGACGGCCAACAATGCAATCCTGGATCTCAGAATCTGCATACGCTGTTCTCAATATACCGTACAGCGCTCAGGGATTCAAGAACGGAGCCAGCGCTCCTGCGGCCGCTGCAGACGTCCGCGCCGGAGTTAAACTTCCCGCCCCCCGATGTGTCAAAGATGCACGCACAAAGAGGAGAGGAGTCAAAGCCATGAAACGCATTCTCGTCGCACTTCTTCTTACCGTCGGGCTCGTCTCCACGGCATCCAGTCAGCCCCGCGGCGACCGCTTTCATGCCCCGATGGATCGGCCGGGGGGCAGGTTTCTGCAGGACCTGAACCTGACGGAGAGCCAGCAACGGCAGCTGGACGATCTTCGCGACCAGATGCTGAAGGAACAGATCGCGAACCGATCCAAGCTCGCATCCGAACGGTTGGAGCTCCAGCGCCTGCTGCGCACAGAAACTCCTGATGAGAAGGCCATCGCGCAGAAAGTCGCAGACATCGCGTCCATTCAAGCGGCAGGCAAGCAGATCTGGATCAAACACTGGTTTCAGGTGAACAAGCTGCTGACGGCGGAACAACAGAAGGTCTGGAAGAGGGCCCTTCAATTCGCCGGGAGGCAGGCCGCGGCCCGCTTGATGCAGGAACGCACGGATTTTCCCCGCGGGTGGCGCAGGCGCTAGAGTCAAGACGGCATCAGGTTGGCGTGGTGGGCCGCAGATCGATTTCGCTCATCATCGCCCTTGCCGGAAGTGAAACAGCGGCCACCACCGCGCTGGCAACATCGTCCGGTGTGAGGATCTTTTCCGTCTGACCGGGGTCCTTCGGTTTCGTCGAGAACGACGTGCCAACGGATCCCGGGCAGACGATTACCACCCTGACGTTCTGCTCACGCGCCTCCAGCATGAGACATTTCGAGAAACCCATGAGGCCCCATTTCGTTGCGGCATAGGCCGCCCCACCGACGAACGCGTTCTTCCCCGCCAGCGAAGAGATCTGAACGATCGTGCCCGAGCGCCGCGGCTCCATCCGACGGATCGCTTCCTGGGAGCATTTGACTGCAGCCCGCACGTTGAGGTTCCACATCGCATCCAGATCGTCCATCCTCATCTCGCGTACGGAACTGAACCTTCCGATCCCCGCGTTGTTGATGAGCATGTCGAGCTGACCGAACTCCCGATCGACCGTTTGGAACAGGGATTCCACCTGCCGGTCGTCCGTCAGATCCGTGGGAACGGAAACAGTCCTGACGCCAAGGTCTTCCGATTCGCGTCGGACAGTGTCCAACTCGGAGATCGTTCGCGCGGCCAGGACAACCGCCGCACCCTCCCGCGCCAGCGCAAGGGCTACCGATCTCCCAATGCCCCGTCCGGCGCCCGTCACCAGCGCCACCTGTCCCTGCAGTTTCAAACTTTCAGGTCTCCTCCCTGAGGGCGAATCACCATTTCCTCCGTCATCACGGACCGCGGTTGCGTTGAGATGAAGTAGAGGGCGGTGGCGATGTCCGCGGGCCGCATCATGCGATGGGCATACGCTCGCTGGTGGCGAGGGTGCCAGATCGGTGTAAGGACAGCTCCGG
>CAYXMK010000024.1:0-927 GCA_964465905.1 uncultured Ignavibacteriaceae bacterium | reverse complement strand
GGGGAACACATTCACGACGCGAAGCCCCTGTTCCCGCAGTTCCGCGCGCAAGACGTTCATGAACGCTTCCGCGCCGGCCTTGGAAGCCGCGTAGGCACCGGAACCCGGGTACACCTGCCGGGCCGCATGGGAGAGGATATTCAGGACCAATCCCTCCTTCTGTCGAATGAACCGCGGGAGGAATGCGCGCGTCAGCAGGAACGGCCCGCGCAAGTTGGTGTCCACGATGTCATCAAACTCCTTCACGGACGTCCTCGCGATGGGCTTGAAGGACGTCGTGCCGGCATTGTTGATCAGAATGTCGATGGTGCGGTGACCACGGAGAATCTCAGCCGCCGCGGCGTGCACCTGCGCGGCATGGCGGACGTCGCAGCGGTGCACTTCACAGCTGCCTCCCTGCTCGCGAATGCGGTCGGCAAGCCCGCGCAGCGCGCCCAGGCGTCTGCCCAGCAGGACCACGTGATCGCCGCGCAAGGCAAAGAGCTCTGCCGTCGCCTCGCCGATGCCGGAACCGGCGCCGCTGATGATCGTCACGCGAGATGTGCTTCCCTTCATCGCGTCAATCCCCCTTGCGGTCGATCAGCGTAAGGAATTCCAGCCGGGCCTTCTCATCCGACCGGAAGATCCCCAGCATTGCGCTGGTCGTCGCGATGGAGTTCTGTTTCTCGACCCCCCGCATGATCATGCAGAGGTGCCGCGCCTCCATGACGACACCCACGCCGTTCGGCTTCAGGTACGCCGCGATCGTATCCGCGATCTCCTGCGTCAGGCGTTCCTGCACCTGCAGGCGCCGAGCGAACACCTCAACAATGCGCGGGAGCTTGCTCAGTCCGATGATCTTCCCGTTCGGAATGTACGCAATATGGCACTTCCCATAGAACGGGAGGAGGTGATGCTCGCAGAGACTGAAGAAGTCAATGTCCTTGA